>JAJBWD010000046.1:0-3089 GCA_032907345.1 Bacillota bacterium | reverse complement strand
GCTGGTTAATCATATCAGATTTCTGCTCAATGACGCCTGCCTTTTCAAGTATATCCCCGCATTCCTCTGCATTTCCAGAAATCTTAGCCTTAGCCTTTAAAACTTCACAGGCAGCCTTAATTGTTGCTATGGGAGTCTTCATGTCATGGGATAATTCTGCCACCAGTTCTTTCTTGCTTACATTTGCCTTATACTCATTTTCTTTAGCACGTTTTAATTCTTCCCTCATCATGTCGAAGCTTTCCGTAAATGCACCAAAATAATTTCCCTTTGTCATGTACAAGGGAGCATCCAGTTCCCCTTTGGCTACATTCGCAGCAAACAGCTCCATTTTTCTAAAGGGCATGATGTAATAATAATAAATAAGTCCTATTATTATATATCCGGAAAGGAGTATCAGGATGCAGATCTGTATCATCCGGTTTGTCAAAGTGCGGCGCAGAGAGTTAAATAAATCCCCTTCTCCGGAAAAAACAATTTTCCCAAGGAGCCTGCCGTCTGCCTCATAATCCATAAGAATCCTGCTGCCTTTAACAGCTGCCATGACGCGGCTTTCATAATCC
This sequence comes from Bacillota bacterium, assembly GCA_032907345.1. GTDB lineage: Bacteria > Bacillota > Clostridia > Clostridiales > Clostridiaceae > JAJBWD01. Next base: position 2,526 of record JAJBWD010000046.1, on the reverse strand, counting down.
TTATCTGTTTTTAAAAGTATCTGGCAGTTATATGATTCCTCCAGCTTTTTTAAATTTTCTCCATTATTAAGTCCAGTTACAACCTGTTTATAATTTTCATTTAACCGGATTACATCTATGCTGCTGTAAGCATTATCCTTAGCCTGTCCATAAATTACAGCAATTATTATCCCCATCAGGACTGTAAAAGTTATTGTTATATATCTTAATTTCATAATTCCAGCATATATCCCGTTCCCCAAATTGTTTTTATAATTTGAGGTTCATTGGGATTCTCCTCTATTTTCTCCCTTAATTTTCTTATATGCACATTCAGCGTGCCGTCACTAAAATAAGAATCACCCCAGACCTTATTAAAGAGCTCCTCTTTTGTGACTATTACATTCCTTTTTTCATACAAATATTTAAATAACTTAAATTCTTTTGCCTTCAGCTGAATTTCTTTTCCTTTCACATATATGCGCATTGTTCCCTCATTAATGGAAACTGCTCCATTAGATGCTGTATTAACCTTTTCCCGATTCACTGTGCGTTTCATGGTTACCTTAACCTTTGCCAGCAGTACACCTAAGGAATAGGGCTTTTTGATATAATCGTCTCCGCCAATATTTAATGCAATCAGCACATCATCATCACTCTGCCTGGCACTGATAAACAATATAGGAATTTCTGATTCCTGACGAATTTTCCTGCAGATATTAAATCCGCTTTCATCACCCAGATTAATATCGATTAAAAGAACATCCACCTGGTTTTCCTTTAAAAATCTCTCGCATTCAGATGCTGTTTCCACATAAGCACAGGAGACATTAAACATCTGAAAATATTCACAGGTCATTTTAGAGAGCTCTGTTTCATCGTCTACTATTAAACAATTGTAATGCATCTGTTTCCTCTTTTCTAATGATACCCCCAGGGGAGTAAATTTATTGTAATATATTTCAGGCGGGGCAGTCTCCCCATCTGAGATTCACTTTCCCTTTTTAGGCATAATTTTGTCTATATTACTTATTTTAGCATATTCCTGCAGTTTTGAATGATATATTTATTCTAATTTATGAAAACTGGGAAGTACCCCGAAGGAGTAAATTTATGGTAATGCCGCTTCCGATATCTGCAAACTATTTAAATTACCAGATGAATCTGTATAACATTTATGTTTTCTGCATATAATTATGTTATAATGATGCATATAAATTCTTTAATATGCAGAAAGGATGATTAAAATGCGTAATTTTAACTTTCAAAAACATATTGTTAGTCTGCTGACACCGGATATTGTTAATCTTTTATCTGCAATTCAGGAATATAGAGGAAAGCGGGAATTATATATTGAAGCAAAGCCTGACATTCTTGATTCCATGCTTGAAGCAGCAAAAATTCAAAGTACTGGTGCATCCAACCGGATTGAAGGAATATATACATCAGATGCTCGTCTGCAGGAATTAATACATCAAAAATCAGAACCTCTAAATAGGTCTGAGCAGGAAATAGTTGGATATCGGGAAGTTCTCAATACAATCCATGAAAGCTATGAGTATGTGCCCCCCAGACCTAACATTATACTTCAGCTGCACCGGGATCTATATTCCTATAGTGGTTCTTCAACCGGCGGACATTTTAAAAATACAGACAATATTATCGAAGAAGTTGATTTAGAGGGTGTTCACAGGATTCGATTCCAGCCTGTTCCAGCCTATGAAACCCCTGAAGCTGTAGATAAGCTTTGTATCGAATATGAAACGGCTTTAAATAAGGGCCTGATTGACCCACTGCTTTTAATACCTATGTTTGTTTTAGACTTCCTATGTATTCACCCGTTCAATGATGGAAATGGCCGTATGAGCAGACTGCTGACCCTGCTTTTACTTTATAGGGAAAATTACATTGTTGGAAAATATATAAGTCTTGAAATGCTTATAGAAAAAAGCAAAGTAACTTACTATGAATCACTACAGGAAAGTTCTGTTAACTGGCATGCGGAGCAAAATAATTATGTTCCTTTTGTTGCTTATTATCTCACTATAATACTTAGTGCTTATAAAGAATTCGCAAGCAGAGTTGAACATCTGCGAAGTAAGGGCACAACAAAAGCAAAGCGTATTCAAACTCTTTTTGAAAACAGATTAGGTAAATTATCAAAGGCTGAAATTGCTGCTCTTTGTCCTGATATCAGTGTAACTACCATAGAAAAGGTTCTGTCTGATTTACTTAAAGAAAAATATATTGTAAAAGTCGGTACCGGCCGGAGTACAGCATATATAAGTAACCATGAATAAAAAAATTTTTATGCCTTATTTTAAGGTTTAATGCATATTATAAATATTATAGTATGCATTAAACAGTCAATATTTTGTTTATTAGTATTGGTTTTTTAAATTTAAAGAAAGAAATTACTATGATCCCCAGAATATATTTCTATTGCGCAGACCGAACAAGGAGTTTTTAACTTCGAAAATCCTTGGTTTCATTGACTTGTATCGATTTATCAAGGATATTTCTTTCAGTTGTTCCCAGTGACTCCAG
>JAJBWD010000045.1:0-2568 GCA_032907345.1 Bacillota bacterium | reverse complement strand
TCGGTAACTTGAGAGATTGAATTTACTGCCTTAGTCATGCAAAGATTTTTAGCAGAAAGTAATTCATGAATTTCCAATGCTTCACGTGGAGTAATTGTCTGTTGTGTCATAAAATATCACCTCCTTATTTGTACAATTATATGTTTACCAAAACAATGATAAATATTATATTAAATTTAGGAAATAAATTCACTTTTATGAATATTTTACCTGAATATAAATTCGTTATATGTAAAAGATATTTTTATGAAGATAAGATTTGTAATTTATGGCTTATTAGGATGGTGCACTGAAATAGTGTGGACTGGATTTGGATCATTATTAAATGGAAACTTAAAGCTTACTGCATTTACTTATATATGGATGTTTCCCATATATGGCATGGCTGTTTTATTAGAGCCTGTACATAATAAGATTAGACATTGGCCGATTGTCCTTAGAGGAGGTGTTTATACAGTTATTTTCTTTCTAATAGAATATATTACCGGCAATATAATAAAGAAGTTCATTGGAGTTTGTCCGTGGGATTATGGAAACTGCCGTTATTCTATAGATGGAATTATAAGATTAGATTACATTCCAGTATGGTTTGCAGCAGGGCTTTTGTTTGAAATAGTTCATGATGAAATTGTGAGGTTGAGGATAATAGAAAAGTAAAATTTAGCAGGCTTTCAAAAATAAATTGTTTTTGAAAGCCTTTTGTATAATTAAAAACTTTATTACAAAATTGTGCTATAATGATTCACAAGAAAAAATTAGGAGGGTTCTTATGAAGATCGTTGTGTTAGATGGATATACATTAAATCCAGGAGACTTGACATGGGATGGATTCAAGTCATTTGGGGATATAAAAGTTTATGACAGGACTCCTGAAGATTGTCCGGATCTTATTAAAGAAAGAGCAGGGGATGCTGAAATAATTTTAATAAATAAATTTCCCATATCAAAACATACACTTGCCAGTATGCCAAATCTAAAGTATATTGGAGTGTTTGCTACAGGGTATAATGTAGTGGATATTGAAGAAACCCGGAAGAGGAATATAGTAGTAACAAATATTCCTACATATGGTACTGCTGCAGTAGCCCAAATGACAATCGCCCTATTGCTAGAGATATGCAATCATGTATGGATTCACAGTGAAGATGTAAGAAAGGGTGGTTGGACAAATAATAAGGACTTCTGCTACTGGAAATATCCACTTACAGAACTTAAGGGGAAAACTTTTGGAATTATAGGATATGGAAGAATAGGTCAGGCAACCTCAAAAATAGCTCAGGCACTGGATATGAATGTACTTGCATACAGCAGGCATAGAGACAGGACTCTTGAAAATAATACCGTGAAATATGCGGAATTGGATGATCTGTTGAAAAAATCAGATGTTGTAAGCCTTCATTGTCCATTGTTTGACAGTACAAGGGGAATGATAAATAAAGCTGCGATATCCAAGATGAAGGATGGTGTCATAATAATAAATACTTCCAGAGGTCCTTTAATAGTAGAGGAGGATTTAGCTGAGGCACTTAATAGTGGAAAAGTACATGCAGCAGCAGTTGATGTGGTTTCAAAAGAACCTATAGAGGCTAACAATCCACTTCTCAAAGCGAAAAATTGTATAATTACGCCCCACATTGCATGGGCTGCAAAGGAATCAAGACAGAGACTGATGGATATAGCAGTGGACAATTTAAAGAAATTTTTAAATGGAACTCCAGTAAATGCAGTTTAAAACACACATAATTGAAATATTGATTTTAGTACCAATAATAATTATACTTGTAAATTCATTGTTTATTAATCCAGCTATAGGGAAGTATGACAATGGAGATTTTGGAAAATTGTCATTGTATTATGGGGGTCTTTCAAATCTATCCAATAATTATAATAAAATGTATGACAGGTTTGTACATATGCACTATCTTATATCTACACCTACTATCTTTTTGATATTTTACAAGGATTGGGTTTCTGAAAGTATACTTTTGAAAATAGCTGTAGTTATTTCAATGATTACCCATGGCTTTATGAGTAGAATATTTGATATAAGATATTTGGCATTATCCTTCCTATGACACTATGATTGGAATCCCATTTTTGTGGATTGTTCACGTCATATCAAAACTTGTATATTATATAATAAAAATGAGAGATTCTAGAGGTTTAAACTAGAATCTCATTTTTATTAAAAGTGATTGTTTTTTATAGAATGTTTCTTTGCATTACGATTAAAGTTTTGCCCTTCACGGGTTAGTGGTGTCTGACCTTTTGCCTTTTGTTCCCTTACTTCTTTCTTGTCTATTTGGCTGTCTTTTGCCATATGAATCACTCCTCTATTGGATCAGCTTTTTTATTGCCTGTTTTTGCCTTGCCCTGGATTTCTCCAACAGGTGAACCATTATTTTTGGGAAACTTTGTCTTTTTATTGCTCTCAGTACCATGTGGATCACTTGGATCCGGTCTTCTCATACCAGCTTTAGCCATAATATAACCTCCATTTTTAATCTTTTACTACAAAATTATATTAACCATGTAGACATTCTTTTATGCTTGAATAAAATGTATAAT
>JAJBWD010000044.1:0-3592 GCA_032907345.1 Bacillota bacterium | reverse complement strand
TATATAAAAAATAAAATGAAATGTAAAAATCGCTGAGTATTACTCAGCGATTTTTTTATACTCTTTCAACTGAAATCATTAAATTCTTTCCATTTATATTACAATCAGTATAATCTTTATCTTCTCCGAATGCAATATCTATGCTTAGAGTTTCTTTCTTTATTTTATCCTGATACTTTTTAATAACTGAAATCAAATCCTCAGAACCGCTGACAAATAGATTTATTTTATCTGCAACCTCAAAACCTGATTCCTTTCTCATGTTCTGGACTTTAGATAATATCTCTCTCAGGTCTCCCTCTTCAATCAGCTCAGGTGTGAGACTTGTATCCAAAACCACTCCTAAAGTTCCTTCACCGGCAAATGCAAAACCATCTAATCCCTGCATGGTTACTAAAACATTTTCCTGATTTAGTGTTATCTTCTCCTCTCCAATTTCCAGGACAACATCTTCTCCTCTTTTTATCTTCTGAGCAAGTTCCATTTGATTTATTGAGGATATTCCCTTTCTTATCTGAGGGATTAGCCTGCCGTATGTCTTTCCAAGTACAGGTAGGTTTGGCTTTATGTCAAAAAGAACATATTTTGATAAATCAGCTCCAAATACAGCTTCTTTAATGTTCAGCTCATCCTTTATTATGTCTCCATAATATTCAGGAAGAGATTTTGTTGACAGAAGAAGTTCAGACAGTGGCTGCCTGTTTTTAATGTTTGCTGCATTTCTTGCGCTTCTCCCAAGCTTTACTATGTCGTAAGCCAATTCCATTTCTGTTTCCAGATCCTTATATATAATATCTTCCTTATATTCCGGCCACTTGCACAGGTGAACACTTCTCTCTGCGTCGCTGTCAAGTGTTACAACTAAGTTTTGATATATTTCCTCTGTCATAAAGGGAACATATGGAGCAGCTACCTTTACAAGTGTTGTTAATACCTTGTATAGAGTTGTATAGGCACCTATCTTATCATCTGTCAGATCCTCTGTCCAGAATCTGCTTCTGTTTCTTCTTACGTACCAGTTAGATAATTCATCTGTAAAATCTTCTATAGCTGTTGCAGACTGTGTTATCTTGTAAGTATCCAAATCCTCAGATACTTCTTTGATTAATGAATTTAATTTAGAAAGTATCCATTTATCCATTATGTTTTTGCTTTCAAAATTTTTGTACTCCAGTGGATTAAACTTATCCAGCTCTGCATATAAAACGTAGAAGGAATATACATTCCAAAGTGTTCCTAAGAACTTTCTCTGTGTTTCCTTTACTGCATCCTCATAGAATCTTGATGGAAGCCAGGGTGCTGAGGATGTATAGAAGTACCACCTTGTAGCATCTGCTCCTACATTTTCTAATATTTCAAATGGATCAACTACATTTCCCTTGTGCTTACTCATCTTAAGACCATTCTTATCAAGTACGTGGCCTAAAACCACACAGTTTTGGTAAGAGGACTTACCAAATATTGCTGTTGATATTGCAAGAAGGGTATAGAACCATCCTCTCGTCTGGTCAACTGCCTCTGATATAAACTGAGCCGGGAAATTCTTTTCAAATAATTCTTTATTTTCAAAAGGATAGTGGTGCTGAGCAAATGGCATGGAGCCTGAGTCAAACCAGCAGTCAATAACTTCTGATGCCCTCTTCATCTCTTTGCCGCATTTTGGGCATCTTAGTTTTACTTCATCTATATATGGCTTATGAAGCTCAATTCCATCCTTTACGTTTATTCCTTTTTCCTTGAGCTCTTCTATGCTTCCTATGCACTCTTTGTGGCCGCATTCACATTCCCATATTGGAAGAGGTGTACCCCAGTATCTTTCTCTTGATATACCCCAGTCAATAACATTTTCCAGGAAGTTCCCGAATCTGCCTGTTCTTATATTATCCGGATACCAGTTAATTGAATTATTATTTGCCAAAAGATCATCTCTAAGAGTGGACATGGCTACAAACCAGCTCTCTCTTGGGTAGTACAGAAGCGGTGTGTCGCATCTCCAGCAGTGAGGATAATCATGGGCAAACTTTTCATCCTTATATAATATATTATTATCAGAAAGGTACTTAACAATTTTAGGATCAGCCTTTTTAACAAACTCTCCCTTCCATGGAGTTACACAGTCAATGAAGTTACCCTGAGTATCTACCAGGTTTATGAGGGGAAGGTTATTTTTCTTTCCTACAATATTATCGTCTTCACCATAGGCAGGTGCTATATGAACTATTCCTGTACCATCAGTTAATGTAACGAAGTCGCCATGTATTACGAAGAAAGCCTTTTCCTTTGGTGTGAAGAATTTGAACATCTGCTCATATTCTTTTCCTAAAAGGGCTTCTCCTTTAAATTCAGATACTAATTCATATTCCCCTACCAGCTTATTTAATAATGATTTTGCCAGTATATAATGCTCTCCATTTTGGACTACTTCCACATAGTCATATTTTTTGTTAACTGCTAAGGCTGCGTTGCTTGGAAGAGTCCATGGGGTTGTGGTCCATACTAAAATATATTTATCTTCATTTTTAAGCTTAAACTTAACGTAAACTGAGGTTTCCTTAACATTTTTATACCCCTGTGCTACTTCATGGGAAGATAAAGCAGTTCCGCATCTTGGGCAGTATGGAACTATTTTGTGTCCTTTATATAAAAGCTTTTTATCCCACATCTGTTTCAGAGCCCACCAAACAGACTCAATGTAATCATTATGATATGTTACATAAGGGTTATCCATATCAACCCAAAATCCAACTTTTTCTGACATTTCTTTCCACTGGCTTGCATAGGTAAATACGCTCTCTTTACACTTTTTAACGAAATCCTCTACACCGTATTCTTCTATCTGAGGCTTCCCTGAGATTCCAAGAGATTTCTCAACCTCCAGCTCTACGGGTAGTCCGTGAGTATCCCATCCTGCCTTTCGGAGTACTCTGTAGCCCTTCATTACCTTATACCTGGGGATAAGATCCTTCATAACCCTGGTTATTATATGTCCTACGTGAGGCTTTCCATTTGCTGTAGGAGGTCCGTCATAGAATGTAAAATACTCTCCATCCTGATTAGAATCTAAACTCTCCTTGATGATATCTTTTTCCTCCCATAGCTTATAGACATCTTTTTCCATATCTACAAAGCTTTTAGAGGAATCAATTTTTTTGTACATAGCTGTGCTCCCCTTTACTTCTAAATTCTGCAATTTTCTAAAATAAAAAGCTCTGCCCAAAAAGGACAAAGCTACAATACCACCTTTAAAGTACAAACATACTCTTTCCTTTAACGCAGGAATACGATTTTGCTTACTGTTATTTCAGCTGACTGCTCAAAGGTGATTTTCACATAAGTTCATCTGCAGGCTTTCATCAGTCCCTGCTCGCTGTAAGCTTCCCTTAAGTTACTTTTCCTTTTCATAGCATTTTACTTTACAATATTATATATTAAGGAATTTTTTTTGTCAATTTATTTAAACAATTTGAATTGTTTGACTAAATTGAAATTTTAAATTCCACTTACCATATACTAAAGTGGAGTTTAGTCTTGCATAGAATTCCTGTATTATATAGGTAGTGTTCTGCCTGCATGAGAGAGGAGTTTTTTATGT
>JAJBWD010000043.1:0-11280 GCA_032907345.1 Bacillota bacterium | reverse complement strand
GCTCTTTCTTTTTTATTCCAGTTATTTGAGCTCTGAATTTTTCTCATAATATTAAATATCAGCTTTGTTTTGAAATCAGGCTTTACAATACCTGCCTGACCTTTCACATCTTTGGATACTTTATCTGCTTTATTTGATATCTTCTTTTTTATTTTCTCAGGAACATCTTCAAAGCAGGATGCGTTAACATTAAAATGCATGGAATAAATTTTTGGTACGCCCCAATAAAACAGCTGTCTGGCTATTGATTTTGTCACATTTTTTGCTCCCCCGCCTGCAGCAGTTGAAATTACAATGCCAATTTTAGAGAACATTTCCTTTCTTGGCCTGTGGGGCATCCATATATAAGCATAATGGTCAAAGAGGGACTTAAGCTGCCCCGTCATTTCAAAACAGTAATTAGGGGAATCGATAATGAGGATCTTGCTTCTTAGCATTGATGCTAAAATTTTCTGGACTTTATCCGCCTGGGGACAGGAATATTCTTCACACTTTATAATACAGGAAAAGCAGCCAACGCAATAGTCAGGACCATCTTTAGGCATAAAATATTCATTAACAATGGTGTCCTTATCTGCCAGCCTTTCTTTTATCATAGATGAAATATGATAGGTGCTGCCTTTATGTGCCTGTCCATGTATAATTGTTATTTCCATTTTATCAACCGCCTTATAAAATTATTCTTGATATTTCAATTAAAAGAGTTTTAAAAATTATCATACCGGATAAGACAAAAAACATTGCTTTCCGATATGGCTGCTTTTTTATAAAAATTGAAGAAATGCTGGAAATAGCAATTACAGCTCCCCCCATGCTGGCTAATCTGGACTGGGTACTGTAAGCAGTGAACAATCCCGGTGTTATACTGGAATTCATCGCTGCCTGTACAGAAAGAATGTATCCGTCACGTGCTGCAGCAAAAATGCAGATTAATAATCCCCACAAAGCAAGTACAGCAATTCTTTTTCCCCAGGTAGTTATTTCATTTATTTTTGAAATAGTTGTACCTATATACATTAAAACACCAATTATAAGAATTGTTGAAGCGATTGAAGATAAATTACCAAAATATAATTTCATAAAAGAGCCTCCTTGCTAACACTTGTTAGTTTTATTGTAACTAACTAATGTTAGTTTGTCAAGGAGATTCTGGAATAATTTAAGATTTTTGTACTATATTCTAAACTATGAATTAATAATAACCTATGAGTGAACCTGTCCATTTTACAAATACGAGAATCATATTTCTATAACTGATGTGACCTGCCATAGGACCTAATTATAGAAAATTTATCATATACACCGGTTATTCCCTGGTCCGGATCAATTATTTTCTCTTAATATATACAAACCAGTAAACAGCAGCAACAAAAATCCCGCCGCCAACTATATTCCCAAGTGTTACAGGAATCAGATTTTTAGTAAAAAACGTCTCCCAGTTTAAATGGCTCAGCTTTAATGGTGTTACGCCCAGCACAACCGCTGCATCAGTTAATGACTTATTGCTTTTCGCTATAATACCTGCAGGTATATAATACATATTTGCTATGCTGTGTTCAAATCCTGATGTAATAAAAAGCCATATGGGGAAAAAGACAGCCAATATCTTACCTGCCAAATCTTTCGCTCCATAAGCCATCCATACGGATAAACACACGAGCCAGTTACACATGATGCCCAGGAAAAATGCCTGGATAAATGTGAGGCTGACTTTATAAGCTGCAATCTTTATTGTTACTGCACCCAGCATATTAGCCCCGCTTAAGAAAAGTCCGGATTCATTCATCATATATGCTATAAATATTGAACCTAGGAAGTTTCCTGTGTAAACAAAAAACCAGTTTTTAAGCATTGCTATTATACTCACTTTTTTGTCTAATACACCTGCAAGTATCATTGTATTACTTGTAAAAAGCTCTCCTCCCGCAATTAAAACCAGCATAAGTCCTGTTCCAAAAACAGCACCTGCAAGGACTTTTCCAAGTCCATAAGTTTCCGGCTTTGCAAAGAGATTGAAGGCTGCCATATTTGAACCCTCTGCTGCAAAGGCGATAAACACCCCTGCCAATATACCCAGTATAATCATGTTAAGAATAGATATCTTTGTCTTCTTGATACCTGTTTGTATAGTCACTTCAGCAATTTCTGCAGATGTTAAATAATTTTGTGTACTCATTCATTTCTCCTTTAGTAAATTCATGTTCTTAATAAACCTTCAGTCTATTGAAATACATTATCATCTTTAGTTTTGCCATTTTTATAAATTCTAATAGTTTTTTATCCCTTTTTTATACGTTTTTATTATAATGACAAATTATTTGCAAATTGAATATAACTTTCATGATTATAAGTACAAAGTATACAACCATTTGCCATATTCATCATTTAATTTTTTTTAATTCATATGATTTTTAAAAACAGCCAAAGAAAAAGCTTCAGATTTCTATATACCAATAATCTGAAGCTCTTGATTTATTAAACTATTTCTCAGCCATAGTTTCAAAAACAATATGGAAAATTTTACACTCCTGGGGTTACATTGCAAACTGGCTGTTATAAAGATCAGCATAGAAGCCGTTTAGTTTAAGCAGTTCATCATGTTTACCCTGCTCAATAATATTGCCGTCCTTCATCACAAGAATAATATCAGCTTCCCGGATAGTTGATAAGCGGTGAGCTACTATAAAACTTGTTCTGCCCTGCATCAAACGGGCAAACGCTTCCTGAATCTTGATTTCAGTACGGGTATCAATAGAAGAGGTGGCTTCATCAAGTATCAGCATAGAAGGATTTCGCAGCATAACACGGGTAATGCACAGCAGCTGTTTCTGGCCCTGGGACAGGCTTCCTCCATCCTCATTTATAAAAGTATCATAACCCTTTGGCAGCCTTTTAATAAAGCTGTGGGAATGAGCTGCTTTGGCAGCTGAAATCATTTCTTCTTCAGTGGCTTCCGGTTTTCCCATCATGATGTTTTCACGGATTGTACCAGCTTTCAGCCATGTATCCTGAAGCACCATGCCAAAACTTAAGCGAAGGCTTTTTCTTGTAACACCCCGGATATCATTTCCTTCTACTTTGATACTGCCGCTGTTTACATCGTAGAAACGCATCAAAAGGTTTATCAGTGTTGTTTTGCCGCAGCCGGTGGGTCCTACAATAGCTACACGCTGACCTGGTTTTACCTTAAGATTAAAATCATGAATCAGCCTTCGGTCAGGTACATAAGAGAAGTTCACATTTTCCAGAGAAACGTTGCCTTCAACATTCTCCAGGATTTTTGCATTTTGAGTGTCAGGAATCTGGGGCTCTTCTTCAATCAGTTCAAATATTCTGGCAGCACATGCAAGAGCATTCTGAAGTTCAGTAATAACTCCGGAAATATCATTGAAAGGTTTAGTATATTGATTTGCATAACTTAAAAAACAGGACAGGCCGCCTACAGTAATTGTCCCGCTAACTGCAGAAAGTGCACCCGTAAGACCTACTCCTGCATATACAATGCTGTTGACAAACCGGGTAGCAGGATTTGTAATGGAGGAGAAGAAAACAGCACGAAGAGAATACTTAGTAAGCCTCTCATTTATTTCGTCAAATTTTTCAAGGGACTCATCTTCATGATTAAATGCCTGGACAACTTTCTGATTATTTATCATTTCATCTATTAAAGCAGTCTGTTCACCACGGGTTTCAGACTGAAGCTTAAACATTTTATATGTGTGTTTTGCAATAAATTTTGCAGCAAAAAGTGAAAGCGGGGTAAGAAGAATAACCAGGAAAGTTATACCTGCATTTATTGACAGCATGAAAACCAGTGTTACAAGAATGCTCATAATACCTGTAAACAGCTGGGTAAAGCCCATTAGAAGTCCGTCAGCAAACTGATCCACATCTGCAATAACACGGCTTACAATTTCACCATAAGAATGAGCATCAATATATTTAAGGGGAAGAATTTCAATTTTTTTAAATGCAGCATCTCTTACATCCCGAATCACATTATAAGTAATTTTATTGTTTATTGTATTCATTACCCATTGAAGTATTGCAGCAGTACCTACAATAATACCGGTTTTCCTAAGCAGTTTAGAAATCGAATTAAAATCCACCTGACCGCGTCCTACAATAAAATCAATAGCATCTCCGATTAAAATCGGCACATATAACGTGAGTACAACGGTAATGGCAGCCAGCAGAATGGAAAGAAATAATAAAAATTTATATTTTTCTATTAAATGAAACACCTTTTTAAGTGTTCCTTTTCTATTTATTTTATTATTTGATTTCATATTATTCACCCTCCTTCTTGAACTGGGAATGATAGATTTCGCTGTATACGCTGCAGGTACTCAGCAGGTCTTCATGCTTTCCAATTCCGGCAATTTTTCCATCATCCAGCACAATAATTCTATCTGTAAACTGAATGGATGCAGCACGCTGAGAAACGATAAAAACTGTAGGCTTATATTTCATTTTTCTGAGAGACTGCCTGAGATTTGCATCTGTTGCAAAATCAAGAGCGGAAGAGCTGTCATCCAGGATTAAAATCTCCGGCTTTTTTACCAGTGCCCTCGCAATTGTAAGTCTCTGAAGCTGACCTCCCGAAAGATTCTTGCTGCCCTGCTCAATTACATAATCAAGACCGCCTTCTTTTCCTTCCACAATTTCTTTTGCCTGGGAAACTTCCAGTGCTTCATATATTTCATTATCTTCAGCGTCTTTTTTGCCCCAGAGTATATTTTCCTTAATTGTTCCTTTAAAAAAAACAGCCTTTTGCAAAACTACACCAATCTTATCACGAAGAGCTTCTATTTTATAATCCTTAACATTCATTCCATCTACAAGAACACTTCCACTGGAAGCATCATAGAAACGGGGAATCATATTTACAAGTGAGGATTTACCTGAACCCGTACCCCCTATAATGCCGATGGTTTCACCCTTTTTTACAGCGAAGTCTATATCTGTTAAAGAATCCTCTCCCGCATTTTTATAGCATAGGTTAACATGATGGAATTCAACTACATTTGGGCTGCTGCAAGCTTCAGGTGTTATTTCTTTCAGTACCAGACTGGAATGAATATCAAAAATGCTGCTTATCCTGTTTCCGCAGGCTACGGATTTTGTAATACTTATAATCAGGCTGGCAAGCTTAATCAGCTCCACAAGGATTTGAGACATATAGTTATAGAGAGCTACTACAGCCCCTTGTGTTATGAGACCTGCCTGTACACGGATGGCACCTGTCCAGATTAATGATATGATTGCCAGGTTGATAATTACAAATGTTACAGGACTCATGAGAACAGAAATTCCGCCCACATATTTCTGAAGAACAGTTAGTTCTTCATTGCGCTTTTCAAACTCAGATATTTCCACCTCTTCCTTGCAAAATGCACGGATAACACGAGAACCCGCTAAGTTTTCACGTGTAATGCCAAGAACCTTATCCAGTCTTGCCTGAACCTTTTTATACAGAGGGATGCAGATAAGCATAATACCAAACACTACTGCTGACAGTACAGGTATGGCCACAACGAAAATAAGCGCTGCTTTTGCATCGATGGTGAATGCCATAATCATGGCACCGAATACCACAAAGGGAGAACGCAGCAAAAGCCTCAGCGTCAGATTGATGCCGGACTGAACCTGATTCATATCACTGGTCATTCGTGTAACCATGGTTGAGGTTCCCAGAGTATCTATTTCAGAGAAAGATAATCCCTGAATATGAGAGAATAAAGCATGCTTCAGTTCCTTTACAAAACCTACGGAAGCCTTTGCTGCAAAATACTGGGCTGTAATGGAAAAGCACAGGCCCATAATGCCTAGAGTTATAAGCAAAAGGCACATTTTCATGATGTATACCTTATCCCCATTTGCAATCCCATTGTCAATAATCTTTGCAACAACAATTGGTACAAATAATTCAAAAGAAGCTTCCAGAAGCTTAAAAAAAGGCCCTAATATGCTTTCTTTTATATAGTTTTTAAAGTAAATCAATAATTTTTTCACGGTTTCCTCCATAAAAGTTTATTTAACCTATTGGAATTTCTACCAAATTATAATATCATAAAGCTAAGTATATTAAAAATATTTATTTTATATAGGAACGATATGATTATCGTATAGGAGAAATTTATGGACTTAAAACAATTACAGTATTTCGTAACTGTGGTGGATGAAGGAAATATAACCGCCGCCGCAAAAAAACTTCATATGTCCCAGCCTCCCCTCAGCACACAAATCAAAATTTTGGAGGAAGAATTAGGCTGCCTGCTGTTTGAGAGAGGTGCCAGACAAATTCAGCTTACCGATGCAGGAAGGATGCTTTATGATCATGGGGTAAATTTGCTTGAACTTAGCCGTGCTGCAAAGGATGAGATTCAAAATTATGCAGATAAGTACGGAGGAATTATCCGAATAGGAATTGTTTCATCAGTTGTGTCAACTTTGGCTTCGAAATGGATTAAAGGATATGTTAAGGAAAATTCCAATGTAAAGTTTGAAATTTACGAATCTGATACATATCAGCTTCTTGAAAAACTCCGCAAAAACATTATCCATGCGGCTGTTGTAAGAACACCCTTTGCAGCAAGCGGGTTTACCTGCGAATTCTTATCCGGTGATTCAGTTATTGCTGTGGGACATAAAAATTTATTTAGTAATAAGGAAATCACCACCCTTGATGAGCTTTCACAGAAGCCTCTTATTCTATACCGAAGATGGGAACAAATAATTCACAAACTGTTTGAAGATGAAAGTCTCCAAATTAAATGTTTTTGCGTAAATGATGATGCCAGAACCACGGTGCATTTTGCCGATGAAGGACTTGGCATAAGTATTGTTCCCGCATCTGCTGCTAAACTTATTAGAAATCCTGATGTAGAGTGCAGAAAAATAGATAAATGCCATATTGATTCAAAAATAGAACTTGTTTATAATCCTGAGTCTTATATTCCTGCCTGTACTAAATACTTTATTGAGTATTTAAAAAAAATGCCTCTGAATAAGGAACTATGATTCCTAATTTTCCAAAATTATAAAGCCTGCCTTCCTGTATAAGATCTCTCCCCTGTCTTTATAACCTTAACGAAAAAGCACCTGCCTTATTCAGCAGATGCTTAATCCTGATTGAAATAATCCAGCTCTTGAGCTGAAATATTAAGTTTTATGTAATGAAAAATTTTCATCACAATTCCATAATTCTAATATGTTTTTTTGGTCTTGGTTTCTGGTTCAGTTAAAGAAGAAATTGAATGGGCAGCTTTTTTTTCGGCTTCCTTTTTCATCTTTGCTTTATTTTTAGAATTTTTATCACCCATAATAACTACCTCCAATCATCCTTTTGATATAGTATACTCTCTAATTCAAATTACAGCTAACACAATAATAGCTGAAATGCCACCTGAATCAAGTTTCAGGCTTATGTATGGCTCTTTATATATTAAATCCTTAAATTTACTAAATGTAGTAACATATTACTATTATACAAGCTATTTGCAGAGATATGGAAACGCCTATGTTTTAAGATCCTGTAAAAGCAAGTGATGAATAATTCAAGGTCATTAGTACCATACTAAATATGTCTGATAAAAATAATAAACCAGGTTTTTATTTTGAATTATGATCATATATGAGCGTTTGAAATTATTTCAATCATATTTGAGTAAAATTGTTACAAAAATATAATGTAAACGTATTGACTGTTGATTTAAAAAGGTTTATTATAAGCATATACAATCAGTAATAAGCACAAACGCTTAAATACAGTCAAAAGTGAGAGTGAACGTTTATGTTTGCAGAAGAAAGGCAAGCAAAAATTGCTGAAGTTCTAAAAACTAAAAGCAGTATAAAAGTTAATGAATTATCAAATATTTATAATGTATCAGAATCTACTATAAGAAGAGATCTTCAGGATATGGAAGAACGAGGTCTCTTAACA
The DNA here is from genome assembly GCA_032907345.1 of Bacillota bacterium. Lineage (GTDB taxonomy): Bacteria > Bacillota > Clostridia > Clostridiales > Clostridiaceae > JAJBWD01. Next base: position 3,335 of record JAJBWD010000043.1, on the reverse strand, counting down.
AGAACCCACGGCGGGGCAGTTAGTATTAAAAAGACTAATTTCGAACCTACCTTTAAAGAAAAGGAAGACGAAAAGCAGGATGAAAAAGTACTTATAGGAATCATAGCTGCTTCAATGATTGAAGATGAGGACACAATCATACTTGACTCAGGTACAACTACTCTGGAGATTGCAAGGCACCTGAAAGCTAAAAATATTACCGTTATAACCAACTCCATAGATATTGCTTCGGAACTTTCCGGCAGAAATGATATTGAGCTTATAGTTACAGGCGGTACTTTAAGGGTTACCACCAGAGCAATGGTAGGAAATATAACAGAAAGCATATTAAAAAATTTCAGGGTAGATAAGGCTTTTATTGGCTCAAATGGGATTTCCGTTGAAGAAGGTATAACAACACCAAATTTTTCTGAAGCTCAAACTAAAAAAGCTATGATGAATGTTGCCAATAAGGTTATTATTGTTGCTGACAGCTCCAAATTCAACCAGGTAAGTTTTTCTGTGATCTGTCCTATCAGAGCCGTTACAGCAATCATTACAAGCAGTGATTTAGATTCAGATATTGCTAAGGATTTTGAAGAAGCAGGAGTAAAAATTGTAACGGAAATATAGGAGGATGTATGGTAATTACTATAACATTAAATCCGGCATTAGATAAAACTTTTACCATAAATGATTTTACATTGGGTACAGTAAACAGGGTATCTAATATCAGGCAGGATATCGGCGGAAAGGGAATAAATGTTTCCAAGGTATTAAAAAACTTAGGGATAGCATCAATTGCCACAGGGTTTTTAGGCGGTATGCTGGAAGAATACTTCGAGAAAGAGCTTAAGATAAGAGAGATAGACACGAAGTTTATCAGTATAGATGAAAACACAAGAACCAACATTAAAATCGTTGATGAAATAAATAAAGTTTATACGGATGTAAATGAATCAGGTCCTGACATAAGTGCAAAGGAAATAGATGAATTTTTTAAGGCTTTTGAAGAATTATGCAGCAAGGGAGACATAGTTGTTTTATCCGGCGGAGTAAGCCCCTCTGTACCTGCTGATATATACAGGAGCTTAATTAATATAGCCAAGGAAAAAGGCGCAATAACAATATTAGATGCTGATGGTGAACTTTTAAGATGCGGTATACAGGGACGGCCAAATATCATAAAGCCTAATATTGATGAGCTGAAAAAGCTTGTTGATTTAGAAGATGAATCTGAAACTTCAATAATAAAGGCATCAAGAAAATTTATTGAATCAGGCATAGATAAAATATTAGTTTCTTTAGGAGATAAAGGAGCAATGTATGTAACAAGAGATAAAGTTTACAAAACTCCTGGTTTAAAAGTTCCTGTCAGAAGCACGGTTGGAGCAGGTGATTCCATGGTAGCTGCATTAGCTTACAGCTTAATTAATAATTACGATGATGAAAACACTTTGAAGTTTGCTAATGCCTGCGGGGCAGCTTCAGTACAGGTAGAAGGAAGTGAAGCCTGTACTTTAAAAGAAGTAAAGAAATTATTAGAAAAAGTAACTATTAATATTAGGGAGGAATAAAATGGATTTAAAAAATATGTTCTCAAAAGAAAGAATTAATCTCAGCTTAAAGGCAGCTTCTAAAGAAGACGTTATAGATGAGCTTATAGAAATGTTAGCTGCTGACGGAAAGGTTTCAGACAGAGATGTATTTAAAAAAGCTGTACTTAAAAGAGAAGAAGAATTCTCCACTGGTATAGGAATGGGCATAGCTATTCCCCATGGTAAGAGTTCTGTTGTAAAAGAAGCTTCAATAGCTTTTGGAAAAAGCAGCAGCGGAATAGATTATGAATCAGTTGACGATAAACCGGCTTATTTGTTTTTTCTCATAGCAGTGCCCGAAAATTCAAATGATATACATTTAAGAGCATTAAGCGAAATTTCCAGAAAACTAATGCATCCGGAAGTAAGAGAACAATTAAACAAGGCACAGAATTTTGAGGACTTTATAAAAGCTTTTGAATAAAATTCAGTTTACAAAGGGTTAACAGTTTGTAATAAAAGGCATCATATAGAAATCATAATTTTAAATAAACTTTAAAGTTTTTATTTTAGACTGAAGCCCTTAAATATATTTATATTATTAAGGAGGTTTTATACATGAAAATTTTAGCAGTTACATCCTGCCCTACCGGAATAGCTCATACTTATATGGCTGCTGAAGCACTACAGATGGCAGCTAAAGAATTAGGCCACGAAATTAAAGTTGAAACCCAGGGATCTGTAGGAGCTGAAAATGTTATCACAGAAAAAGATATAAAAGAGGCAAAAGCAGTTATAATTGCCGCAGATACAAATGTGGACAAAGCAAGATTTAAAGGTTTACCTCTTGTTGAAGTCCCTGTAAAAGATGCCATTAAGGACCCGAAAGCTTTAATCGAAAGAGCTCTTAATGCTAAACCGGCAAAGAACTTAACTGATAAGGTAGACGAAATAAAAGCTGAGAAGAAAGAATCCAGAACCGGTGTTTATAAACATCTTATGACTGGTGTATCATTCATGATTCCTTTCGTTGTTGCAGGCGGAATTTTAATCGCCATAGGTTTTGCAATTGGAGGTATTTACGTTTTCAAAACTCCCGGAACTTTAGGTGAAACAATATTTACTACAGGTAAAGCAGCATTTGCTTTAATGATTCCAATCTTAGGTGCTTATATAGCCTATTCAATAGCAGACAGACCTGGTATACTTCCCGGTATGGTTGGCGGATATATTGCATCAAATAACGGATCAGGATTTTTAGGTGCGATGGTTGCAGGTTTTGCAGCTGGTTATTTAGTACTTGCAATTAAGAAATATATTAAACTTCCAAAATCATTACAGGGATTAATGCCTGTGCTGGTTATCCCGGTTATTTCTGTTGCTGTTATGGGTCTCTTTATGTTTTATGTTGTTGGTAAACCAATGGCAGCATTTAATACTTCCCTATCTGCCTGGCTGACTTCCTTAAGCGGCACCAACGCTGCTTTGCTTGGAATTATTCTGGGCTGCATGATGGCATTTGATATGGGTGGTCCTGTTAATAAAGCAGCATATACATTTGCAACTGCTACAGTAGCAAGCGGAAAACCATCAGCTATAATGGCTGCTGTTATGGTAGCCGGTATGACTCCTCCTCTTGGAATAGCACTTTCCACAATATTAACTAAGAATAAATACACACAAGAGGAAAAAGAAGCCGGAAAAGCTAACTGGGCACTTGGTTTATCCTTTGTAACTGAAGGTGCAATACCATTTGCAGCATCAGATCCGCTTAGGGTTATACCTTCATTAATGGCAGGTTCTGCAGTTGCCGGTGCT
>JAJBWD010000042.1:0-3797 GCA_032907345.1 Bacillota bacterium | reverse complement strand
TATTGCAAGTTAAACTGCCTTTATAATTGAATAAATAAGATTTTATCTCAGATCACATAACAGCCTTAAAGATGAAATTTGGTATTCACTGCACAAAAAACTGCTGACATAACTGATATGTCAGCAGTCTGAGGCAGTAAATAAACTACTGCTGATTATAACTTGGTATTTCAAATATTAATTTAGCATTTGGATACAAATCCATACATTTCTTAATTGTATATGTCTGACTGTTAGCCCATTTAATATCTGTAGCATACTGGTGATTTGCCGGACTTGCCGGATTCCATCTCATTTTATATAAAGTATTCTGCTTATAGTTACTGTTATTAATATAATCATTGGAAATCCATTTTATTCCGCCCTCAATAGCTGCTGTCTTTGTAAACCAGCCCTTCTTATATGCATACTCAGTACCACATCTTAATGGATCGTAATCATAGGCACCAATACCAAACATATTATAAACCACTTTTGGTTCAACTGCTGCTCCATCAACTTTTGTAACTAAATAACCGGTGGCTAAGGGAGATGTTCCATTTCCAGTTTCAAGTAATGCATGAGATACTGCATAAGCAACTGATACATTATTTGCATAGGAAGCATTAAGGAAATTTGAGCCGCAGCCATCTAATACTCCTTTTCCGCTTAAAATAGTATTTATTTCAGAAACAGTAATACCTGGAGTATAATTTAAAACAAGGAACTGGTATTTGTATGTAGGATCATTTTTAAAATTATTAGGATCTAAATAATACTTTACATCATCAATGCCTGCAGTCTGCCAGCCGATACCTGATACCCATGTCTGAGGTGATACACCTATCTGGCTAAGCAGTTCAGTCTCCAGGGGATAATCATAGAGAGCCATAACGGTTGATACTTTATCCATATCAACACTTATAGTTTTGCTCAAGGATAAGCTGGTACCGTCATAACCAATCTCTTCAACCTTTACAGTATAGCTACCTGTACTTAACAGACTTTTACTTATGGAATAACTATAACCACTGTTTAAGCCGCCTTTGTAGCCCGGATATGCCTTGTCTACATCAGACCTGTATATTCCGGCAGCTGCCTGCCCTAAAAGTTTATTATTTAAATATACATTTACAGTTTTTACTCCTGATGCATTGAGAGCCCAGCCGCTTACCTTTATGTCCTCCATATAGTAGGAATCAGCTTCTCTTGGATAATCAATGTATATCCTTGGAACAGGTTTAGTAAGATTAAAGGATGTTGATTTTTCGATTGACGTTCCATCTATGCCGTATACTTTTACATTTATCACATGGCTGCCCGGTGCTATGCTGTCAACGTCTGCAGTATAACTGAAACCGCTGTTTTTTCCATTTGAATATTGTGGGAATAGAATGGCTACATCACTTCTTAAAAGATCAAAGGAAGCCTCTCCTATTTTAACATTATCTAAAATCACATCAATCCTCTTTGTTCCGCTGGGGATCAAAGCATAACCCTTAACTGTAACATCCTGATTATCAGAGGTGTAACCAACATTTGGTGTTTCAATTTTCATTTCATTGTCTAATTTTTCATAAGTAATACTCTTTGATTCAACATTGGAAGTTCCATCCTGTCCATAAACCCTGACTCCAACTGTATGGATTCCATTTATAAGCAAATCCTTGCCTATTAAAAATTTAAAACCGCTGTTATCACCGCTGGGGTATCCCGGATAAACCTTGTTTACGTCACTTCTTGATATTCCATAAGCTGCCTGTCCAATAACATTTCCATCTAATAAAACATCAATTTTTGTAACACCAGACTGATTTAAAGCCCAGCCGCTGACTGTAATGTCATTATAATATTTGCTCATATTAGGATAATCTATTGTAGCTCTTTGAGCAAGCTTCTTTACTGTTATCCATTTTGTGTCTTCTGATTTTGATCCGTCATTGCCGTTGGAAATTACTTTTATGGTATGATTTCCAGGAGCAATGGTATTTACATTAATATTATATGAATATCCCGGATTATTTCCGCTGGGATATCCCGGATATGCTCTGCTTACATCTGTTCTTGATAATCCATAAGTAGCTTGTCCCAATAAATTTCCATCTACTAAAACTTCAACACTTTTTACTCCTTCAGGATTTACTGTCCACCCTGAAACAGTTATATTTTTATTATCATATACCTGGTAATTCCTGGGGTAATCTATATAAAGTTTTGGCATCAATTTAAATATATTTATATTTTTATAAGAATAAATTATTGAGCCGTCATTTCCTAAAGCTTCAGCCTTAACTGTATGCTTCCCTGCTGTTAAACTGCTTATATCCATGGTATAGGAATATCCGGCGTTATTGCCGCTGGGATATCCAGGATATGCCTTATTTACGTCATATCTTAATACACCATAGTCTGCCTGTCCCTTTAAAATATTATCTACATAGACATTAAGGGATTTTACACCTGATGGATTTTGAGCCCAGCCGCTGACATTCATTGATTTCCCTGTTATGGTCTGTCCTTCTTTAGGGTTATCTATGTATATTCTCTGAGCTGGTTTTTTCATAGTTATCTGGACATATTTTTCCAAATAACCACCACTTTTGTTAATTGCTTTAACCTTTATGGTATGGGTACCGCCGGACACATTATTCCTGGATAAAATAAATTTATATCCGGAATTATTTTCGCTGGGATATCCCGGAAAGACTTTATTTACATCCGGTCTATATATTCCGTACTGTGCACTTCCTATTTTTGTACCGTCCTTATATATTTCCACACTGTTTATACCTGATTTATCAAGAGCCCAGCCCGAAATGCTGATGTCAGTATTATCATAAACCTGACTGGCTTTAGGATAATCTATATAAAGTTTACTTGTTTCTTCTGCATTTATCTTATATATGCTGCATGAAAATATTAATGATAAAAATAAAACTATAGAAAAAATAGTAAATCCCAGTTTTTTTAATCTCATTTAACCACCCCGAATTATAATATAATATTTAATTAAACTTAATATTATTATATCACAAAAAACATTATTTTGTAAAACCCTAGGATATTAGTTTGAAAAAACCGCTGAAATATTTTCAGCGGCTGATTTTACCCTGTCGAATCCTAATTCCTTCACAGACTCCCATAACAATAAAATAATATACTATAACTTTGGGAGCTGAGAAAAAACTATCTATTAAATTCATGAATACCATGGCAAATAATGATATAAATACACCGGTATAAAACCAGTTGTAAAAATTATTTCCCTGGTTTTTTATGAATTTATGCAGAACAAAAAAGGAAGAAACAATCATTCCGGTAAAGGATATCAGACCTATTAGACCAAGCTCACAGTATGCTTTTAAGAAAGCATTATGAGGATGATAAACTTCTGTTATATTATATTCAGCAAAATTAATAGGATAATCATTTTTATATTTTCCAAAATTTCCATTACCTATGCCTAGAATTGGATGGTCCTTAATAATGAGTCCTGCCAATGTCCACAGCTTAATTCTGGATAAATTTTGTGATACATCTGAAATATCCTTAATTCTGTTGGACAAGGATGGTATAAAAAAAACAAATAAAGCAGGAATTATTGTTAAAAATAAATATCTGATTCCAAATACAGCAATAAGTACCGTAATACCAACAGCAAACCCTATAAGTGCATTTCTTGAATAGGAAAATATTATATTAACTAATGATAAAAGAGTCAGCATAGAATAAATTAATTTATTTTTTCGATTTTTTTCCTTTATTAATAATAAAAGAAAGGGGAAAACTGCAAAAACGAAATACATGCCTAAATTATT
>JAJBWD010000041.1:0-5391 GCA_032907345.1 Bacillota bacterium | reverse complement strand
GCGGAAAGTATATAGCCTATTTTCAGGCTTATACCAACACATATGCTCCGGTTAATATTCTTAGAGAGAAGTATTATCAGGCCATAGAAAAAGAAGGAGTTGTTGCTCTGTCTGTGGCAACCAGGCCGGATTCCATAAGTGGAGAGGCATTAGATCTTCTGGAAGAAATAAATAGTAAGGTTTATACATTTATAGAACTTGGGCTTCAAACCTCAAATGAAGAAACTGCAAAACTGATTAACAGAGGTTATCCTTTATCTGTATTTGAAGATGCATTAAAAAGAATAAGAAAAAGAAATATAGATGTGGTGGTTCATATAATTTTCGGGCTGCCGGGGGAGAACAAGAAAAACATGCTGAATACCGTAAGGTATTTAAGTAGTCTTGATATTCAGGGGATTAAGTTTCACCTTTTACATCTTCTTAAAAATACCCCCTTAGTGAATTTATATAATAAAGGGGGTTTCAGGTTTTTAACTGAAGAAGAGTATATAGATGTTTTAACAGATTCTATAGGAATTCTTCCTGAAAACATTGTAATTCACAGACTGACAGGAGATGCACCAAGAGAGCTTTTGATAGGTCCCATGTGGAGCCTGAAGAAATGGGAGATACTAAATAACATTGATAAAACACTAAAAGATAAGAATATATATCAGGGTTTGTACTTTCATACAAATTGAGGAGATAACTTTTGTTTGTTTTAAGAATAGATTAAATTCCTTCTTAGCTGTAAAATTGTAATATAATAATTAAGGAGGAAAAGTTTTATGTCAAATTTATCATTAAAGCATATTTATAAGGTTTATACTGGAAATGTAACAGCAGTAAAGGATTTCAATCTTGATATTCAGGATAAAGAATTTATAGTATTTGTTGGACCTTCAGGCTGCGGTAAATCAACAACTCTTAGAATGATAGCAGGACTTGAGGAAATAACAAAGGGAGAATTATATATAGGAGAAAAACTGGTTAATGATGTAGCTCCAAAGGATAGGGATATAGCAATGGTTTTCCAGAACTATGCACTTTATCCGCATATGACGGTTTTTGACAACATGGCATTTGGACTTAAGTTAAGAAAGATTCCAAAGGCAGAAATAGAGAAAAAGGTTAAGGAAGCTGCAAGAATTCTTGACATAGAGCATTTATTAGACAGAAAGCCAAAAGCATTATCAGGAGGACAAAGACAAAGAGTTGCATTAGGAAGAGCAATAGTCAGAGAGCCTAAGGTATTCTTAATGGACGAACCTTTATCAAATCTTGATGCTAAGCTGAGAGTTCAGATGAGAACAGAAATAGCTAAGCTTCATAAGAGACTGGAGACTACATTTATATATGTAACCCATGACCAGACAGAAGCCATGACCATGGGATCAAGAATAGTTGTTATGAAGGATGGAGTTATTCAGCAGGTAGATACACCTCAGAATATATATGAATATCCTACAAACATGTTTGTTGCAGGCTTTATAGGAAGTCCTCAGATGAACTTCATAAATGCTTCATTAGTAGAAGAAGACGGAAAAGTATATGCTAAATTTGAAAATGAAAAGGTAATATTAACAGAGGAAAAGGCTAAGGTATTAAAAGAAGGAAAATATATAGGAAAAGATGTTGTTCTTGGAATAAGACCTGAAAACATAGATGATGGTGAAGAATTTATAGCAGAGCATAAGGACGCAGTAATAACAACACAGGTTGAAGTTACAGAAATGATGGGTTCAGAAACGTATCTGTATTTAAAGGATGGAGCTTCCAGCATTACTGCAAGGGTTAACGGAACATCAAAAGCTAAATCCGGAGACACAATAAATGTAGCATTTGATGAAACAAAGATTCATATATTCGATAAGGAAACAGAACTTACTGTATTATAGGAGGAAACTGATGTACAATTTCATGGATGTTTTAGCAGATATAGAAGATGCTGCAGGAATTCCATTTAGAATTGAATATAAAAATGGGAAGGTATTTTACCAGGGCAGATTAGATGGCAGCAAGGAGAATAAGGCGTCTTCTGTTATTATAAATAATGAAATCCTTAATCTGTTTATAGATAAAAAACATGAAATATGTACATCCCTTTTAAAATACACCATAGAGAGCAGAATAAAAGAAATAAAATCAAAAAAAGAAGAAATATTAATTAATTTGTTGTCCTCTAAAGAAGTTTTAGAGGACGACTTGTATTTAAATTTACCTTTCCTTTCAGGGAAGACTATTATATTCCTTATCCATCTGCAGGGAAGCAGATATGATGCATTAAACATAATAAGAGAGCTGTATAAAGATGCTGATGCTTTTGCCATTATATACGGTGATGATATACTTCTTATAAAAAATTCAGAGGATAACAGTGAACATGCAGACAGCATTAAGGGTTCCATTGCATCTGAACTGTATACTGACTGCAGCGTAAGCTTTGGAAGGGAAATAGAAAGCTATAAGGAAATAAGTAATTGCTATGAAGAAGCTAAAAAGGCACAGCTTTATGGAGAGGCCTTTGGTGTAAAGAGCAGAATATACAGTTATGATAACCTTATGCTGGAGAATATAGCTTATAATTTAAATGAGAAAGCAAAAAAGGAAATGCTTGATATCCTTAAGTATAAGCTGGACAAATTCGATGGTGAAATGATCAGCACTATTGAGGAATTTTTAAAAGCTGACCTTAATATCAGTGAAGCCTCAAAAAATCTTTATGTTCACAGAAACACACTGATTTACAGACTGGATAAGATATATAAGGAGACAGGCTTTGATATCAGACTCTTTAATCAGGCCTCAGTTTTTAAGATTGCATATTTGATATGGAAGGCTGATAAATAATTTGGTATAGTATAGAGGTAAACTTATGTTTATCTCTTATTTATTGAGATTGCATAATTACCTTAGGCTGGTCCACCTTGAAATAGCGAATATTCACCGCTTTTCAAGATGGAATACAATCATGAATTATGCAGTCTATTATTTTTTTGGAGGGTTAAGAATGAAAATAGACGTAGTAATATCTGCAAAATATATTGAAGAAGAAAAATTAAGAGGGAAAATAGCGGTAATAATAGACACACTAAGGGCCACATCTACAATTACCACAGCTCTTAATAATGGAGCAAAGGAAGTAATCCCTGTACTTACTATAGAAGAAGCACTTGCCATAAAAGAAAATATAGGCGCAGGACTTTTAGGCGGTGAAAGAAAAGGCCTTAAAATAGATGGCTTTGATCTTTCAAATTCTCCCCAGGATTACAAGAAGGAAACAGTTAATGGTGAAATTATAATATTTACTACAACAAATGGTACAAGAGCTATAAGAGGAGCAAAACAGGCTGATGAAATATTAATGGGATCTGTATTAAATGGGAAAAGTGTAAGTGAGGATCTGATAAAGCTTAATAAAGATGTAGTTATAATAAACGCAGGAACCTATGATCAGTTTTCCATAGATGATTTTCTCACAGCAGGTTATATAATTGATCTGATATCAGAAAAGAAAGATCTGGAGCTTACTGACATAGCAAAAACAGCTCAGTTCATGTACAAAGAAAGCAGTGATTTTTCCTTTGCGGAAAATGCTGCCCATTATAAAAGAATGATAGAAATAGAACAGTTTGAAGATTTAAAATACTGCTTTAAAAAGGACATTATAAGTGTTGTTCCCAAATATAAGGATGGAATAATAAAAGCTTAGAACCAAATATAAATATTCTTCGTCTAATGATTGAAAGGAGAATATTATGGAGATAAATGATTTAGTTAAAAGTGCAGTAAATGGAAATGATGATGCCTTTTATCAGCTGGTATCCTGCAAAAAGGATATGCTGTACAGAACGGCTTTTAGTTATGTGAAAAACCGGGAAGATGCTCTTGATATTGTAAGTGAAACAGTATACAGGGCATATATATCTCTTAAAAAAATAAAAGAGCCTAAGTATTTTTACACGTATCTGAACAGGATACTGATAAATACAGCCATAGATTTTTTAAGAAGGAAAAAGGATACAGCAGAAATTAAAGAAGATATGCTGGCGGATAAAGATGAAAGTGAATCTTATATTGATCTTAGAAATTCTTTAGACTCTCTAAGCGGGGACTACAAGGCAATTATTATTATGAAGTATTTTCAGGACTTTACACTAAAGGAAGTAGCAGAGGTTTTAGGCTGCCCCTTAGGCACTGTTAAATCAAAACTCCATAAAGCCCTTTCCATTCTAAAATTAGATTTAGAGGAGGGATATTATGAATAGAAAGATGGATAAATTAAAAGAAGAGTATCAGAATATAGAAGTTCCCCCTGAAATAGATTTTGCCCTGGAAAAGGGGATAAAAAAGGGAAAAAGAAGAAAAAAGACTGGAAGAGAGTTTGTGGGACTGGCAGCTGCTGTTTTAATATGCATTATGTCTCTTTCTGTATTTAAACTGAGAGAAAGCAGTCTTTCCTATAAAACTTACGAAAAGGAGCCGGCAGGAATAAGCTTAAGTCTTTTAGAAAGCAGTAATAATCTGCTTAAAATACTAAAAGATAATAAGAATATATATAACACCGGAGTAAGAGTAGGAGCTTTATATGGTACTGAAGATACTGCCACAAAATCAGCTTCAAATAAGGAGTACTCAAATACTAATAATCAGGTTGAAGGAGTAGACGAGGAGGATATTGTTCAGACAGACGGGGAATTTATATATACCATTGATGAGATAAATGGTTCTATAGACATAGTAAGAGCTTATCCAACTTCTAAGATGGAGCTTGTAAACAAAATAAAGCTAGACAAAAGCTTTAAGCCTTCAGGAATATTTCTCTATAATGATTACCTGGCGGCAATAGGTAATGTTTATCCCACATTAAATGAGCAAAATGCAAAATCAAATTACAGCATGAAACTTATTTCAAATAAAACTCAGCTTGTAATTTATGATATAAGTGATAAGAAAAATGTAAAGAAAGTAAGGGACCTGAAGGTAGAGGGCGGCTATATTACCTCCAGGATAACCGGCGGCAGGCTGTTTATAGTTTCAAATAAATATTTAAACAGAGAAATAATAGTTAATGATAAGAAGAATGGTGAAGTAAGTATAGAAGACAGCGCTAGTGGGAAAATAGTAAATTCCTATGACAAAATAAAGTATGTCAGCGGCTTAGAAACCGGAAGCTACTTAAATATTACAAGAGTGGATTTAGGAAATATGAATTCAGTATCAAAGACAGACACAATATTAGGATTTTCAGGGAATGTTTATGCTAGCTCTGACAATCTATTTCTCACTGGTGTGAGTATTAAAAATAACAAAGCAGAAACTATGATTTATAAATACTCCTTAAAATATAATAAATTCATTGCCAAAGGAAGCGTGGAAGGGACAGTTCTGAATCAGTTTTCCATGGAT
>JAJBWD010000040.1:0-4048 GCA_032907345.1 Bacillota bacterium | reverse complement strand
CTTTTTTAAAATCATCCCATAAAGGCGACATATTTCTAAGTCTCTCTACTACCTTAGGAATAGTTTCTATGGCATAATCTATATCCTCTTCTTTAGTGTCTATTCCAAGGGTCAGCCTTAAACTTCCATGGGCTATTTCATGTTTTAATCCTATTGCCAGAAGAACATGAGACGGGTCTAAAGATCCTGAAGTGCAGGCACTTCCGCTGGAAGCACATATTCCATAACTATCCAGAAGAAGCAGTATGGATTCTCCTTCAATAAATCTGAAGCAGATATTAACATTGTTTGGCAGCCTGTTTGTATCTCTTGGACCATTAAGCCTTGAATATGGAACCTTAAGAAGACCATCTATTAATTTATCTCTTAATTTTTTAATTCTCTGACTTTCTTCAGGAATTTCAGCTGCTGAAAGCTCTAAGGCTTTCCCGATACCTACAATTCCTGCTATGTTTTCTGTTCCTGCCCTTCTTCCCTTTTCCTGTCCGCCGCCATGAATCAGATTAGATATTTTTACGCCCCTTTTTATATAAAGAGCTCCAACTCCCTTAGGCCCATAAAATTTATGTCCTGCCATGGAAAGCATATCTATATTCATATCCTTAACATCTATTGGAACATGGCCTGTGGCCTGAACTGCATCAGTATGAAAATATATTCCCTTATCACGGCATATTTTCCCGATTTCCTTGATAGGTTCTATAGTTCCTATTTCATTATTTGCAAACATAATAGACACTAATATAGTCTTATCTGTTATGGCATTTTTTAAATCATCTAAACTTATAAAGCCTTCTTCATTTACAGGAAGGTAAGTTATATCAAAACCATTTTTTTCTAAAAACTCACAGGTGTGAAGCACTGCATGATGCTCAATATTTGAAGTTATTATATGATTTCCTTTCTTCAAATTTGAAAATGCTGCTCCTTTTATTGCCCAGTTATCAGCCTCAGAACCGCCGCCTGTAAAGAATATCTCATCTTTTTCAGCATTTATTGCCTTAGCTGCCCTTTCTCTTGCCTTATCAATTGCCAGCTGTGTATCTCTTGATATTGAATAAATAGAGGAAGGATTGCCAAATTTCTCTGTAAAATATGGCAGCATTTCATTTAGCACTTCCGGTCTTGTAAATGTGGTGGCAGCATAATCCATATATATTTTTTTATCCATTGTTTTCACCTCTGTTATTTATTTTATTATAGTCCTCAACAATATCATATAAAGTTGTATTTTTTGTAACGTTATCTATACTCTCTTTTATTTTAACCCATAGATGTCTTGTTGCACAGCAGTCAATATTATTGCAGCTTTCATTTTCAATACAGTCAGATATTTCAATTTCACCTTCTAAAACAGTTATAATATCATAAACTGTTATCTCTTTAGGGCTTCTTCCAAGAACATAACCTCCCTGTGCACCTCTTATGCTTTTAATTATTCCTTCTTTTCTAAGAGGTGAAAATAATTGTTCCAGATAATATTCTGAAATGTTTTGCCTTTCTGAAATATTTTTTATGGAAACCGGTTCTTTTTCAAAATGAACTGCCAGATCCACCATGGCTTTAACACCATATCTTCCCTTTGTAGATAGTTTCAAATTACCACTTCCTTAATGTTGAGTAAACTACTATACTTTCAAATAAATAATATCAAATCCGAGTATAAAAGTCAACAATAAAAACACCCCTTTCAGGGTGTATTTTATATTATAGGAGTTATTTTTAATTTCCATATATCCTTAGAATATTCCATTATCGTGTTATCAGAGGAGAAAATTCCTGAATTGGATATATTTATCATGCTCATTTCTCTCCATTTATCTTTATTCAAATATAAATTATTAATTTTTTCCTGAGCTGACACATATGCTTCAAAATCTCTTAGTACAAAATAAGAATCGTTATTTATAATCAGCGAGTCATAAAAGCTTCTTTTTTCATCATCCCTTAAATCAAAGGTTCCATTCATAAGTAAATTAATGACCTTATTTATCCTAACATCATTATTATATAAATCAGAGGATCTGTATCCGCCGTTTTTATAATAATTTAATACTTCATAATCCTTAAGACCAAATATAACAATATTGTCTTCTCCAACAGCATCTTTAATTTCTATATTTGCGCCATCCAGTGTAGCAATTGTAACAGCACCATTCATCATGAATTTCATATTTCCTGTACCTGAGGCTTCCTTTGTTGTGGTTGAAATCTGCTCTGATACGTCAGCTGCAGGTATTAATATCTCAGCTAAGGATACTTTATAATTTGGTATAAATACCACCTTAAGTTTATCATTTACACTTTTATCATTGTTTATTACATTTGCCAGGTTATTAATAAGCTTAATTATATTTTTTGCCATATAATATGAAGGTGCTGCCTTAGCCGCAAAGAAAAATGTCCTGGGGACCATATCAAAGCTTTTATCTTCCTTTAATCTGTTATAGAGATAAATAATATGAAGAACATTTAAAAGCTGCCTCTTATATTCATGAAGCCTTTTAAGCTGCATATCAAATATGGAATTGGGATCAACTGATATGCAGTATTCTTTTAATAAAAAGTCTGACAGTTTTACCTTATTATCAAATTTAATCCCGGCAAATTTTTCTTTTATACCCTTATCCTTTGAATATGTCTGAAGAGCCTTAAGCTTATTTGGATCCATTATCCATTCTGTACCAATGATATCAGATATTGCTGAGGAAAGCTTGGGGTTTGCAGACAGCAGCCATCTTCTATGAGTTATTCCATTAGTTTTATTATTAAATCTTTCAGGATATAAATCATAAAATCCTTTAAGCTCCTGATTTTTCAATATCTCAGTATGAAGCTTGGCAACTCCGTTTATTGAATGGCTGCCAACAATTGTTAAGTAAGCCATATTAACCAGTCCGTTATTTAATATAGAAAGACTGTTTATCTTTTCATCATAGTTTCCGTATTTGCTTTTTATTTCATTAATAAATCTTCTGTTTATTTCTTCTACAATCAGATATATCCTTGGCAGCAGCTTCTTGAATATATCAATAGGCCATTTTTCCAAAGCTTCTGCCATTATAGTGTGATTAGTATATGCCATAACATTTCTGGTAATATTAAATGCTTCATCCCACTCAATTTCCTCTTCGTCCATGAGAATCCTCATAAGCTCAGGAACTGCCAGAGATGGATGGGTGTCATTTATATGAATTGCAATAAACTTATCCAGTTTATTCATTGGATTTCCGGTTTTTTTATATCTTCTTATTATGCTTTGAATGCCGGCACTTACAAGGAAATATTCCTGCTTAAGTCTTAATATTTTTCCTTCAATTCTGGAATCATCAGGATATAAAACTGATGTAATTGCCTCTACATTTGACTTTTCTGCAACAGCCTTTAAATAATCTCCTTTGCTGAAAGAAGAAAAATCAAAATCCTTATCCGGAGTTTCAGCACTCCAAAGCCTTAAGGTATTTACAGTATTATTATTATATCCAATAACAGGGATATCATAAGGTACAGCTATAACAGGCTCGTAATCCAGATGATGAAATTTAAGATTTCCATTACAGCAGTAGGTATCTATCCGTCCATTAAATTTAACCATTACTGCCTTGTTTTCTTTCCTTACTTCCCATGGATTTCCTTCTTTCAGCCAGTTATCAGGCATTTCCACCTGATATCCGTCCACTATCTTCTGTTCGAAGAGTCCATATTTATATCTTATGCCGCATCCGTGACCCGGAATCTGAAGTGATGCCATGGAGTCTAAAAAGCAGGCTGCAAGCCTTCCCAGGCCTCCGTTGCCAAGTCCTGCATCAGACTCCATGTCCTCAATTTCATTCAGGTTTACCCCCATTTCAAAGAGTCCCGCTTCTACCATATCTTTTATGCCAAGGGCTATTAAATTATTACCCAGCAGCCTTCCTACCAGAATCTCCCAGGACATATAATAAACCTGCTTCTCTTTATCTTTTGAGTACTGTTTATTTGTTTTAAGCCAGTTTTCTGATGAATATTCTCTTATTAATGAAGCTAAAGCAAAGTATCTATGCATTGG
>JAJBWD010000039.1:0-4456 GCA_032907345.1 Bacillota bacterium | reverse complement strand
TCTGTTTGTGGTATGCAGAAAATTTCTTAACTTCCCTTGGAAGATTAGGTCTTGGTCCTACCAGGGACATATCCCCTTTTAAAATATTAAAAAGCTGAGGCAGCTCGTCTATGCTTGTCTTTCTTATAAATTTACCTACCCTGGTTATCCTTGGGTCAGCTTTTATCTTAAACATTGGCCCGGACATTTCATTCATTTGTTTCAAATCTTTCAGTTTGTACTCTGCATCGCTGCACATGGACCTGAATTTAAGCATCTTGAATATCCTGCCGTCTTTTCCTACCCTGTCCTGAATGAAAAATACTGATCCTTTTGAATCCAGCTTAATTATTACCGATACAATTAAGAATAAGGGACTTAATAAAATAATTCCGCATAATGAACCTGTTAAATCAATTAATCTCTTAATAAAATAATAGCCTATCCCCTTATCCTCTGCGTCAAAGGTAATTTCCTTTGCAGAAATTTCTGAATCCTGCAGTTTCACCTGGTCTTCCGCCTCTTCGTACTGAAGATTTTGCATTTCCTTTTCCCCCAAATTTACCCCAATAAAATTTTGTATCTTTTGTTTATTTTTTTAATTAAACTATAATGAATACTAATTATTTGTTAAAAAATAATCTGGATTTTTTGTACGGTTTTCTACATTTTACATTTATTTCCTCATTAGCTAATAAAAAATAAGGATTTTTGATTAAGGTATCCTTAATGCCTTTTAAATTGTCTTCAGCTTTATCAATGGCATATTTTATCTTTGGGCTCCTGGTATCTGCATTATGTGCGTCAGAACCGATAAAATCACATATGCCGTTTTTTATCATAAGCTTAGCAGTCTTTTTTATCTCATGTCCAAATATTCCGGTAATACTTCCTGAATTAATCTGGAAATAACATCCCTCCTTAATAAAATCATTAATCAGTGTTAAGTCCTCCATAAAATACATGTACCGCTCCGGATGAGCAATTATCACCCTGCTGCCTAGAATGTGGAGCTCATATATAATATCCAGGGCATCCTCAGGAAGCTTGTCCATTGGAAGCTCACAAAGAAGATATGAGCCTCCGTTTATTCCCCTTATTACTCCATCCTTATATAAATCAAGAGTATGCTTATCCAGGAAAACTTCCTGACCCGGCACTAATTTTATATTAAGTCCATTTTCTGATATCAGATTGTTTATATTATCAAGAGCTGAAACTATATTTTCATAACTGTTTTCAAACATGCCCGTTACATAATGAGGCGTTACAATAATTTTATCTAAGCCGTCATTCTGAGCAATCTTAAGCATATTTGCTGTCATTTCTATATTTTTTGAGCCATCATCAATCTTGGGAAGAATGTGACAGTGGACGTCTATCATTTTTTTTCTTTCTCCTTTTTTTCTCTCCATCCTCAGCGTAGTAGTAATAATAATAACTGCCGTAGCCATACTTTCCTCTGCTTACATTTACACGTCTCAAAATTACACCAAGAATATTAGCTTTTACCTTTAAAAGCAGTTCTTTTGCTCTCACGGCTCCTTCAATATTAGTTATATCTGAGCTTACCACCAGAACAGTTCCATCTGCGACAGAACCTAATATCTGGGCATCTGTAACAGCATTTATTGGAGGAGAATCAATTATTATCCTTTCATAAACCATAGAGGCGGCCTGAAGAAATGTTTTCATTTTATTTGAAGACAGAATCTCTGAGGGATTTGGAGGAATTATTCCTGCGGTTAGTACCTGCAGAGTATCACTGAAAACGAAAGCTGCTTCGCTTAATTTCATATCATCTGCCATCATGTTAGTAAATCCTATTCTGTTTGATATCTTAAATATCTTATGTATTCTTGGCTTTCTTAAGTCACAGTCAATAAGAAGAGTCTTCTTTCCAGCCTGAGCATAAGCCATTGCGATATTTGAAGCTGTAGTTGTCTTTCCCTCTGCCGGACCTGAACTCGTTACAAGGATGGTCCTTATCTCCTTATCTATAGATGAAAAATCTATATTGGTCCTTATTGTCCTGTAAGCCTCGGATATTGGTGACTTAGGCTGCTTTTCCAATATTAAATCTGACATTTTTATCTCCTATTCCAAATCATTTTCCGGGATTATACCTATTACTGAAAGCTGCAGATATTTCTCCACGTCTTCTTTTGTAACTATTGTATTATTCATATATTCAAGAATGAATGCAATACCGGCTGAAACTATTAGTCCAAGTAAAAATCCAATGGCAATATTCATTTTAACATTTGGTTTTACAGGAGACTCAGGAAGCTGTGCGCTGTCCATTATCCTTACTTCTCCCTCAGGGATAAGCTCTGTTGCTCTTGCTACAAATGAATCTGCATAAGCTTGTACTTCTTTGTAAGACTTAGCTGCCGTCTTGCTGTCTACTGATATATTTAAAATCATGGTTCCTGTCTTAGTGGTAACTTTAGTTCTTTCTAAAAGATCCTTTGCAGTGGTACCGCCTCCGACTTTATCTGCTGCTGCCTGGGCAACCTTATTTGTTGATGCGATATTTTGATAAGTCTCCATCAGGTTTTGATACATGGTTACATCCTGACCTGTAATTTCCTTTCCATCCTGCTTGCCGACAATAATACCTACACTTGATTCATATGTGGGGGAAATAAAAAATACACTGACTATAGCTGCGGTAAATGTGAAGAGCAGTGTAACGACAATAATCATCCAAATTCTTGTTTTTATGATGTCAAATAATTCCCTTAAGTCTAATTCTTTTTCGTCTTCCATGATTAACCCCCTAAATTTCGTATAATGTGATTATAAAGCAAATTTCGCCATAATTCAAGGAAAAATCCCTGAAATATGTGATATAAATATACAAAATTCAGGCATTATAAATGATTAAATTTTCTGATTTTTGAATTTAATTTATAATATGCCATTATTTTCATTCATTATTTAAAATTTAATTAATTTATATCTAAAAATTATAATCTTATTAATTTTATTGTTTATTTTAATTAAATAACAGCATTTATTTATATAATTTTCTAAATATTATATATTTATGGTTATTCAGAAATTTAATTACCTTTTCTGATTATTATGTAAGTTTATATTCAAACAATAAATCATAACTTCACTTCAATGTTTACATATAGATAGTATTGTAATAATATATCTTTATACAGTTTAAATTATGGCGCGGAGGTTAACATGGAAGGTTTATACAAAAGAGTCAGCAAAACATTTATAATCAGATTTTTAGGTCTGGGAATCGGATTTATACTTCAGATAGTTCTGGGCAGAACTCTCAGTACTGATGTATACGGGCAGTATACTATGTATCTTACATATACCAATGTACTAATGATATTTGCCATAATAGGCATGGATGAAAACCTGATAAAAGAAGTATCAAGGGTTTCCGAGAATAAAGCTAAAAGCAGCAGCCTGCTTTGCTTTGCCATAAAGATTTCCTTCTCATTATTTATCATTACCTCAATATTTGCAGCCATTTTTCATAATTTTATATCAACTCCGCTTAATATGCTTTATTTGTTTATAATAATACTGTTCGTAAAGGTAGCCGCCTCAATTTTAGATGGATTCCTGCAGGGAGCGGGCTTTGTAACAAAAGTTACATTTTTTAATGTACTGTTTAATAATTTTCTTAAAGCTGTTATATTTGTAATACTGATTACCCTGAAGTTTGACGGCCTGTATTCAGCGCTTTACAGCTTTATAATAAGTGAAGCTGCAGCAATAGTGCTGAGGATAGTATTGGTGAAAAAATTTACAGGAGATAAATTCAGCTTAAGTTATGATCTTTCATCAAATGAGAAAGAGCAGTTCTTAAAATATTCCCTTACCGTTGCGCTTATTGCAGGTATCGGATTATTGCTGCAGAATATCGATAAGATCATGCTTGATAAGCTATTGAATAATACCAGTGTTGCTATTTATAAAATTGCACAGAATTATGTGGGGCTCATCGGGGTTTTTGTTACACCCTTCATTGCATTCTGGCCTGTGATTTCAAAGCTGTATAAGGAAAATAAAATACAAGAGATACAGACTGAAATGAGGAATATTGTAAAAATCGTAACCTATATGGTTATTCCCATGTTCTTTATATTTTATTTTTTGAGTGAAAAACTGCTGGCCATTTTTGGTGAAAGTTACGTAACAGCTGATGCTAAAAAGGTTCTGCTGATTTTAAGCTTTGCCTTTTTAATTGATTCAATATCAGGTCCCATAGGCTCTATTCTTAACATGACAAAATACGCTAAGTTCACACTTCTGAATAATATTATCGCAGTACTGCTGAATGTAATACTGAATTTTATATTCATAGAAAAATACGGATTAGCGGGGGCTGCCGTTGGAACAGGTATAGCCATCATTGCCAACAACCTGATAGCAATTGCTGAGGTAAAGCTTTTGCTGGGGATTTTTTCCTACGATTATAAATATGTGATAGAGTTTATCG
>JAJBWD010000038.1:0-3839 GCA_032907345.1 Bacillota bacterium | reverse complement strand
TGAAAATACATTTGGATTCTAGATATTTTTTTGAATTTAACTTAAATGAAATAATTTTTATAAAGCTGTATGATTATTTAATAATTCTGCAGCTTTTTTAATTCTGTAATTTCTTTGTTTATAAATTATGAAACTGCATAAATTAACTGTATAAATTATAAAATTCATATTGACAATATAATAAACCATGTTTACTATAAATATTATTGACTATTTAAAAAGGAAGAGATTGTTATGAATAAAATAGAATTGCGGAATGCTTTATTGATATCATTGCAAAAGATGTATGATATGGATGTTTTTGCTTCTATGATTGAATTTTGTCAGGGAGAAATGCGGGTACTTATATATCTGCATATGAATAACGGAACGGATATATATCCATCTGATTTAAGTGATTCACTCTGTGTAACAAGGCAGCGTATCACGTCAATTCTGTCTTCCCTTAGAAAAAAAGGTTATGTATCTATGAAAATGGCTGAGAATGACAGAAGAAGGATGCGTGTTGTGCTGACAGAAGACGGAAAAAATTGGCTTATTAAAAAAGTAAAAGAGATAGAAATATACTATGATACACTGATTGATGGACTTGGCGAAAATAATATTCAGGAAATCACACGATTAATGAATATGTCTATTGAACAAATGGAACAATTTAAAAATAAGTAATTAACTAAGTGAGAGAATTTTTGTTGATACAAAATCGTAATTATGCAATTTTCTAAAATTAAACCTTATCAATTATCTGGAGGTAAACCAATGAAAAAAATTATTATATTAACAGAGAGCGGCGCAGACCTGCCAATAGACTTAGCTAAACTTCATCATATTCAGGTAGTTCCAATGCATGTAATAATGGGAGATAAGCAATATCCGGATGGTTCCATACCTGTAACAGAGGTATATGATTATTATGAAAAAACAAGAAAGATACCATCCACATCAGCAACGAATCCAAATGAATATCAGGATGTATTTAAAAAAATAACAGATGAAAATCCTGGCTGCGTAATTATACATATTGGGTATTCATCTAAAGCATCCTGTACTTTCCATAATGCTGTCATTGCATCTGAAGAAGCAGAAAATGTTTATCATGTTGATTCTTGTAATGTATCTGGCGGTGAGGCAGCAATTATTTTAAAAGCAGCTGAGCTGTTAGAAAAACAGCCTGAAATACTGCCTGCTGATTTAATTGAAAAAATTGAAGATTATGTGGCCAGAGCAAGAGTATCTTTCATCCCTGGTAATCTGGAGTATCTTAAGGCGGGTGGGCGTGTATCAAATGCTGCCTATCTGGGAGCATCGCTGCTGCAGCTGAAGCCATTGATTGAAATAGTAAACGGAGAACTGATTTCAACTAAAAAGTATAGGGGGAAAATGAGTAATATTGCCGGTAAGTATATGAATGAATTTATTGGCAGATACAATTTAGAAAAAGAACAGCTTTATCTTCTCTATTCTTTAGGCCTGGAAGAACACATAAAACTGGATATGGAACGAACTGCAAAGGAAAAAGGCTTTAAAAAGGTTATTTGGGTCCAAACCGGATGTGTAATTTCAGTTCACAGCGGCCCTGGTGCCATAGGAATAGCGGGATTTGATGAGGAACGGTTATTAAATAATTTCAGATTAGATTAAGCTTGCCTGACAAGGTCGGCTTAATTTTTTTGCTGGTAAACTAAATTAAGTAAAATATCCTGCCGGAGATAAATTTCAGGCAGGATAAAAATTCGTTATGGCAGCTTTTAAAGTCCCTTTTCCGCTGTTAAAATATATGTGCTGTGCTGATGCAGTAAAGCTGATTGAATCATTAGGGTGCAGCACATAAACAGTATCATTTACTTCCAGCGTTAATTCCCCTTCTAAAATCATAATATATTCCTCGGATTTTTCAGCATGGCCAATGGAGGTATAACGATATCCTTCGTCCAGCTCAATCTGAAATAATTCAAAATTTCTATGGGGTGTATTCGGATAATAGCAATACAGGCGGTAGTGCCCATTTTCTGTGATCTGAGCATCAATATCAGATTTACAAATAACATAAGTATCATGCTCCTGCTTATCCAGTAAAGCAGTATATGGTATCTTCAGACCATTTGCAATTTTCCAGATGGTGTTTACTGTGGGATTTGTCTCTCCCTTTTCTATTTGAGATAACATAACCTTACTTATACCGGATAATTCAGCTAGCTGGCCCAAGCTTAAATTCCGTTCCCTTCGAAGGCGTTTTAAATTTTCTGCAATAATCAGATTTATATTCATAAATACTCCTATATTAAATTCCTTATTGACAAAGTACAGTTAACAATCGTAATATATATTAAACAAAGTATAATTAACATTTGTAAAATATAACATACTAATTATACATTTAGAGAATAAGGAGTACAAGAATATTATGCAAAACAAAAGTAAAAAAACAGCTTTTAAAGAAGCATTTATTGCAGCTTTTCCCCATACTATCCCTGTGTTAACAGGATTCTTATTCTTAGGAATGGCTTATGGTGTATTGATGCAGACCAAGGGCTATGGAGTATTATGGTCAGTGCTTATGAGCGCTGTAGCATTTTGCGGGAGTATGCAGTTTGCAGCAATTACTTTATTAACAACAGTCTTTAATCCGGTTCAGGCTTTCTTTTTGAGCATTATGGTAAATGCAAGACATTTATTTTATGGAATATCAATGCTTAAAAAATATAAGGGCTTAGGAAAGATACGTGGATTTCTTATTTATGTTTTATGTGACGAAACCTTTTCGATTTCTTATAACATAGAGCCTCGGGAGAGTATAAACAGAAAATATTATTATTTTATAATATCTCTTTTAGATTATTTGTATTGGGTATCAGGAACGTTTTTAGGCGGTGTTTTAGGGAATTTTATCAGGTTTAATACAAAAGGGCTGGACTTTGTTCTGACTGCACTCTTTGTTGTATTATTTATTGAACAGTGGAAAAAGAAAGAAAACAGGTGGCCTGGCATTATTGGTATCATAAGTTCTGTAATAAGCTTACTGATTTTTGGACAAGGTAATTTAGTTATTCCAGCCATGATAATTATTTTGATTACATTAACTGCAGGGAGGAAAAAAATATGTATTTAACTCCGGTTCAAACTATAATAATGATTCTGGCAATAGCAGCAGGAACTATGATTACAAGATTTTTACCCTTTATTATATTTCCCGAAAATAAAGAAATCCCAGCTTTCATTACTTATTTAGGAAAAGCACTGCCAGCTGCCATGATGGGGCTCTTAGTTGTATACTGCTTAAAAGGCATATCGGTTTTAAATGCACCATTTGGAGCTCCGGAGTTTCTTTCAATTATCACAATTATACTTCTGCATAAATGGAAAAATAATGTTCTTCTCAGTATTGGCAGTGGTACAATAGTTTATATGCTTTTAGTGCAGAGGATATTTATTTAATATTTATATTTGAAAATTTAAAGGAGAAAATCATGCTTAAATTTGAAAAAGCTGACAGTAAAGATGCCGAAGCCTTAACTAAGGTTCAGATCAGGGCTTTCAGTAATGATGTTAAAATATGCGGCGGCGGTCCCCCCGGATATGATTCTGTGGATAAGCAAATAAGTCTGATGAAAAACCAAATTTATTATAAGATTTTGGACTTTGGCAAAATTATTGGAGGATTTATTGTCAAGTCTGAAGGAAAAGGGCAATATGAACTTTACAGGCTTTTTATAGATCCTGATTATCAAGGTAAAGGTATTGGCAGCAGAACTTTAATGTATATTGAGAAAGAACTTATTGATGCAGTAAAAATTGTATTAGAAACACCCAGCTTTAATATAAAAAATCATGCTTTTTAT
>JAJBWD010000037.1:0-7109 GCA_032907345.1 Bacillota bacterium | reverse complement strand
TTTCAAAGCTTTTCTGGTCTGTCATCCAGTTCAATATAGCTTATATGTCCTGCATTACAAAGTTTATGATAAGGGGCTTCTATTTCCAATTTATCTTTAATTGATATAGGACATCCAACAGGCACATTGTAAAAAGAAGGAAATTCTCTGCTTTATTGTTGCAGTGGCAGTACTAGTAGGAGGCTGGGGGCTTTTATCCCATTTCAGGCATCAGAACGAAGATTATCTGTCTTATGTTTTTAATAAAGAAGCAAAAACAGAAACTGATGATACTATATTGACTAATGGTTCAATTGTAGTTAATCTTAATGAACTGATTATTCCTAAAACAAAAAGGTATACCAGCGCTGATTTTAATGGTAAAGCTGTTTCAAAAGCTAATTTTAAACTGCCTATGTCTCTTTATCAGGTATATATGTATGTTGCTTTTAATTATGACAATTTTAATTATAATGTATTTAAAATAGACAGATATTCTGCGGGCTGTAAGACTTTATTCCCGGTTTTTGCACTTACAGGCATAAGATTTTTTGTTCCTGCACTTACAAATTTTCCTGTGCATAACTACAACACCAATTTTACGACAAATCCCGGCATATATAATGCATACTATGATTTTGGAGTATTAGGAGTTGTGCTTTTCATGCTGTTCGTTGGATTTCTTGCAAACACGGTATCAATTAAACAAGGTACCGAGAGCAGTATAGCAGGAATTATTTATAATGCATTGATGAAGTACACCTTATTGTTTTTCTTTTTTACATCATTCTTTTCAAATGCTACTATGGGTTTTTATGTGATATTGATTGCTTTAATTCATGCTGCAGTATCTCATAGTATTGAAATAAAAAAATAACCCTGCTGACGGGGAGGAAATGTTATGAAAATTGATAAAAAGATTACTTTCATTTATGAAGATTTATCAGATGCTCAGCAGCTGAAGCCGATTTATGAAGAGGCAAAAAACAGGGGTTACGAAGTTAAAATGACCACTGACTTTTTTGAAAAATGTGAAATTGGAGTTTACTGCCAGCATTACAACTGTCCAAGCAAGTCGAAGCTTTCAATAGTTACCCTTCACGATATCGGCCAGACTCATGGAGACTGGCCTAATATATGGTTTAAAGAACCCTGGAATATTTTTGATATTGCCATAGTTCCGGGAAAGAAATGGAGCGACATGTGGAAAGAAAGCTCAAAATATTCTCTGGCAAGGCCTAAAATTGGTACCTTTGAAATTGGATGGCCTAAAGCGGATGTGGTATCCCAGGGCAATTTTATGGAAGAAAAGGCTGCACTTATAAAACAGCTTGGCATAGATGAAACAAAAAAAACGGTGCTTTATGCCCCATCCTGGGAAAATGACGGCAAGGAGGATGATTATGTTCAGGCACTTTTAAACCTGGATGTAAATATTCTGGTTAAACAATACTACAGCATCAGCCCAAAATACAATTTACATAATAAAAATGCAGCTGAAATGAAGGCGCTCCATAAGGATCTTCCTAATGTGCATATTATAGACCCGGCTGTTAATATATTTAATGCCATTGCTTTATCTGACCTGATGGTGTCAGATGAATCAAGCACCATGTTTGAGGCAATGCTGATGGGCATTCCTTCAGTAGCGGTTACAGACTGGAAAGTACTGTTTGGTGATCAAAGTGTTCCATCCTGCGTTCCCTTTGATTTTGTCATAAAAACTGAAAAGAAAAGTCTTCATGACTGTGTTAAGGGCATTCTGGTCAACATGGAAGATTACAAGAAAAACATTACTGAATACAGGGACAAAAATTTTAAGAATATAGGACAGACTTCTAAGCTTATTATGAATCTGATTGATGCAGTACGTGAGGGAAAAGACCTTCCCATGGAACCCTTAGAACCATCATGGGTGCCGGAAAAGGTTCCATTTAAAGTTTTGATGCATCTGAAAATAAGAAGATTTAAAACCTACCTGCTGCTTTATTATTGTTTCCGAAATCCTCTTATAAATAAAGTTTACCGTTTTTACCGCAAATGTATCGGAAGGCCGGCAGAGGATTAAATCTTTACTGCTGTATAAATTATATAGAGGTGTTGTGATTTGAAAGAAGCTATTAAATTATTTACTAATTTTATATCCGGACTGATAACCTTTTTCATTCCCCGTTCATCAAAAATCGTAATCTGCGGCGGCTGGAGCGGAGGACGTTTTGCTGATAACTCAAAGGCAATGTTTTTATACCTGAGCCAAAATAAAGATAAACTGGGATTAAAGAGAGTTATATTCGTTACTAAAAATCAAAAAATTTGCGAAGAATTATTACTGGCAGGATATGACAGTATAATGTGCAAATCATTAAAATCCATATGGTATCACCTTCGTGCTAAATATCATATTGTAGACAGCAGCGGAATGGATGTACATCGTACATTCTCGGTAGGTGCTGTCAGAATTAATCTGTGGCATGGTTTTCCTCTGAAAAAGATAGGCTATATAATAGGAAATGAGGGCAAACCCCTTCAGGATATCATAGATATGAACTATAAGCTGAAAAGATCCTTTGTAGGCCACTGGAATGATGTATATCTGCTTGCGCTGGGTGAGGCACATTCAAAGCATATGCAGCGGGCATTTGGAGTTCCTGATTCTAAAATAATAACAGGTTTTTATCCCAGATGTGTTTATATGAATGGAGGAATCAATAAATTCTATTTACATGCTGAAAAGGATGCTGCAGAGAAAATTGAAACATTAAAAACTCAGGGCAAAAAAATAATTTTATATTTTCCAACCTTCAGAGATAAAATTGAATACAATGATAAATGTATTTCTGCAATTTATGATTTGCAGAGTTATCTGGAAGAGCATGATTATTACATGGTAACAAAGCTTCATTTTGCAGCGGTTACAGATAAAAATATAAATAAGCTGACAGAAAGGGTAATTAACCTTAAACCGGAAAGTGATGTTTATAATTTTTTAAGCTTGGCTGATGTTTTAATTACAGATTATTCTTCTGTTTATTTTGATTTTTTACTGCTGAATAAGCCTGTGATTTTCTATTGCTTTGATTTGGATTATTATCAGAATGGTGACAGAGGATTCTTGTATGATTATGCATCCTTTACACCGGGAGAAAAGGCAGATACAATAGAAGACCTGTACTCAGCGATAACCTTTGCCTGTGAGAAAACAGAAGCTTATAAAGAAAAATATGAAAAGCAGTCATGCAGTGTAAAAGAAATTGTATATGGTGACACCAGCCGGGATATAGATGAGCTTTGGTCAAAGATAAAACAAATTTAAAAAGGCAAAGCGGTATAAATTGATATTTTGATCTCTTTTAAAGTAATTAAATGATGGCAAATTTATTTACCTGAATTTCATTGAAAAATGATTAATAAGGAGGAGTTAGGTTTGAAGAAAGTAATAACCTATGGTACATATGATTTATTGCATTTCGGACATATCAATCTGCTCAGGCATGCAAAAGAGCTGGGAGACTATTTAATTGTAGGTGTTACATCGGACGCTTATGATAAAGAGCGTGGAAAACTTAATGTTCAGGAGTCCCTGCTGCAGCGAATTGAAAATGTCAAATCCACAGGACTTGCTGATGAAATAATAGTTGAAGAGTATGAAGGACAAAAAATTTTGGATATCCAAAAGTATGGAATTGATATATTTGCAATTGGTTCTGATTGGGAAGGTAAATTTGATTATTTAAAAGAATACTGCCGGGTAGTTTATTTGGAAAGAACCCGTGGAATTTCCAGTACAGAACTCAGGCAAAAAGGAAAACCAATAACCAGTATCGGGGTAATCGGCTGTGGAAGAATCGCTAAACGGTTTATTTTGGAATCCAAATATGTCAGCGGTGTTAATGTGGAAGGAGTTTATAATCCGCACATAGAATCTGCAAAACGATTTGCCCAGCAGGAAGAACTGGCATTTTATACTGATAATATTGATGAATTTTTTGAGAAAATTAATTCTGTATATATAGCATCACCGCACCAGACTCATTTCGGATATATCATGGCTGCATTGAGAGCAGAAAAGAATGTATTGTGTGAAAAACCAATGGTATTGACAAAAGCGGAAGCAGAACAGGCATTTACATTAGCCAAAGAAAAAGGCCTTATTCTGATGGAAGCAATAAAGTCTGCTTACTGTCCTGCTTTTGAACATTTACTGGTATTGGCAAAGAGCGGACGTATTGGCGACATCAGAGATGTTGAAGCATCTTTCACAAAATTGGTATCAGGTAACCTTAGGGAGTTAAGGGCAGATATGGCCGGCGGCAGTGTTAATGAACTTGCCTCTTATCCATTATTGCCTATAATTAAGCTGCTTGGAACTGATTATGATGATGTAACTTTTTATTCCTATATGAAGAAGGATATAGATCTTTTTACAAAGGGTATTTTTAAATATGCACATGCAACTGCATCTTTTAAAGTTGGACTTGGTGCGAAAACAGAGGGCGAAATGATTATTACCGGTACCAAGGGTTATATTTATGTCCCGGCACCTTGGTGGAAAACAGATTATTTTGAGATGCGGTTTGAAAACATGAATGATACCAATAAGTATTTCTATAAATTTGAAGGCGATGGCTTAAGATATGAGATCGTTGAGTTCGTATCCATGATTAACAGCGGAAGACAAGACAGCCATAAACTAACTCATGAGGAGAGCATTTGCATTGCCGGGATAATTGATACATATCATAAGGGAGAGAATACGGTGGTATTGTAAAAATATCGTCCCGGGAATTCATTTCAGGGCGGTAAACTCCAGGTTATAAAAGATATAAGAAAACAACAATGATAAAAAATCATTTTAAGAATAAAACCTTAAAGTAAATCTAGGAGATAGGTATGTCAAAACTAAAAAAAATGCTAAAAAGTGAAAATGGACATTTCATAGGGGATGTTGGTTTTCGCGCATTTACAGAAATATTTAACGCAGTATTTGGTATCATTACCTTCAGTATTTTGTCACGTATATTGTCAAAATCTGATTATGCGGTAGTAAACCAGACAATTGCAGTAAGTTCCTTAATAGCTCCCATAGTTTTATTGAAAATAAATTCAGCATTCTGTATTTTTTTTGCCGGGGAAACTGATCAGGCCAGGCTTAAATCCAGATTTTTTTCCTCTCTCTTAATGGACCTGCCCATGTGTATAATAATATTCGGCTGTCTGTTTGGAGGAAGCGTATTTTTTTCAAACCTGATGTTTGGAAGCAGGGATTACAGTTTCATAATGGGATGGATGGCCCTTTATTTTATTATATTGTCGCTTTCCACTCTCATGCAGGACTTTTACAGGGCTGTTAAAAGGATAAAAACCAGTTCTTTATTGTTAATTACCAAGACCTTTGCTACAAGTGCATTATTTATTTTCCTGGTATCAAGCAGACACAGTGTAACAGTGGATGCTGCAATTAAAGCCTACTGCGCAGCTGAAGGTTTAGTCCTGATACTTGGATTTATAAGCATTCTGCATTATTTCAGGGGAATTTCCCTAAAGATAGAATTTGCGCCTTTAAAGGAGTATTTAAGGTATTCACTGCCTCTCATGCCTTATGTGGTAATGAGCTGGATTAACAGTTTTATAGACAGGTTTATTTTAAACCACCTGCAGGGACTGGAGATATCCGGTGTTTACAGCTTTAATTATTCCCTGGTTTCCAGGGTATTTGTTATAAGCAGCATATTAAGCTATACCATATTACCGTATATTTCCATGTACTGGAATCAGAATAATAAGGCACAGGTAGAGAACTACCTGCAGAAGGCCAGCAGATTAGGAATGTTTCTTGGTTTTCCCATAATATTTGGACTGTACCAGACTTCCCCAACCATTGTACAGCTGCTGTCCGGAGGGAACTTCAGCGTGAACAGGCCGCTTTTATTAATACTCAGCTTTGCATTTCTGTTCCAGATGCTTTATAACATGTATAGTTATCTGATAGACCTGTCAAGAAAAACGGTGATGTATAATGTGGTTTTTTTAATATCCTCAATTATAAATGTAATATTTAACTTCATGCTTATACCTGTAATAGGAATTTATGGTGCTGCAGTTTCCACACTGCTTACATATATAATACAGTTCATTATAACAGCAATGATAGGAACAAGAAGTACCGGAATTACCATCAGGGTGGACTTTAAGTATATTCTTAAAACCTTCCTTATTACCATGATAATGCTGATAGTCCTTATGGCTGTTTACCGCAATAACGGGCTTCTGAATTTTACGGTTTCCGTATTTGCTGGTATAGTTGTTTACTTTGGAGTATCCTATGGTGCTGCCAAAGCAGGCAGAACAAAAATGGTTTAGTTTAATGCGGTCCGCTTGCCGGGCCGCTGTTTTTCGGCTGATATTTCTAACCTGAAACCGGCCAGAAAATTTTATTGAATATGACAGGAAATTGGTTTATAATCGCACTTAGGAAAGCTTATCAGGTATGCAGCCTTAATTAAAATATTACAGGTTAATAATAATTTTTTTTTAGAGCATCATAATAATAGAAGTATTTTATGGTAATTATTTTGGAGGAAGATTTATGAATTTTTATAAGGTTATTAAAAGAGTTATTGATTTTATTCTGTCATTAACTGGATTAATACTGCTTAGCCCATTATTTCTGATAATTGCTGTTTTAATAAAAATTGATTCAAAGGGTCCGATTTTATTTAAGCAAAAGAGAATAGGGAAAAATAAAAAAGAGTTTTATATATTGAAGTTCAGGTCCATGGCATCTGATACACCTAAGGATATGCCAACCCATTTATTTAAAAATCCGGATATGTTCATTACAAAGGTTGGAGGAGTTTTAAGAAGCACAAGTCTTGATGAACTTCCCCAGATTATAAACATACTGAAGGGAGAAATGAGCATTATAGGACCCAGGCCTGCACTCTGGAATCAGTATGATTTAATTGCAGAGAGGGATAAATATAAGGCAAATGACATAACTCCCGGGCTTACAGGCTGGGCACAGGTTATGGGAAGAGACATGATTTCCATTGAGGATAAAGCCAGGTATGACGGAGAATATGTTGAAAAATATGGATTTGCCATGGATGTTAAAGTATTCTTTAAGACCA
>JAJBWD010000036.1:0-13918 GCA_032907345.1 Bacillota bacterium | reverse complement strand
GAAAACAAAATAGATGCATTAGGAATTCAGGATGATAAAATAGAAGTTATACTGGAGAGGAATATATAATGAATAAAGGAATGTTTATAACCTTTGAGGGTCCGGACGGATCAGGAAAAACTACTCAGATAAATATGCTTATGGAGCATCTTAAAAACAAGGGGTTTCAAGTAGTATACACAAGAGAACCCGGAGGAACTAAAATTTCTGAAAAGATTAGAAATATTATACTTGATAAGGAAATTAAGGAGATGTGTCCTACCTGCGAGGCGCTTTTATATGCAGCTTCCAGGGCTCAGCATGTGGAGGAGCTTATAAGACCGGCGCTATCTTCAGGAAAAGTTGTGATATGTGACAGATTCGTGGAATCTTCTGTTGCATATCAGGGGATAGGAAGAGGCTTGGGAGATACCAGAGTTCGTGATATTAATGATTTTGCAATAAACGGAGTACAGCCGGATCTTACCATTATGCTTATGATACCCTACGAAGAAGGACTTAGACGGAAGAAAAACCAGAGAGAACTTGACAGGCTTGAAAACAGCGGTGATGATTTCCATAGAAAAGTTTATTTTGCTTATGTTAAATTAGCTGAAAAGTGTGATAAAATAAAGGTAATAAATGGAGATAGACAAAAGGATGAGGTTTTTAAAGATATATTAGATTTATTAAAGGAAAAAATTAAATTATAGGAGGGATATCATGAAACTAATAATCTGCATAGTTCAGGATGATGATGCTCACAGCCTGTTAGAGGAAATTACAAGCAGCGGGTATAGAGTTACTAAACTTGCTACCACAGGAGGATTCTTAAAATCAGGAAACACCACTCTTTTAATTGGAGTTGAACAGGATAAGGTGGATGATGTTCTGGAAGTAGTTAAAGGCATCTGCAGCAGGAGAAAGGAAATTGTTACAAACCCATCACCGGTTGCAGGCTCCCAGGGAGTTTTCATGCCATATCCAATAGAAATTGAAATAGGCGGTGCTACAATATTTGTAATTGACGTTGATAAATTTATCAAATTATAATGGAGTGATAACTTGAGCATTATAAAAATATACGGACATAAGGAAATCTTAGATAGGCTGCAGGGATTTCATGAAGCTGGCAGTTTGTCCCATGCTCACCTTATAGCAGGAGAGGATGGAAATGGGAAGAGCTTAGTGGCAAAAGAGCTTTCACTTCTTATACTTGATAAAAAAACAGACCGGGATTATATAGATATTGTCCCATTTAAAGCAGGTAAGGATAAGAATTCCATTGGAATAGATGACATACGGGACCTGATAGAAGAGACTAATAAAAGACCTTTTGAGGGAGATAAAAAAGTAATAATAATATATGAAGGAGAAAAGATGACGGTTCAGGCACAGAATGCCCTTCTTAAAACAATAGAGGAACCGCCCTCCGGCATACATATCATAATCCTGACAACAGAATTAAATTCAATACTTGAAACAATAAAGTCCAGGTGTCAGATTCATATGCTTTGGAAACTTTCCTCAAGGGAAATGGAAGATTTTCTGGAGTTTAAGTATCCCTATATGGAAAAGGATAAAATAAGTCAGATAGTTTCTTTTTCTGACGGAATACCGGGCCGGGCCATAGATTATATAGAAAATGAAGACTATAGACAGATTAGGGAGAATGCTCTTTTAATACTTTCTGTAATATCTGATGATGAAGAATCTATAGCCTTTAAATTCAGCAGCTTTTTCAGCAAATATAAGGAGAACTACAGGGAAATATTGACATGGATACTTTCCTTTATGAGAGATATACTCTTGTATAAGGAAACCAGGAATAAAGATATGCTTATTAACAAGGATAAATTAAGTAGAGTAGAAGAACTTTCCAAAAAGTATTCTGTAACAAAAATAAACAAACTTACTAATGTCATACTGGATACTGGAAGTAATTTTCAAAGCAATGTTAATCCGGAACTGTCATACAATAATATGCTGTATAGAATGCAGGAGGTTTTTAATGGTTAAGGTAGTAGGAGTAAGGTTTAAAAGAGCTGGTAAGATATACTATTTTAATCCTGAGGACAAAGAAATAAATCAGGATGAATATGTTATAGTTGAAACAGCCAGAGGAATAGAATTCGGAAGATGCGTAGTAGAGTCAAAGGAAGTATCTGAAGATGATATAGTGAGTCCTCTTAAAAGCGTAATAAGAAAGGCAACAAAAGAGGACATAAAAAAGCATAAGGAAAATAAAGAAAAGGAAAAAGATGCTTTTCAGATATGCCTTAATAAAATAGGTGAGCATAAGCTTTCAATGAAGCTTATTGATGTGGAATATACTTTTGATAATAATAAAATAATATTTTACTTTACAGCCCAGGGAAGAGTTGATTTCAGAGAGCTGGTAAAGGATTTGGCAACTGTTTTCAGAACAAGGATTGAGCTGAGACAGATAGGGGTAAGAGATGAAGCTAAGATGGTAGGAGGTATCGGCCCCTGCGGAAGGATATTGTGCTGTCATAAGTTTTTAGGTGATTTTGCTCCGGTATCTATAAAGATGGCTAAGGAGCAGAGCCTGTCTCTAAATCCTGCAAAGATATCCGGTCTTTGCGGCAGGCTTATGTGCTGCTTGAATTATGAACAGAATACATATGAGAGAATCAGGGAAAAGCTGCCCAGAGTAGGTTCAATTGTAGATACTCCTGAAGGCAGGGGAGAAGTTGTGGCAAATTCTGTTGTTAAGGAAAGAGTTACCATAAAGGTTTCCGAAAAGGATGGAGAGGCTCTTAAAAATGTTAAGCTTTTTGACACAGTTCTTGTAGAGGGAAGCTTTGAGGGAACCATAGAGGACGAGGAAGTCAGGCTGGATATAGACCCCGGTGAGGTGGATATAAATCAAGTAAAGGAATTACTCAAGGAAGACTAGGTGATGGTATGAAATCAATTCTTAAATTGAGTAAGATAAAAAGTGTGGATGATGTGGCTGTATTAAGGGAAGCTGTATCACATAATGAAGGTGTGATAGCCTGCCAGGTTTCTGCTCTGAAAAATGAAATCAGTATAGTCTATGATGATTATTTCCTTAAGGAAGAAGATTTGATTCAGTCTATCGAAGAAGCAGGTTTCACAGTAATATAAAATTTGCAATTTTATATTATAAAAAATTCTTTTAAATATTTTAGATATGTGATAAAATGAATTTGGATATTTACTATCCAGATTATAAGGAGGTGTAATTATGGCATATAAAATTACAGACGCTTGTGTAAGCTGTGGTACTTGTGCTGCAGAATGTCCAGTTAACTGCATTAGTCAGGGAGATACTCAGTATGTAATCGATGCAGATACATGTATAGAGTGTGGAAACTGTGCTAATGTTTGCCCAGTTGGAGCTCCAGTAGAGGAATAATTCATACGAAAAAAGAAAAGATCGCTTAGCGGTCTTTTTTCATGTATACAAATAGATGACTGACACCAATAAGACAGTTTGTTTTAATTGGTGTCAGTCTTTTAAATTATTGCAGCTAGAAGCAGCAGCTCAATATTATCCCTATAAATTTCAGAAAACTGTGATATTGGAAGAGGATTTGTACCATGTCCTACCTCAATGGTATAACCGGGCTTTTGAAATTCTTTTATGAACCAGTCCTTATACCCGCCATATGCTGTTATACCAGAAGGTGTTTCCAGTGTATAGCCGCTGGCTCTGGAAAGTGTTTCTCCAATTCTTCTGGCATCTGGAGGATTAATATCATCATAAGTCCAGTATATAATCTCTCCCTGGGAATGGTAAGCCAGAACAAGCCTGAAGTTATGGCCTCTGGTGAATTTAACCATAGCCCTGGTTTCAGGCTCAGATTCAGGATAAGGTCCTCCATATCTTGTAGGTCCCGGCCCAAATACACCCTGACTTTGCTCCAGATTTTTAGCTTCCTGCCATGAGGCATTGTAATTGTGATTTAAATCTACGCCTCTGTTATTTGCAGACCAGGTTTTAGAAAAATCTTTGCTGCCATTATTCCACCTTAATAGGTTATTATAATAGGGGTTGGCTGGAGACAGACCATTTAAAACCAACTCCACTCCATCAGGATTTACCATTGGAACTATATATATAGTGCTGTTTTCCCATATCTCACTTACATCATAACCTAAAATTGTCTGTTTCAAAGTATAAGCTCTTAAAAAGTTCTCAGTAAATTTCATTAATAAGGGCGAAGTAATCCACTCCAGAGAATGATGTGCACCATTATAAAACACAATATTGCTGCCCTGACCCA
Source organism: Bacillota bacterium (assembly GCA_032907345.1). Classification (GTDB taxonomy): domain Bacteria; phylum Bacillota; class Clostridia; order Clostridiales; family Clostridiaceae; genus JAJBWD01. Next base: position 9,665 of record JAJBWD010000036.1, on the reverse strand, counting down.
GCTTTATGAAATACAGCTCTCTTCCCAGAACACTTTTCCCAATAGATCCAATTGTAATGAATGGGTACAGCCTTTTTAAGCTTAAAATGTTTCTTCTAAGGATATTGTAGGTATAGTCAATGTCAGTTTGAACTATGGGGTAGGAGTAGGGGATAATCAGCTGCTGCCCAACCTGCAGGGAATAAGGATCAATATTATTATTCGCTGTAATTATGCTGTAGATATTTGTTCTGTATTTTGATGCTACTTTTGATATGGTATCTCCAGGCCTTATAGTATAGTAATCATAACCACTAAGGAGCCTTTCAATCACTGAATAGGTTTTGCTTCCTATTATTCCATCTTCATTTAGACCATACCTTCTTTGAAGCAGCCTGACTGCATTTGCAGTTCCTGTTCCATATATACCATCCAATGGTCCGCTGTAATATCCCAACTTCTTTAAAATCCCCTGAATCTCTTTAACTTCTGTACCTATAGACCCTACTTTATATGCCATAGGATTCCTCTTAAAATTAATTCAGAAATTACACAGCTAAAATTTTCTGTAATTTCTCTGTTTGTATATTTTATATATAAAACTATTTATTTGTTACTTTTTGTTTACTGGTATATAATAATAATGTAAATTCAAATAAGAGGTGAAATTATGAGTAATGTAGTGGAAAGATTTTTAGGTTATGTTAAGTTTGATACTAAATCTGAAGAAGATGTGGAAACCGTACCTACTACTTTTGGTCAGAAGGTTTTTGGGGCACAACTGGTTAGTGAATTAAAAAGATTAGGCATTAAAGATGCTGAAATAGATGATAAGGGATATATATACGGCACTTTTAAAAGCAATATGGAAAAGAAGGTTAAAACCATAGGCTTTATATCCCATGTTGATACAAGTCCTGATATGTGCGGCAAAAATGTTAACCCAAGAATAGTTGAGAACTATGATGGAGGAGACATTGTTTTAAATGAAGAGCAGAATGTTGTCCTTTCACCAAAGGAATTTACTGAGCTTCCTATGTATAAAGGAAAGGATTTAATAGTGACAGACGGGACAACTTTACTAGGAGGAGACGATAAGGCAGGAATTGCAGAGATAATAACCGCCATAGAGTACCTGACAAATCACCCGGAAATTCCCCACGGAGACATAAAAATTGGCTTCACACCAGATGAAGAAGTAGGTAAGGGAGCAGACCACTTTGATGTTAAGAAGTTTGGAGCAGATCTGGCTTATACAGTTGACGGAGGAAGGCTTGGAGAACTTGAATATGAAAGCTTTAACGCAGCTGAAGCAAAGGTTTATATAAAGGGACAAAATGTACATCCTGGTTCTGCCAAAGGCAAGATGATAAATGCCCTGATTATTGCAAATGAATTTATAAACAGTCTTCCGGAGGATGAAACTCCTGAAAAGACAGAAAAGTATGAGGGATTCTATCATCTGATGAAAATAAAAGGAGAAGTAGAAGAAGCTTTCTTTAAATATATTATCAGGGATTTTTACAGGGAAGAATTTGAAAAAAGAAAAGAAATATTTAATAAAGCGGCAGAAAAACTTAACGAAAAATATGGAGACAGGATAAAAGTTGTAATGAAGGATCAGTACTACAACATGAGAGATGTTTTAGAGAAAGAAAAGTATATTGTAGATAATGCTTTTAAAGCTATGGAGGAGGTAGGAATAACTCCTGAGATTATACCAATAAGAGGAGGAACAGATGGGTCCAGACTGTCATTTATGGGACTTCCTACACCAAACATATTTACAGGGGGAGAAAACTTCCACGGCAAATATGAATATATGCCAACCTTCGCTATGGAAAAAGCTGTGGAAACAATCTTAAAAATTATAGAAATATATACAAATAATTAAACATGCTCATAAGCCACTTAATGTTCATTAGGTGGTTTATTAAATACAGGAGGTTAAGCAGATGAAAAAAGCAGAAGGCGTAATCTTTGACATGGATGGATTAATATTTGATACTGAAAGGTTATCTCTTAGTATATACAGAAAAATATTTAAAAAGTATGGATATATTTTAAATGAAGATGTATTTATGTCTATCATGGGAAGGGACAGAGAAGATATCAGGCAGATATACATGGATAACTATGGAAGAGATTTGCCTTTGGATAAGATATTTAAGGAAAAAGATAAGGAAACATTGAAATGCATAAATGAAAATGGAGTGCCCATTAAATCCGGAGTATATGAGATTCTTAATTTCTTAAACGAAGGAGGATATAAAACTGCATTAGCCACATCCTCAATGAGAAAAAGGACAGATATGCTTATGGAAACAGCAGGTATAAGGCACATGTTTTCAGCTGTAGTCTGTGGGGATGAAGTGGAAAAATCTAAGCCAAATCCTGAAATATTCTTAAAAGCTGCAAAGAAATTAAACCTAGATCCCGGAAAGTGCATAGTGCTGGAAGATTCCCCGGCAGGTATAACTGCGGCTGCCCGGGCAGGAATGATTCCAATTAACATTCCTGATTTAAAAAGTCCTGATGATGAAATGAGGGAAAAAGCTTACAGGATATTCAGCAGCTTATCAGATGTAGTTGACTACCTTAAAAATGCAGAATAACAAAAAAATTACTGCACAGAAAATTCTGTGCAGTTTTTTTAAAATTCGGCGTTTCCCGGAGTCCTTGGATAAGGGATAACGTCCCTTATGTTTGAAACTCCTGTTATATACATTATTATTCTTTCAAATCCAAGTCCAAAGCCTGCATGCTTTGTCTCTCCATATTTTCTAAGCTCCAAGTACCACCAGTAATCTTCCTTTTTAAGTCCCAGCTCTTCCATTCTCTTTTCAAGAACATCAAGCCTTTCTTCTCTCTGGCTTCCTCCGATGATCTCTCCAACTCCCGGCACTAAAAGATCAACTGCTGCCACTGTCTTATTATCCTCATTCATTCTCATATAAAATGCTTTGATTTCCTTTGGATAATCTGTTACAAATACCGGTTTATTATATACCTTTTCTGTAAGATATCTTTCATGCTCTGTCTGAAGATCGCAGCCCCAGTCAACAGGATATTTAAATTCTACGTCTGCTTTTTTAAGAATTTCCACAGCCTCAGTATAGGTAACTCTGGCAAAGTCAGAATTAGCTACATTTTTAAGTCTTTCAAACAATCCTTTATCTACAAAGTTATTGAAAAATTCCATTTCCTCAGGAGCATTTTCTAAAACATAGTTAATAACGAACTTAACCATATCTTCTGCCAGCTCCATGTCCTCTTCAAGCCCTGCAAAGGCAATTTCAGGTTCTATCATCCAGAATTCTGCGGCATGTCTTCCTGTATTTGAGTTTTCTGCTCTGAAGGTAGGCCCGAAGGTATAAACATTTCTAAATGCCAAGGCATAGGTTTCAGCAGAAAGCTGTCCTGATACTGTAAGACTTGTTTCCTTTCCGAAAAAGTCTTTTGTATAATCTACATTTCCCCTATCATCCTTTGGGATATCTTTTAAATCCAGGGTAGTAACTCTGAACATCTCTCCTGCACCTTCGCAGTAGGATGCTGTTATTATTGGAGTATGAACATAAACAAAGTTTCTTTCATTAAAAAATTTATGAATAGCAAAGGCGGCTAAGGATCTTACACGGAAAACCGCAGAAAACAAGTTTGACCTGGGTCTTAAATGAGCTATTGATCTTAAATATTCCACTGAGTGTCTTTTCTTCTGAAGGGGAAAATCTGATGCTGATTTTCCTTCCATTATAATTTCTGATGCCTTTATCTCAAAGGGCTGTTTTGATTCCGGTGTTAAAACTAAAGTTCCTTTAACTGAAATTGTAGCTGAAATAGGAAGTTTAGCAAGCTCATCGAAATTAGGAAGATTATCTTCAAATACTACCTGTACATTTTTGAAGAAGCTTCCGTCATTTATCTCTATGAATCCGAAATTTTTTGAAGCTCTTACTGTCTTTACCCATCCTTCTAAAAATACTTCATTATCACTGTATTTATCAGTTTCTCTAAATAGAGATTTAATTAATATACCTTTCATTCTTATTCCTCCTGACTCTATTAAAAAAGCCTTATCTTAAAGAAAAGGCTTTTTATTATCCCACATAATTATATCTTTTTAATATACCATAGTCAACATTGCTGGATTATAAAGAAGTCTGATTTATTTTATTTTTTAAGGTCATTGACAGTACATATAGAGTGATATATAATTCATTTTAGAATATTTATTGCATGAGCATATGGCTCATGCATTTTTTCCTTTATTTTTTTGGAGGGGTTATTTTGGATTTATTAAAGAAGAATATTCAGGTTATGGCACCAATTGATGGAAAAGTTATTGATCTTTCAGAGGTGGATGATAGGGTTTTTTCCCAGAGATTAGCAGGGGACGGAGTTGCTATAGCATCTACGGGAGATACAGTTGTTGCACCGGTGGGAGGCAAAATTTCATTTATGTTTAAGACTAATCATGCCTTTGTTATTACTGCAGCTAATGGCGTTCAGGTTCTTGTACATATCGGAACCGATACTTTAAATCTCCATGGTGAGGGCTTTAAAAATCTTAAAGAGATGGGTGATACCGTAAAGATAGGAGATGAAATACTTAAGCTGGACAGAAACTTTATTGAAGAAAAAGGCTGCTGCCTGGTGGTTCCGGTTTTAATTACCAAGCCTGAGGAAGTTGAATTTCTTCAGATGAATATTGGTGATTTGGTAAGGGCAGGACAAGAGACAATCATGAGATACAAGCTGGTTAAGAATAAAGAATTTTAAGACTCGCAATGCGGGCCTTTTTTAATGCGCCCAGTTTTAATATTTGTCACTTAAAATCCTATAGTATATAATAAGTAGAGAAATATAATACATACGGGATAAAAAGCAATTATGCTTTTTATGGTTTATAAATTTTAAGGAGTTTGGATATGCTTTTAAATAATGAAACAATTGATGACCTGGGAATAAAGGATTATAGAATAATTCAGAAAAAGGAAGGCTTCAGATTTGGAGTAGATGCAGTTCTCCTTGGAAATTTTGCGGAAATTAAAAAGGGAGATAAAGTTGTAGATTTATGCAGCGGAACTGGAATTGTTCCGTTTATAATAGCAGGCAAAAGAGATATAGAAAAAATTATTGGACTTGAAATCCAGGAGGAATTTGTTGAGATGGCTAGAAGATCCTCCTCTCTGAACTCCTTAAATGGCAGGGTGGAGTTTATAAAAGGGGATTTGAAAAACACTAAGCTGCTGGAAGAAATGGGAAAATTCAATGCAGTTACAGTAAATCCTCCTTACAAGGAAGCAGATAATTCTCTTCTGAGCCTGAATGAAAAGGAAAGAATTGCCCGGTTTGAAATAGAATGCAGTTTAGATGATGTAATTAAAGCCTCTAAAATACTCCTTAAGGATAATGGAAAACTGTTTATTGTCCACAGGCCGGAAAGGATGGCAGACATATTTGAAACTTTAAGAAAGTATAAAATAGAACCGAAAAGAGTAAGATTTGTTCACCCTGATATTCATAAGGCTCCTAACATTATATTAATTGAGGCACAAAATTATGGCGGCAAATTCTTGAAAATCCTGCCGCCTCTTTATATTTATGAAAACGGGGAATACTCAAAGGAGATAAATAAGATATATGGAAGAGAATAAAACAGGAACATTATACCTGGTACCTACTCCTATAGGGAATCTGAAAGACATAACCCTGAGAGCATTGGAAGTTTTAAATTCTGTTGATTTAATAGCCTGTGAAGATACAAGGCACAGCCTTAAGCTTTTAAATCATTATGAAATAAAGAAGCCTCTTATGAGTTATCATAAATTTAATGAGATGATAAAGTGTGATCAGATAATCGAAAGGCTGAAAGCTGGAGTAAATATAGCACTTATTTCAGATGCCGGTATGCCAATAATATCTGATCCCGGATATGTCCTTATAGGTAAACTTATAAAATATGGTATGAAATTTGAGGTGCTTCCCGGAGCAAATGCAGCCCTTTGCGGTCTTATAGCCTCTTCATTCTCAGCCAGGGACTTTATCTTTAAAGGTTTTCTTCCAAGAGATGCAGGGGGAAGGGATAAGGTGCTTAAAAGCATCAAGGATAGGACCGAGACTATTATTTTCTATGAAGCTCCTCATAGATTAATTAAGACCTTAGAGAGTATAAAAGCAGGATTGGGAAATAGAAATATTGCAGTCTGCAGAGAGCTTACCAAGCTTCATGAAGAAATTATAAGGGATACTGCTGAAAATATAATCAGATACTTTTCGGACAATCCGCCAAAAGGTGAGTTTGTTCTTGTTATTCAGGGAAAAGATGAGGGAGAAATAGAAAAAGAAGAAAGAATGGGATGGGAAGATATTACAATAGAGGATCATATTAAAAAATATATGAACGAAGGATTCACTAAGAAGGAAGCCGTTAAAAATGTGGCTCAGGATAGAAAGCTATCAAAAAATGAAGTATATAAACACTCTATCGATTTATAAATTATACTTAATTTTAATTTAAATTGGCGATTCATATATTAAAGGTACTAAATATTAAAATAAATTAAAAAAATTATTAAAACATTTTGCGATTTAAGTTTTAGTGTTATAATTAAATTGGTTTTTTATAGGAGGTGATGTAGTGAAGAAAAAGGTGTTTACGTCAATTCTGGCTTTTTGTCTTATATTAGCTTTTTCTGTGACAGCATACGCAGACCCTATATCAGATGAAAGGGCTAAGCTTCAGGAACAGCAGAATGAGTACAATGGAATTGATGACAGTATAAATTCAAATCAGTTAAGTATTGATAAACTGGAACAGTTGGTTGAAAAAATGGACAACGATATATCTGTGTTATCAGGTAAGATTTCAGAAGCTGATGCTAAAATAAGTTCTAAAGAAAAGGATATAGCAAATACTCAGAAAGAGATAGACAAGCTTGTTCAGGAAATAGATGAAAAACAGCAGCTTCTCGATACAAGAGTAAGAGCTATGTACATAAACGGAAATGATTCATATTTGTCTTTTCTTTTAGATTCAAAAGGTTTTTCTGATTTAATTTCAAGAATGGAATTTGTTAAAAAAATAGTATCCTTTGATAAAGGTATAATTGAAGATTTAAATAACAGCAGAAAAAAGATTGAAGATAAGAAAAAAGTTCTGGAAAAGGAAAAATCAGACTTAGTTGCCTTAAAGTCAGACCTGGAAAAAGATAAAGCTGAAATTTCAGCAAAAAAGACAGCTCAGCAAAAAAATCTGGACAGCCTTCAGGCAAAACAGAGCAATCTTGAGGAAAATAAAGCAGATTATAAGAAAAAAATAGCGGAAACAACAAAGAAAATTCAGGACTTAATAAGTGCCCAGCAAGGCGGCACTCCTTCAAGAGGAGTACTAAAAACCGGAATGGATATAGTGTCCTATGCTTCCAGATTTAGGGGAATACCATATGTATGGGGAGCAAATGGCCCAAATAGTTTTGACTGTTCAGGCTTTGTAACTTATGTTTTCGACCATTTTGGAATTAATCTAAGAGATTATCCCGGGCAGAGACCAACTACCTATACACTGATATATCATGGTACATATGTATCAAAAAGTCAGCTTCAGCCTGGAGATGTAATATTCTTTGGAAGTTCAAATGCAACTGTTCATCATGTGGCCATATATTGTGGGAATGATACTTATATTCATGCACCCCAGACAGGTGACGTAATAAAGTATTCTATTCTCTCCTATAGAAGTGATTACTTAACAGCAAGAAGAATGTATTAAAAGTCTTGTCCATAATTTGGATAGGGCTTTAATATTCCAATCTTTCAACTTTAGTGTTATAATAAAAAAAGAGTTTTATCTATGGAGGTGATGTGGTGAAAAAAAAGGTAATTTGTTCTATTCTGGCTTTTTGTCTTATATTGACTTTTTCTGCATCAGCATATGCAAATCCTATATCCGATCAAAAAGCGAAGCTTCAGGATCAGCAAAGTCAGTATAATGATGTTGATGATGATATAGATGACAGCCAGGGAGACATTGATAAGCTGGAAGGGATAGTACAGAACCTGAACAAACAGGTATCAGTTTTAAATAGCAAAATTTCAGCTGCCAATGTAAAAATAAGTTCTAAAGAAAAGGATATAGTAAATACTCAAAAAGAGATAGACAAGCTTATTAAAGATATAGCTGATAAGCAGGAACTTTTGGATACTAGAGTAAGGGCTATGTATATAAACGGAAATGACTCATATTTATCTTATCTTTTGGACTCAGATGGCTTCTCCGATTTTTTGTCCAGAATGGAATTCGTAAAAAAACTAGTTTCATTAGATAAAGAAACCATTGAAGAATTAAATAACAGCAGAAAATATATCGAAAATAAGAAAAAAGCATTGGAAAAGGAAAAGGCAGATTTAGTTAATCTAAAATCCGGTTTAGAGAAGGATAAAGCAGAGGTTACAGCAAAGAAGAAAATTCAGCAGCAGGGACTTAATGCTTTAAATGCAAAAAAGGCGGCGCTGGAAGCTCAGCGGGCTCAATATGCAAGTCAGATAAATGCAACAAAGGCTAAAATTGAGGCGCTGATTAAAGCCGAAGCTGAAGCAGCTAAAAAACAATCAGATCCTTCCAGAGGTAATGATGGCGGGACTGCAGTAAGTGCTGGCGGCGTAGTAGAATTTGCATATAAGTATCTTGGATGCCCATATGTATGGGGAGCAACGGGACAAGTCCTAACAAGAAGTATGCTGAATTGGGCTAAAGCGCAGGGACATTATTCGCCATTCCAGGAACAATTTGTAGGAAAATCACAGGCATTTGACTGTTCTGGTTTAGTTGTATATGTATATGCCCATTTTGGAGTAAGTATGCAAAGGACTACTTATTATCAGGTTAACCAAGGAAGATATATTCCAAAAGGAAGTCTTCAGGCCGGAGATCTTATATTCTTTGGGTCTTCAAGAAATGTTTATCATGTAGGAATTTATATAGGTGATGGATTGATGATTGAAGCTCCATACACTGGATCTGTTGTAAGAATTTCACCGGCATTCAGAAGCGATTACTATACAGCAAGAAGAGTAAGGTAATATGATGATAAGCTGCCATAATATGGCAGCTTATTAATTTAATATTTCCATCTGTAGTGCCCTGCTATAATATCCTTCATGTATTCCAAGCTGCAGCTCTCTTTTGCATTTGGAGAAGTATTGTGAATAATATAAGGAACACCGTCTCTTGCTCTTTTGTCAGATACTATAGCTATATGCTGATAAGGACTAAGAATAACAACTATGTCTCCCGGCTGCCAGTTTGATAAGTTTTCTTCACTTCCCGGGATAAGCTTTGTAGTTAAGCTTTCAGCATTTCTTTTGAAAAATATATTTAAATTAGAAACTCTTCTGAAATCTATATTAGGATCGGGCTTGCCGTAAGTACCAGCATAACTTTTCTCATTTTTCTTAATATCACTATCTACTAAGTTTTTTATATTTACATTTATTCCTAAGAATGCTCTCCATATAACATCGGTACATACTCCTTCCCCATCTTTTGGGTACCCTCCCTGGTAATAACCATCTTTATATTTTGTTTTATTTTCAGCTTCTTTTCTTGCGGTGTTTACTAAATCAATGCAGTCAGGAATACTATTTCTGTTTCTGTCAACAGCAGAATATTTTTCTTCCACATT
>JAJBWD010000035.1:0-3450 GCA_032907345.1 Bacillota bacterium | reverse complement strand
TTTTAACACTTTTTACCGGTTGGTTTTTTTACTTTAATATACATAACGAATATGTGAGAGGTCCATACTTTTTTCATACACAGCTGATATGTTTGGGATTTTACTTATACTCAGTATATCTCCCTGTTAAAAACAGAAATCTGATTTCAAGAAGATATCTTATGGCCATGATTAAATTCTTAATTCCTGCAATTGTGGGAATATCACTTCAGATGATGTTTTATGGCTTATCACTTATATTCAGCAGCACCAGCATCTCTATTTTGATTATATATTTAAGTATACAAAACAGGGATTTAGAAAGGGACTACCTGACAGGACTATATAACAGGATGGAACTTGATAAATTTTTAAGCAGAAAATTTAAGGACAGCAGTAAATTATGGGGAGCCTTAATGATTGATATAGATGATTTCAAAAATATAAATGATAATTATGGCCATATTACAGGAGACAGAGCTATAATCAAAGCCTCTGAAATAATTAAAAATTGTTTTCATGCAGATGATTTTATTTCCAGGTTTGGCGGAGATGAATTTGTTGTAATAGTGGATATTAAAGATGAGGAGGATTTATATAAAATAACGGAAAGGCTCCAGGGGAAGTTTGATAACTATAATAGAAGGAAGGAAAGCCCCTATGAATTAAGTGTAAGTATAGGAGGTTCCCTGTACGACAGAGATAAGTTTAAAAATTCAGATGAGTTTATTCATTTTATTGACAGCATCATGTATAAAAACAAAAGGAAAAACCAGATTAGTCCAGTGTAATTAACATTAGGCTAAAGCTGGTTTTTTAATATTACAGAACTAATTTTAAATTGTAAATTAAGTAAACTCGCTTATCTAAAGCTAAGTATCGGGTCTTCAGATGGGGAGTCTACCCCACCTGAAGTAAAATTATAGGATTAGGGCTGTTGCACTAAGAAATTAGTGTAACAGCCCCGATCACCATCACTTATATAAAATATTATTTTAAAATAATTTTAGAAACAATTAAGCAGTTTTTTTGCTTTTTCTAGCAGTAATATCAAACAATACTGCTAATACAAGAATTATTCCCTTTATTACATATTGCCAAGATATTCCGACGCCCATTAGATTCATACCATTGTTCAATGAGGACATAACAAAAGCACCTACAATAGAGCCTGTTACCTTTCCAATTCCGCCGCTAGCTGAAACACCACCAACATATGCAGCTGCTATTGCATCCATTTCATAAGCCGTACCTGCTGTCGGTGTAGCAGATTTAAATCTCGCTGTTGTCAAAATTCCTGCGACAGCTGTAAGTAAGCCCATGGAGGAATATACAAAGAAAGTTATTTTTTGAACATTGATACCTGAGAGTTCAGCCGCCTGAGCATTTCCCCCTACACCATATATGTGCCTGCCTAGCGGGGTTTTATTCATCATGAAGTGATAAATAATCACAATTACCAATACAATAACTAAAGTCCATGAAATTCCCCTATATCCTGCTAAAATTATATCAATATAGGCAATGATTGCAGAAATGAACGTTAGTTTTATTATAAATATAGGCATTGATAAAACTTCAAAATTATATTTTTTCTGGTTATTCCTTGCGTTAATTTGTAAGAATATAAAACAAATTATACCAATACAACCAATAATTAGAGTTAATAAGTGAAATTTTCCGACCATTCCCAAGTCAGGTATAAATCCATTACTTAAAGCATTAAATTTGTCATTTGATACAATAATCGTTCCTGTTCCCTCAGTAACATATAGCATTAATCCTCTAAACACCAACATCCCGGCTAAAGTTACTACGAAAGACGGTACGTGTAATCTACCTATTAAAAATCCATATAACATTCCAACTAGAAGTCCAACCAATAAGGATATAGCGATTGAAGTACCCCAATCTAGCTTCCATTTGGTTAATGCTATCGCTGCAACAGCTCCAATGAAGCCGCAAAGATACCCAACAGATATATCAATTTCACGAATAATTAAAACCAGCGTCATACCAACAGCCAAAGCTGCAACATAGCCCGTTTGATTTATCCAGTTGCTTACATTCCTGGATACCAAAAACAGTCCATCTGTTTTTATTGTAAAAAATCCAATAATTACAGCTAACGCCAAGTACATACCATAATCTCGCATATTTTTCTTTATTAGTGTACTTATTTCGTTAATAAAACTCATATTTATCACTCCTAAACAGTTGTAGCCATAGCCATTATCTTTTCTTCTGAAGCATCTTTAGATAAAAGTTCACCAGTTATTTTACCTTCAGACATAACATATATCCTGTCACTTACACCTATTATCTCAAGTAATTCTGAAGAAATCATTATAATGCTCATGCCTTTTTCAACCAATTCGTTCATTATTGAATAAATTTCATATTTTGCTCCTACATCAATACCACGGGTTGGCTCATCGAGAATAAGTGTATGAGGTCCTATGAAAAGCGCTTTGCTCAATGAAACTTTTTGTTGATTTCCGCCGCTTAAATTTCCGACAGTTTGGGCGATAGATGATGCTTTTATATTAATTGATTCCATATAATCATTAGCCACACTTACTTCTTCATTTTCATTAATAACACCATATTTACAAATTCTCTTCAAGTTAGCCATAGTAATATTTTCTTTAATATCCTTAATAAGAATCAGCCCATTACCTTTTCTATCTTCCGTTACATAAGTAAGTCCGTCGTAAATTGCTTCCTTTGGATGTTTGTAACGTCTCTTTACATTATTAACAAATAACTCTCCATCAATTTTATACTTTCGAGGATTACCAAAAATACTTAAGGCAAGTTCTGTTCTACCTGAACCAATCAATCCTGCTATACCTACAATTTCACCTTTACGTACGTTAAAGTTTACTTTATGAAGGATTTCTCTGCCTAATGTTAGATCAAATACATCCCAGTTTTTAACTTCAAGACATACTTCTCCCAGTTTACGGTTTACTTTTGGGGGATATATATTTTCTATCTCACGTCCAACCATATTTTTTATTATTTCATTTTCTGTTACAGCACGTGCAGCTGCATCTATTGAAGTGACTGTTTTCCCGTCTCTGAGCACTGTAATGGTATCTGCAATTGATATAATTTCCTTTAATTTATGTGATATCATTATGCTGGTAACACCCTGCTTTTTTAAATCTCTAAGCAGGTTTAACAATATTTCACTATCGGATTCTGAAAGAGATGAAGTAGGTTCATCCAAAATCAACAATTTTGTATTTTTACTCAGTGCTTTTGCAATCTCAACAAGCTGCTGTGTTCCAACACCGAAATCTTTAACTTTTGCAGCTGGATTTGAGTGTATGCCAACTTTATCAAGCATCTCTTTAGCTTTAATGATAGTTTTATTCCAATTAATTGTTTTACCGTTCATAATCTCATGTCCAAAGTATATATTTTCATATAATGTTAATTCAGGAATTAATGCTAACTCCTGAT
>JAJBWD010000034.1:0-4712 GCA_032907345.1 Bacillota bacterium | reverse complement strand
TTAGCTTAATACCTGCTCTGATCATTTATTTATAAGTTTATTTAAAAGTGTTCCGAAACCTGATGATGTTAATCTCTTGAAAATATTTATCCTGTATTTGATATAATATTCTCCCTGATTGCACCCTTTTTTCTTCCAATATTCACTGTCTAATCCCGTTATTTTATAGGCAAGAACCATTTGGCTGTTTAGCGAAGGTTTATAATCTTCTTTATTTATGCTAAGATATACTAAAATTATAATTCAATGCAGATTAAACTTTAACATCCTTTTAAACAATCAAATGTCCTTTCTTTTCTGCAACTGTTATTACAGCCTCAATACCTGAGTTAAACTGAAGATAATCATTTTCTATCCCATCGCTGAATATCACTCCATTCTCAGGCATTTGAGAAAGTATCTTTAGCGGGCAGCTTTTTGTTATTTTACCAAAGACGATATCTGATTTAGATGTTTTACTTGTAAAGGGCTCGCGTACGGAGAAATACAAACAATCCATATTCCATTCAAACTTTCTTTCCTTCTGCACGTTAATTTTCTTATATGAAATTTCATTTGTAATATTTGCAGCACCTGTAATTATGCTTTTCAGCCATCCGGTTGAGCCAAGTCCTGTGGAAATAATAACTCCGCTGGAGGACTGATATTCCTGCCTGCTGCCTGCAGTTATATGATACCTGGAAGATACATGAGTTCTCTGTCCTATAAACAAGTCATTAACAGCATAAATAACCTGGCCATCATTTAAAACAGCCTTTGCCATTGTTACTTCTTTTACTTTCCTTCTCATTTTAAAAACATCCTGTACCACCAGCTTTAAATCTGAAACATTAAAAGGAAGTAAAATACCATCCCATCTTGCCGGATCAGGATTTACGCCAATCAGCACTTGATTTGAAAGATACTTTAAAGTATTAGCCACAAGACCATCCTGACCTATAACCACCACTATATCATTACTGCCAAATATATAATTGGGAACATATTCTCTGTCTAAAATATGAACTCTTCCAAGAATCTCTAACTGGCTGCTGGCTTCAGACATAGCCTTCTTATATATCTCATCTTCATATATATAATCAGAAAAATCACTTCCCAGGTGTTCAATATAAAATTTAGCCTGACTAATGGTATTATACCTTGTAATCAAATCTTCAAGACGTGTTTTTCTCTTTACAAGAATTATCTTATTGTCAGTTAATCTTCCCATGTTATTTTGATTCCTTCATTAATTCCTGAAGTAAATCAGGTGATATATTAAGCTGGCCTATCTGACCTGCTTTTTCAGCCAACTCCTCAAAAGCTGCTGCAATAAGTTTATTTGGTTCCATTCCAATTCTTGAGAGGGCTTGTATAATATTAGGATTTATACCCTCTAATGCACCAATTACTGCTTTTAATTCATAGGCTTTAGAATCAGCACCAGCTTTTGCATTTAATACAGTAAGTTTAATAAGCTCTTTACGTTTTTCTTCAAGGGTTGTTTCAAAATCCATTTGTTCTTCTTTAAGTTTATTCTGCTTCTGATTCACTGCTCTTTCTGCTTCTATTTGAGTTTCCTTAACCTGCCTTTTCTTATTTTCAACCGCGATTTCAGTATTAAATTCATTTTCCTTTACCCGTCTTTCCTGTTCTATGGATGCATTCCTTCTAATATAAATAGCTTCATCCGCTTTTTTAAGAATCTGTTCCCTGGCTTCTGCTTCTAAAGCCCTGGCAGTTTCTTTATTTGGAAGAATGGCAAGTATAGAAAGGCCTAATATTTCAATTCCAAAAAGTTTTATTTCTTCATTCTCTCTGATCTGATTTAATATTCCTTGAGCCAGCACCTCACTGGATTTAACAGCATCTCCCAGCTGCATTTCTTCAAGAGCTTTCTTGGTCAATACTCTTACAATGTTAATAACTTTTTGAGATAGTTTTTTAGGATCATCAGAAACATACCCCTTTCCTCTTGTATCCAGGGTGTAATTTAGAAGTTCTGCTATATTTTTTTGATTATCTATCCTGTAAGTAATTTGACCTTGAACTGTAACAGTTTGGAAATCTGAAGTTACCTCCTCAAAAATAAATGGATTGTCGGTACTTCCTATTGGAACGACAACTATGGAAGTTGTAGGTGAATAATAGTAAAAGGATATACCTGTACCCTCCTTAACTATTTTACCATTCTTATATTTAAGTACATATTCACTGGGCTGAAATTTAATAAATCTAAAACCTAACATGTTATAACCTCCACTTATTTCTAATAAATATTATAATATTTATCTATTATGACATAATTTTCTTTCACATTAAATTATATCATAATTGAAGATGGTTCTTAGTTATTTAATTTCAAAAACAAAAAAATAAAAAAAGACCAGTTTTTACTAGTCTTTTTACGGGTCTTTGACACTTGAATAAAATATGAATTTTCTGAAAGCCTTATAAATAGGGCTTTTTTTATTGGGTTTTTGTCAATTTTCATATGTTAATATTGCGTAGTTTTGCGTTATGTGGTATAATATAAGCTAATTGGAGGAATATTGTTATGAGATTACAAATTTCCAAGTCTAAAAATTCAGCCTCACTTTATGTTATAAAAACAATATATACTAACGGAAAAGAGCATACAAAAATTGTTGAAAAGCTAGGAACTGTTGCGGAGCTTGAAAAAAAGCTTAATGGGCAAGACCCAATCGGATGGGCAAAGAAGTACATAGAAGAACTTAATAAGAAAGAAAAGGAAGAAAAAAAAGAAGTGCTTGTTAAATATTCTCCCTCAAAACTTATTAACAAAGGAGAGCAGCACTCTTTTAACGGCGGGTATCTATTCCTGCAAAAAATATACCATGAACTCGGAATACATAAGATCTGCAAAAAAATATCCCAAAAATATAAATTTGATTTTGACTTAGATTCAATTCTATCCAGACTGATTTACGGTAGAGTTATCTTTCCTTCTTCCAAACTAGCAACTTATCAGCTTTCAAAAAAGTTTATTGAACAACCTAATTTTGACTTACATCAAATATACAGGGCTCTTGAAGTTCTCGCCAAGGAAACTGATTTTATTCAGTCTTCTTTATATGAAAACAGCCTGAAAGTTTCCAAACGGAATACAGGGGTGCTCTACTATGATTGCACCAATTACTTTTTTGAAATAGAACAAGAAGATGGCAAAAAACAATATGGCCCATCAAAAGAGCATAGACCAAACCCAATTATTCAAATGGGCCTATTTATGGACGGAGACGGTATTCCCCTTGCCTTTAGCATTAATAAAGGAAATACAAATGAACAACTTACATTGAAGCCATTAGAAAAGAAAATTTTATCTGATTTTGAGCTTTCTAAGTTTATCGTCTGTACCGATGCAGGTCTTGCTTCCGAAGATAATCGAAAGTTTAATAACAAGGATGAGCGAGCTTTCATTACAACCCAATCAATCAAGAAACTAAAAGAGCATTTAAAAAAATGGACTCTTGATACAAAGGACTGGCAGCTGACTAATGACGTTAAATCCTATGATATCTCTAAGCTTGATGAGGAAAAATATAAAAACAAAGTCTTTTATAAGGAACGCTGGATTAAGGAAAATGGTCTTGAACAAAAAATTATTGTTACCTACTCAATTAAGTATAGAGATTATCAGCGTAAAATTCGGGACTCACAAATAGAACGTGCTCAAAAGATAATAGATACCAATCCAATTAAAATAAAAAAATGCAATCAAAACGATTATAAAAGATTTATTAATAAAATAAGTTACACCCCTGATGGAGAGGTTGCAGAAAACGAAATATATAGCATTAACACTGCTCTTATACAGAAAGAGGAAGCTTTTGATGGGTTTTATGCTGTTTGTACAAACCTTGATGACGATGCTGCTGAAATAATCAACGTGAATCAAAGAAGATGGGAAATAGAAGAATGTTTTAGAATTATAAAAAGTGAATTCAAAGCAAGACCTGTGTATTTAAGCAATGATGACAGGATAGAAGCACATTTCACCACCTGCTTTATATCACTAATTATTTATAGACTACTGGAAAAGAAGCTTAATGAAAATTTTACATGTCATGAAATTATAGATGGGTTGAGAGATATGAATTTTTTTGAAGTTAAAAGCGAAGGTTATGTTCCTACTTACACAAGAACTGATTTTACGGATGCCTTACATGAAGCTTTTTGCTTTCATACTGACTATCAGATTGTTACTACAAGTATGATGAAAAAAATTTTTAAAGAAACAAAAATATAATAAATATTACGCACTTTTTACACCAATATTAAATCCTGTAAAGCCATTCATATCAAGGCTTTACAGGATTTTTGCTTTCATCAAGTGTCAAACTCGGGATTTTATATATTATATAACAGTAATCTGCATACATCAATAAAAATAAGTTCATATTTTAAGTAAACTTAATAATTTTTAAATTTTGTCATAAAACGTTTACATCTTTTGTTAATAAGATTGACAATAATTTAGCAGGTTTGATAAATTATTGTTTTTTTTGCAGGATTTAAATATGTATATTGCAAAAACATTTACCGTAGCTTTTATATCTTTTTATTTTTTAAATATACGTTAATCCCACTATCCTATAAAGCAATCGTGTTTCCTGCTCTCTCATGTTTTTTCATGATATTTGGTTAACTTTTCCGCCCCAGGGGTGATATAATTGATAAAAAGGAGAACTTTATGATTAAAAATATAATAT
>JAJBWD010000033.1:0-3889 GCA_032907345.1 Bacillota bacterium | reverse complement strand
ACTACCACCATAGTAATCTTCTCATGAGAAAGGTTAACCATAACATCCAAAACCTCCTGGATCATTTCAGGATCAAGAGCTGATGTAGGTTCATCAAATAAGATTACCTTAGGATGCATGTTAAGTGCCCTTGCAATAGCAACCCTTTGCTGCTGGCCGCCGGATAATTGAGACGGATAGGCATCAGCTTTATGTTTTAATCCAACCCTGTCTAAATACTCCATCCCTGTTTTTTCAGCCTGCTCTTTTGGTACTTTCTGAATTTTTATAGGCGCCAGGGTTAAATTTTCAAGGACAGTCTTATGAGGGTATAAATTAAATCCCTGAAAAACCATGGCTACCTGTTCTCTAACCTTGGTTACAGGAGCCTTAGGTGCTGTGATTTCAACTCCCTCTACTGTTATTTTTCCTGAAGTAGGCTTTTCAAGATAGTTCATACATCGTATGAGAGTACTTTTTCCTGATCCGCTTGGACCGATAACTACTAACTTCTCGCCAGTTTCAACTGATAAATTTATATCTTTTAACACATGCAATTTGCCAAAATGCTTGTTTACATTCTCTAGCTTGATCATTGCTGTCCCCCCTCTTTAAACAAATATTAACTTAAATATTTTTATAAAATAAATTTTACCCAAATAAATATTGCATTTAATAATATATATAATATCAATATTGCATATGAAAGTCAATTGAATTCATCTCTATTATGAATAATTTTATTTTAGTTTATTCACATTTTATAATATTTTCAGCAATAAGAAATGAAACCATTTACATTTTGCAACTAATTTATACGATTATTGCAATTCTAGAGACGGTTCTAAATTTTCCCATTTTCTATTGTAATTCAATTTTGTGCATAAAATAGACTTCATATTTTCAAAATAAAACCCAGAAATTTTATAAATCTTCAGTACACATTTATGATATTTAGTTCTGTATAATGGAAAATTCGGTTATTAAAGGAATGAGTTATAAACCAATTTGAACATTCTATCGTCTAATAGGTAGTAGAACTTAGGGGGTAAGAAATGAAAAAAATAATTTATATTGTTATTTTATCAGTGCTCTTTGTTGGGTTTAGTACATATTCAAGTCAGGCAAAATTAAATTCTGTAACTAAAAATCAGTCAGCTGGCAAAACTACAAAGGAACAAGATATTAGAGAAATTGCATACAATCAACTGACAGCAGAAGATAAAGAGAGAACAGCAGGAACTTGGCAGAATAGTAAATTTTCTAAAATATCTTTAAGAGAAGGCATGGGAAATATTAATGATAAATCTTATGTTGGTCAAGAAGTATATCTAATCGATTTTCCAACAAAAAGTAAATCATTACCCAATAATATGATTGTATATATTGAAATGCATAAATATAAATTAATAGGATATGGATATGCAGATTAATTTTTTGGGCTTATACTCTTTATGATAAAATTTAGAAATTGCATAATTTAATTTAAAACTTTTTTTAAGTAGAAAATTAAGCGAAATGTAATTATGCAATTTCCATTTTAAATTCTTTTAATAGGCTTTGCCATCCAATTGCCTTGAATTTACAGCTTATCAATAAGCGTATTCCAGGTTAATTCCAAAATCCCCGTCATATTTGCAGGTTCATTTGAAACATAGGTAACCACTGCATTTTTATCCGGCAGGATTACTACATACTGTCCATACATTCCATCCATTCTGTAGGACCCGGGATAGGAATTCATCCACATCTGATATCCGTATCCCTGTTTATGATCTGCTGTGGCAAAATACTTATGAAATTTTGATGTATCAATTTGAGGTTTTGAAGCCTCTTCTATGTAATCTGCAGGAATAAGCTGTTTACCATTCCATACACCTTTGTTTAGCAGCAGCTGACCAAACATAGAAAGATCTTCTGCTGTTAAATATAGCCCTGAACATCCAAAGGATATGCCATTTACATCGGATTCCCACTTAGGACTTAAAATTCCAAGGGGCTCAAAAATCCTTGGCATCAAATAATCCCTCAGGCTATATCCGGTTGTAATGCTGATAAGCTTCGACAGCATATAAGTAGCAGCATTATTATATACAAAATGTGAACCTGGCTCAAAAATCACCGGCTCCTCAAAGAAAAGCCTGCCTATATCATCCAGGGGCCTGTTTTCCCCCATTGCCTTTTCCAATGGGCATAATGCATGTCCAGTGCCCATACAAAGAAGATCCCTTATAGTCATTTTCCTTAAATTATCAGTAATTTCAACAACATCTTTTGCAAAATAATCCAGCAGTTTATCACTTATCTTAAAATAACCTTCGCTTTCTGCAATGCCAATGCCCATAGATGTGAATGTCTTGCTTACAGACCATAAAAGTCTTGGTTTTTCCTCTTCAAAATCATGTTTAGCAATTAAACTTCCATCCTTTCTTACTACTACATTTAGTACATGCAGATTTTGTTTTTTTACTGATTGGATTAAATCATATAACATATTATTTTTCATTTTTTATTCTCCTGATTCTTTACTCTCCCTGTGCTGAATTTATCTTTCCTTCAAATATCCAGTAACACGGAAATGAAAAATGGATATACTTAAAAACCGGTCTGGTATTTTCATTTCCTATAACTGCAGTTAATCTTACAGGGCAGGTATAATGTATTCCTGAAGCGCTTTCTTTTAACACATAAGCTATGCTCCTGTGGGCTTCAAATAATTTTTCTTTAGGTGAAAGATCAGACTTAAACAGATTATTCAGATCCTCCAAAGCGCGGCAATTAAGCTCCTCTTCTGTTAAGTCCTGTTTTAACATACCGGTAACCGTTAACCAGGTAATATCTTTTAGTTTTGAAGCAATGGCATGCTCTATATCAAGAGACAGAGCTAAGCCAGAGTTTTCATTAAAATAATCCTTAACTTGAGTAATTCCCATATAATACTGATTTTCAGGCCCGATAATATAGGGCAGACTGTCTGATGCAAAAAGCTTTTGTACTGATTCCGCTGAAGCAGATTTTTGTCCAAAAAAATTTATCTCCAGGTTTTCCAGAAGCATTTTAAGTTCTGAAGTCATCTTGTTATTCTTATACTGTAAAGCTTTATCATTCTGCTTTTCATAATTTTCCATATACTCAGGGGAATTTTCAAAACGTTCATCGGGAAAATCAGCCCCGGGTATGGAAAAATGAAGCTCGGCAATTTTCCAGCTGTCATTTTCTTTTAACAGAACCCCGCTTAAATTAAGCGGCCATAAATATTCCCTTTTCATATCTTTTCTCTGGTGATAAGTAAGAGATAAAACCCAATTGATAAAGGTAATTTTCTGTTTGGGTGAAAGTCCTGCATCCATAGCTTTGTTTTTAATAAAATCAATATAGCTGTCGTACCTTTCCGGTTTATCTTCGAAGACATATTTTAAAGTACCTGCTGCTGCAAACCAGGCAGCATCGCCCTGGGAATCAACATATGCATTTTCACAGTCGATATTCACATCGCCCCAGTACTGCCAGTCATCACTTATCAGTGTTTTTACCTGGCTGCTTCCTAAAAACAGCTCGCCTGTGCCTGTGCCCAGAACTATGGCATCATCTCCTGTTATAAAAAGCTCATCCACAAAAACATCAGCATTTTCTACATTCCTTTTAGTGTACCCATCCTGGAACTTCTTCAGGACCTCTTTTATCTCAATATACTGATCAGATGATGGTATGTTAAATGGCTTTCCTAGATATTGCAATCCAAATTTTTTCATAAGCTTACCTCCTGCCTATAAAAGCTTAATGCTTAATGCTTTCCCACTCAGAGGCAAGAATTCCATACTCATATGTATCCTGCCAGATGGGGTTATTATAAGCATCCTTTTTAAAATATATATTCTGAAGCAGATGTCCTTCCCGTCTCATCTTCAAT
>JAJBWD010000032.1:0-6475 GCA_032907345.1 Bacillota bacterium | reverse complement strand
GTAAATAGTATAGTAAAAAATAGAAAACCACCAATTATAATCACAGTATTTTTATTATATATCCATTTTAGATATTCTCTTATTAATTTCATCTACTTTACCTCCTTAAATTTCAATTAAAACTCAACTTTTATTAATCTCATTAATATACATTTAAAAAATCAAAATTTCTTTTTTTACTTTTATTCATAATTTGAATTCCTTTGTTCAATATATTAAAATATTCTTCATAAGAATTAATATTAATATATTCTCCAGTATACATATTCAACACTTTACCTAATACATATGTCCAATGATAAGAATTTGTTGATATGAAAAATTGCACATTTTTTGTGTTTATTAGATCTTTTATCTGCCATAAAAGTACATTTATATTTTCAGCACTTAATCCACTGTCTACTTCATCTAATAATATCACTATATCTTTATCTGTTTTGAATTCTTTTATAGCAGCAAAGAATGACAGGACATAATTCATTATGGATTGACCTTCACTATATTGTTTAACATTTACTGCCTTTATAAAGTCCTCTTTAGTGATTAAATCCTTATTATTATTAATCTTTGTATTATCTGTACTATTTGTATAAGATTTAATAATAATATCTTTATCCATATTTAATTCTATTTTGCTCTTTTTTATAGCATTTAATAAAGTTGTTTTTCCCACTCCGTTCCCACCAAATAGAATATTTATCTTTTTTACATTTTTTATTTCATTAAATAATAAAATATTTAAAATTTCCTTATCTGTTATCTTAATATTAGTGATCATTTTTATCCCCTTATCATTTAATTAACATGCCAACGCCATAAAACATATCCCTTGAGCATCTATAATATGTTCTTTTAATACATCTATAGAACTTTTATTGTATTTAGTAAAATTTAATATATATCCTTTAAATTCGATTGTCCCATTTTTATGTTGCACAATTTTATCTAATTGATCTAATAATTGATTAAATTCTTGTTTTGTTGCAGATATATTAATCACCTTATTATGTTTAATTTTATTATCTATTTTTTCGCCAATCATTTGCGGTGATTCAATTTCTGACAATTGTATATATTCTTGTCCTAATAAACTCCCCACTCCTATCGTACCATATCCAAAATATATCCTATTTCCTTTAATCATTTTTATTTCCTCCTATAATCTTATTAATATAATTCATATCTACATCTTTAGAATTAGACTCTTTATTAGTTTTTTTTAATTTAAAAGCCTTGTTTATATATTCTTGTTGCTTGTCAACTCCAACCAAAATCCAACACTTTTTCTTCCCCCATTTTACTTCTAAAAAGTCTGGGCCATTTAGAAAAATACATAACTTAGGCTTATTTCTCTTCACTTCAGAAGTAGATTTTACAATTCCAATTTCTTTCAAAATTTTCGGCAGAAATCTATCTGATGTATAACAAGTCTTTATTTTTTCATTATCTTCCCAATCTTTGTCATCACAGGCAAATATCATAGATGGATCAACTATCGGACTATCTATGACTATATTTTCTATATACATTTAAATACCTCCTTTCACATTATTTATATCATGATTTTCCTATATTCATATTTCTCTTATTCCTATTAAATACAAATTTTTTTAAATTGTATATATCTTCTTTTGTCCTTGGTGGTGCTGCTTTAACTATATTGAATAATTTTAAATATGGTATTTTGGTTGATTTATATATCTCATTTGTCAGTAATTGATGTTTCTTGTCCCAATATTTTTTGTTAAATAATCCAATTTCAGATTTTCTATAATATCCTTTATCAACTCCAAATTGAAACAAATCTGCTCCTGATTCTAATTCTTCCAAATTATATGTATTGCTAATTTCTTCTAAAAACTCGCTGATCTTTTTCATTATTAATCTCTCCCTTAATTTCTAATTATTGTATTATTAACCTATCATCTTACCAAATAATTTTGTTTTTTCTTGTGAATTCAAACATTTATTATAAGCTATTATTAATTTTTTATTTTCATCATAAGTTACTTTATCAAATGTTCTTTCTAATTTTGCAATAATTTTTACTCTTTCTTTGAAATTTTTATAAGGTACTTCAGTATATTTTTTATTTATATTAACTTCTTTTTTTGCCCAACTTCTAGCTATTTTATTATTAGTATATTGCACCATATTTTTCTGAGTTTGTATTTCACTATTAATCTTTTTTAATTTTTCAATCATTTTTCTAGTATACAACATATTAATTAATGTTTGTTCATTCTTTAAGTCTCTACTATAACTTCTTATAGATTGAATATCTAAAGTGATATCTACTCTTTGATCTATATCTGCTTGTGTCAACTCATATTTATTTTTCTTCTCTAAATTATCAAATAAATGTGATTTCATATCCTCCTTCTTTTTATAAGCTCCAATAAGACTACCTAAAATATTTTTATTATCATAAAATCCCTGTACAAATTTATTAATATTGTTAGATAGTTCTTGACATTGATCATAAATAGAATCTCTTTTTTCATCTTCTATAATAATATTATTAATTTTTGGACTATGAAATATCTTTTGAAATCTAGTTACTACTTTATCTTTATTAAAACCCAATACACTAACCGTTATATCTTGATCTCTATATTGATATTTAGCTTGATTATAAAAAGAAAGAATATCATTATAACTTTTTGATTTAATAGTTAATTCATTTTCTATTATTTTGCCAGTTTGATTATTTACAATCTGCACCTTGTATTCACCATATTTATTCATATCTAATATCTTCCTCTCATTTATTATTTGATTATAGCTTGTACTAATTTAATTCTTTCTAGACATATCTTACAATAATGTTGCTCTAATCTAACTATTCTGCCACAACATAAGCATCTATTATAATTTTTCTTTTTCATATTTCCTCCTTATATATTCGCCAAAAGGCGATGTCTCTATTAATATTATTAAATCTAAATAATATTGCATTCTACTTCATAATAATATTTTTTACTTAATATCCGTATATTATTTTTATGATTCGCATAGTTATCAGCTTCTTCTTTAGCGACATTATCATCTAAATCTTTTGCTTTAAATGATTTAATAACTTCGATTCTTTTACCTGTCTTTGATTCTCTTTTTATAACATCCCAATACATCATAATAATTTTATCCTTTCTTATTAATTTTGTTTATCATGCAATTCAATAATTTCATATTTACTTCTATTCAAATTAATATTTAATCGCTCCTTTTGTCTTTCAATTTCTTGTTGAGAATAACATTTTATCATATAAATAATCACATGTGTCTTTCTATTCCTTAAAGCAATATACATTTTATCAATCCTTTCTAATTTAGTTATGTATATAATTATATTAGAAAGGATTAAAACCTATTTATTCATTCTCTAGTTGATTATAATGATAAGTTTCTTCACCTATTTTTATACCTTCTTCAATATCATTTTCCATTTTTGTAAAATAATCTTTAGGATCATACTGGTATGACATAAGTCTTATTGTCTCTGCTTCCCAACCAAATCTTTCTGCTAATTGTTCAAAATAATCTTGTTCATCTGTATATCCATGTTGTTTAAATAAATTATTATCATCCATAATTATTCCTCCAATATTTTAAAATTATAAGCATATTATAACATATACTTTCTAATAAAACAACAATTTTATTAATTTTGTTAAAAATAGTAGTCTTATTTTGGCTAATAAAATTGATTCCTGTTATGGCAAGATTTAGGATATCCCTTTTATACATTCACCTAATATATCTATATAATAATCCATCCCTATTCCATTTGCTATATGGCCCGACTGATTTGTCCCAATAATTTCTCCAAAACCTCTAATTTCCGCATCTCGTTCAGATATTTTAAAGCCACTACCTAAACATGAATTCTTACACATAATCTGTAATCTTTCCTTTGCTATAGGATCTAATATTTTATCATTTGAATATGTTAAGATACAATATGACTCAATATTATTGTTACTCCTTCCAACTCTACCTCTAAGCTGATGAAGTTGTGCCAACCCCATATTTTGAGCATTAAATATAATCATAGTATTAGCATTTTTTACAGTGATACCAACTTCTATTACTGTACTGGCCAATATCAAGTCATATTTTTTATCCAATACATCAAGCATAATATTATCTATATCATCTGCCTTCATTTTACCATGAACAATAGCTATTTTAATATTTGGCACTAATGTTTCTATTTTATCCTTTAATATATACAATTCTTTGATATTATTATCAACAACAAAAATTTGCCCACCCCTTTTTAATTCTCTATTTATAACAAATTTAATTTTATTATCATTCCAACTATATGATTCTGTTATGGGAGCTTTTTTATTCAAAGGTGGCGTATCTATTATACTTACATTTCTTATATTTAATTTAGTTAAATTTAATGTTCTTGGTATAGGTGTACCTGTCATAGATAAAATATCTATATTAGATGATATTTTTTTTATCTTATCTTTAGTGGATACACCAAATTTATGCTCTTCATCGATTACCATCAGTCCTAAATCTTTATAGTGAATATTATAAGACAATACATTTTGAGTACCTATAATAATATCAATTTCTCCCAATTCTATTTCTTGTAGTAATTGAGTTCTCTTTTTATTTCTTTGACTTGTTAATAATGCTATTTTTACATCATAATTTTTAAATCTATCTTTAAAATCACTATAATGCTGTCCAGAAAGTATTTTTGAAGGTGTAAGGATAATTACTTGTTTATGATCTTGAATTGCTTTAAATGCTGCTCTCATTGCCAATTCAGTTTTACCATAACCCACATCACCACATAAAAGTCTGTCCATAGTTCTATTTGATTCCATATCTAACTTTATTTCATTTATACATCTTTTTTGTCCTGAAGATAATTCAAAAGAAATAGATGATTCAAATTGTTTTTGTAAACATGTATCTTTTGAGAATTTAAAACCTTCTTGATTTGATCTATTTTTATATATTTGTAATAATTCATTAGCCTGTTTTTTTGCTTCTACTATCGATTTATTTTTTCTCTTTTTCCAGCTATTCTTATTTCTAATAGAATCTAATTTTGGAGTATTATTTCCAATATAATTGTATCTATAAAATTCATTTAAATGTTCTTCATCTGCATAATAATGCGTCCCTTGAGCATATAAAAAACAATATTGTATCTTGTTATTAAATGTTTCTTTCCTTTTATATTGACCGATGCCATATTTAGTATTGATATAATAATTATTTTCTATTAAATCTTGTTTTTTTATCATTATAAATAATACTCCTTTCTGTTATGGTTAATTTGACATTTTTAATATATATGTATATAATAATTTTGATGAAGATATGAGTGTAGTAATCAATCCTTATAAAAGAAACAGATATATCTGTTTCTTTTATTTTGCACTTATTTATTTTGTTAAAATCAACTTTTTAATATGCTTCGGTATATTAATTATTTTCTGTTGTTTGAAATGGCCACGAATTTTTATTTGTTATTTGGAATATATTTTATAATATCTGATACATCACAATTAAAAATTTTACATAAATTATTAAGATTCTCCCTTGATATTCTTCGAAAATTATTATTACAATAATCAGAAATACTAGGTTGTCTTATACCTGTTAACTCACTTACCTTTTGTTGAGTCATTCCTTTTTCTTCTAATTTAAGATATAATTCCATTCTAATCATTTAAAACACCTCATTTATCTTTCACATTCATTAATAATCTCCTTAATTTTTTCTTCATCATATTCTTCTATAATTTCTTCATCTATACAAAAGTCTAAAAAATTAATTAACATATTTTTAGCTGCCTTTTTTTCTTCATTTGAAGATATTTCCCTATCTATTAAAGCTTCTATACATTCCTGTATATCTATTTGAGTATTATGGAATCTACAATAATTCATATTTGACATTTTTAACACTCCTTCAAATTTATATTTATTCTGTTATGGTAAACTTTACATTATTATACTTATCTAACTGATCATTGTATATGTTACTATATGCTAAATCAGAGATAATTAAATATTCTATATCTACACTTTTATTTTTATAAGCTTCTGTTAAATCCATTCTATTTATATCCTCCATAGAACGTACATACCAACTTATTTCATTATAAAATTTGTGGTTCTTATGAAGTTCTTTTGGTATATTGTCAAAGAAATATCTTTTTGAATCTTCTATCGCTACTAAAACTTTTCGTGCTAATATATTAACATCTTCAAAAATACTTAAATCTACAACATACCAATAATATCGTGTCTTACCATCTATAGCATGAATAGTAGTTTCAATTTTTTCATATGAATGTAATTTAATACCTTCAACGGGAATAGTACTCTTATTACCATTATACTCATTTAATTTAATATATCTGCTTTGTCTTAATCCTAGATGCAACAAATCATGTAGTAGAATATTAAGATACATTGCTTTGGATTCTAAAGTCTG
>JAJBWD010000031.1:0-3861 GCA_032907345.1 Bacillota bacterium | reverse complement strand
GCAGGTCCTTTTACGTCTAAAAAATTAGACTTTCATGTTAATTTAATAATTGAAACCTTCCCAAAAATGCTGGTTAAACAGCTGTTTTAAGCAGCTGTCTTACCAGCACATAACAATTTGTATACACCCAGTTAATCAATAAAAATTATTTTTTAACGACTAAGCAGAAATTATATTGCATCAAAAAAACTCAATTGATCTTTTTCAGGAATACCTTTTAAACATCCGAACTTTTTAAGCGAATCAATAGCGGCATCCCCTATTTTAGCTCGTTTCTTTAGATTTTCAGATGAACTTATAGGTTCTCCTTCCTGTACTGCACTATATATACCCTCTGCTGCCACATTTCCCAAGCCGGATATACTGTTTAGAGGCGGTCTTAAGCCATCTTCTTCTACCAGAAACTTTGTAGAGTGGGATTTATATAAATCAATTGGAAGGAAATTAATACCCCTCTCGTACATTTCCAGAACCAGTTCCAGGTCATCGTACATATCCTTATCCTTAGGAGGAGCCTGCATGCCCATCAGTTGAATTTCCTTCATTTTTTCTTTAACTTTTTCTTTTCCAAAAATCATGAATTCTGCATCAAAGGCCTTTGCTCTGATAGTGAAGTATGCAGCATAATAAGCCTTAGGTATATGAACCTTAAACCAGGCTATTCTGAAGGCCATCATTACATAAGCTGCAGCGTGAGCCTTAGGGAACATGTATTTTATCTTTCTGCAGGAATCTAAGTACCATTCCGGCACATCATGTTCTTTCATTAAAGCCTCATATTCTGCCCACTTTTCAGGCTCCTTTGATACTTTTCCTTTACGGACCAGCTCCATTATCTTAAAGGCAGTATTTGGCGGCAGACCTTTTTTGATAAGATAAATCATGATATCATCTCTGGTACATACAGCTTCACTTAAGGTAACTATTCCGCTGTCTATTAAATCCTTGGCATTTCCCAGCCAAACGTCTGTACCATGGGAAAGTCCTGATATACATATCAAATCAGTAAAAGCTTTCGGCAATGTATCTAAAAGCATTCCCCTTACGAACTTGGTTCCAAATTCAGGAATTCCAAAGGTTCCGACCTTTGAATTTATCTGCTCCGGTGTTACACCCAGGGCATCTGTAGATGAAAATATTGACATGGTTTCCTTATCATCCATAGGTATTGTCAGGGGATCTACTCCTGTTATATCCTGCAGCATTCTTATAACTGTTGGATCATCGTGGCCCAGTATATCCAGCTTTAATAGATTCTGGTCAATGGAGTGGTAGTCAAAATGCGTAGTTATGATGTCCGAATCCGGATCATCAGCAGGATGCTGAACCGGGCAAAATTCAAAAATTTCTCTTCCCTTAGGCACAACTATAATTCCGCCGGGATGCTGCCCTGTGGTCCTTTTTATTCCTGTACAGCCTTTTGATATTCTCACGATTTCTGCCTTGTTTAATGGAAGCTCTTTTTCATCAAAGTACTTTTTTACGTATCCGAAGGCTGTTTTTTCAGCTATAGTACCTATGGTCCCAGCCTTAAAGGTTGTACCTTTTCCAAAGATAACTTCTGTATATTTATGTGCCTTTGCCTGATACTCACCAGAGAAGTTTAAATCTATATCCGGCTCTTTATCTCCATTGAAACCCAGAAAGGTTTCGAAGGGTATATCTATTCCGTCCTTAAAAAGCTTTTCTCCGCAAACAGGACAAAGCTTATCCGGCAGGTCAAAGCCATTTTTATAGCCGTAATCCGTAAAGTCTGAGTACTTGCAGTTCGGACATCTGTAATGAGGCGGAAGAGCATTTACTTCCGTTATACCGGTCATATATGCAACCACGGAAGAACCGACAGATCCTCTGGAGCCTACCAGATAACCATCCTCATTTGATTTCCATACCAACTTTTGAGCTATGATATACATTACTGAGAAACCATTTTTTATAATTGAATCCAGCTCTCTGTCAAGCCTTTGCTGAACAATTTCCGGCAATGGGTCTCCATATAGTTCATGGGCTTTCCCAAAGGCAATGTCCTTGATGGTCTGCTCACAGCCGTCTATATGAGGCGGGCACTTCTCCGGTGAAATAGGACTTATCTGTTCACACATATCTGCTATCAGATTTGTATTTGTTACTACTACCTCATAGGCCTTTTACTTTCCTAAATAGGAAAATTCCTTAAGCATCTCCTCGGTGGTCCTTAAATATAACGGAGCCTGATTATCTGCATCCTTAAAGCCCTGTCCTGCTTCCAGTATACGCCTGTATATCTCGTCCTCAGGATCCATGAAATGAACATCTCCCGTAGCCACAACAGGCTTATTTAATTTTTCTCCAAGGGCTACAATTTTTCTGTTAAGTTCTTTTAGATATTCTTTATCCGGTACCTGTTCCTGCCTTACTAAATAATCATTATTCCCCAAAGGCTGGATTTCCAAATAATCATATTCTGATGCTATAGCTTCAATTTCCTCATCGGATTTTCCCAGAAGTATTGACTGATACAGCTCACCTTCACTGCAGGCGCTGCCAAGAATCAACCCTTCCGAATATTTTCTTAACATACTCTTTAATATACGGGGTTTTTTATAAAAATAATCTAAATTTGAATAAGAAACAAGCTTATATAAATTCTTTAAGCCTGTATAATTCTTTGCGAATATTATAGCATGATAAGTTTTAAGCTTTTTATACTCCTCATTTTTAGCCTCTTCATTAGAACCATATATATCTATATCTTCAAGGGTTTCTGCGCCTCTTTCCCTGAGCTTTTCAAGCATGCGCATAAATATCTTGACAGTGGTATCCACGTCATCTAAGGCTCTATGTGCAGTTTCCACCTTTATACCAAGATTTTTTGCAATTCTTCCTAATTTATAGGTTTTAAAATCAGGGAAAATCTCCTGGGCTAAGGATAAGGTATCCAGATAGGTAAAATCAAAATCATAACCTAAGACTTTCGCATTATGCTTTAGGAAGCCTACATCAAACCCGGCATTATGAGCAACCAATACACTCCCATCAATAAAATCCAGCATTTTAGGAAATACCTTCTCTATAGTCTCTGCACTTCTTACCATATCGTCAGTTATATTTGTGACTTCCACAACCCTTGCCGGAATCGGCTTTTCAGGATTCACGAAGCAGCTGAATTTATCGATTACCTTTCCATCTTTAAGTTTCATTATCCCTATTTCAGTGATTTTTTCCGTTACTGGCGAAAAGCCTGTAGTTTCCAAATCCAAAATGCAGTAAGTGGTATCGATACTCTGACCCTTGGGATTTGCAACAGATGGCTTTTTATCAGGTGCCAAATAGGCCTCCACTCCATATATAATCTTCATATCAGGATTATTTCTTCCCAGCAGCTTATGAGCCTCAGGAAAAGCTTGTACAACTCCATGGTCTGTTATGGCTATGGATTTCATTCCCCAGCTCATGGCTCTTTTAATCAGATCAGCAGCACTTGTCATAGCATCCATCTGACTCATTTGGGTATGCATGTGCAGTTCTACCCGCTTCACTTCTGCATTATCCTGTCTCTTAGATCTCTTTACCCCTTCCGTTTCTACTATAGTATTGGCAATCATCTCAACTTCCCCGGAAAATTTACTGTAACCTGCATTTCCGGATAGTCTGACGCCCTTAGCCTTTTTAAGCCTTGGCACTACCTCACCTTCTTCCTTCAGGAAGGACTTACAGGTCATGGAGCTGGTGCCATCGTATAAATCAAAGGAAACTAATGTTTTTCCGCTCTTTAATTCCTTTGCTTCTATATTGGATATTTCACCTTCTAAGGCTATCCTTCCCTCATCCGGTGTTATGTCAGTAATCTTTATTACAGGTTCCTTAATCTTAACATTTCTG
>JAJBWD010000030.1:0-4780 GCA_032907345.1 Bacillota bacterium | reverse complement strand
GCTGCTTTCAATGTTTATTGATGCCAGGTTATTATAAAGAATCTTAAGCCTGCCTGATAAGTTTGAAAGTCCTATGTTCTGACCCTGGGCTGATTCTGAAATCTGGTTTCTTACATATTCCAGCTTTTCAGGAGTCATGCCGGCTCCGTTGTCCTTTACCAGAACAACCAGATATCCCTGGCGCAGCATTACATCCACATTTATCTCAATATTTTCATATGTGGTTTCCATGCCATGTTTAATAGAATTTTCAACCAGAGACATTATAGATATCTTTGGCAGCAGCAGATCACCTATTTTGCTTTCTATATTAAAATTATAGGACAGTCTCTCATCAAACCTGGCTTTTTGAAGAAGCAAGTAAGCCTGTACATTTTTAATTTCAGAATCCAGGGGCACAAGGTCATTGTCTATTATGGAGTAGCGAAGAATTGATGAAAGTGCTTTAATCATACGGCTTATATCCTTCTGACCGTTAATTATGGCCTGAGTTGATATAACCTGGAGTGTATTGTATAGAAAATGAGGATTGATCTGGGCTTCCAGGGCTTTTAGCTTTGCCGTCTTTTCATTCAGCTCAGATATATAATTTTTCTCAATTAATTCATCTATTTTTCTAAGCATGGAATTAAATTTAGATTCTAGATTTTTTATTTCCGCACTGCCTTTAACATCAATAGTAGCTCCGAAATCTCCTTCACCAGCCTTGTCCATTTGAGAAGCTAATTTTTTAAGTGGCTTTAAAAGTGTTTTTGTCAGGGTAAATATGGACAGCATAGCTATGATAAGAGCAATTATGCTTATGATTACCGTTATATTTCTTGTTTCAAGGGCAGATTTTTTAACTATACTGGCAGGTGTTATATTAACAAGGACCCAGTTTGCATCTTTATAAACAGAATATATAAATAAGTAATTTATTTTATCAATTGGATTGAAAAAACTGCCTTCCAGCTTATCTGAAGCAGAATTCTTCAGGTTAATCTTTGAACTTAATATTCCGGATAAAGTATTCTGCCTGACAATGTCTTTGTTATTAGTATAATAAAGATTTCCCTGTTTATCTAAAAGGCTGAAGGTATACTGATTTGGTGAATTGGTATTAGCCAGGTTTTGAATATATGAGGTATCCACAGTAATTTCAACATATGCCAGGGTTTTTTGATTTTGAATGTTTATTATGGCCCTGTAAATTTTCAAAAAGGTATTTGAAGAATTCCCTGATGCAGTTGTATATTTATAGCTTGGATACTTTGAAGCTTCCGTAAATTCACGAGACTTACTGAAATCCGGATTTACTGAGGTTCGTACATTCTGATACTGCTTTGAAATTGTATAATTTTTATTCTCGTTAATTAAATAAAGCTTCAGCTCTGAAATATCCCTTCTTGTATAAAACATATTCTTAAATGCATTTTGTATGTATAAGTCGCCGCTGTAATCCATGTCTTTTAAGGTAATAAGCTGCATAAAGTTATCATCATTTCGAAGCTGCAGAGTGTAATTTTCCAGCTGATTGCAATATGTTAAAAAGTTTTGGCTTTTCATATCTAATATTTCTTCTGAAAGTGATGACTGCTGTTTTGTAAAAATGTTGATTGTCCTGTACTCATTAAAGGTTATTACAAGAGAAAACAGAATAATAAAAGCAAAGGACATTGCTATTATAATTTTATTTGATAGTGTTGTGTTTTTGTACTTTTTATCAATAACTTTAATCACTTTTCGTATTTTCATTATCATCACCAACTCATAAAAATTATATCACATAAATTATATGTCACGCAGCACAGTTCAATTTTTTACCCTAAAAGTGATTAATTTATTCAATTTATTTAATTCTTAGATGGGAGTATATTATAAATATAAAGTTGCTGAGGAATCTGCATTATATCAATTCAGCTTAAAATCAGGCATATGATAACGTTTAAGCTGAATTTGAATTTTTGGGTATGCATTTTCCGGCTATTAAGAGGGGGATAAAAATGAAAAAGAGTTTGTCACTTACATTAGCAGGTCTTATGTTAACGTTATCCTTAACAGGATGCGGAAGCAAAGCAGCCAGTACCTCAACTAAAAGTGAAGAAAAGGATGTTACTCTCAATTTTATGATGAACAGTCCTGAGCTTACAGATCAGTACAACGAGATGGTTGCTGAATACAAGAAGGTTAAACCAAACGTAACAATCAACATGGAAATTCTTCAAAACGACTACCAGACGGTATTAAAGACGAAATTAAATTCCGGTGAAGTTCCTGATATGTTCATGAGCAGTGCTTACAATGACAACAAGGTGTATAAGGATTATGAATACAATCTGGAAAATGAAGACTTCATGAAAAATATTAACCCGGATATGCTGAAAAGCACAACTTTAGATGGCCATGTAACCGGATATCCATTTTTAGTACAGGCACATTCATTTATATATAACAAGGATATATTTACTAAGGCAGGAATAACAACACTTCCTAAAACAATGGATGATTTAAAAGCAGCCTGTGCAAAGTTAAAAGCAGCAGGAATACAGCCCTTCAGCTCCGGATTTGGAGAATGGTGGGTGCTTCCTCAGACAACTTACCCGGCAATGAGTGATGTTAACGGCGGGGATTATGCAGGTATGTTTAAGAAAATTGAAGACGGCTCACTGAAATTTGGAGATCTGCCTCAGGTTGATTTTGCTCTTGACTTAATAGATTTAATAAAGGCAAACAGCGGAAGCAAACCAATGGAATCTACCTTTGATAAGCAGTGTTCAGATTTTGCCAGCGGAAAAGTTGCTATAATTCATCAGGGAACCTGGGCAGAAGATTCAGTTATGAAGATTAATTCTAAATTAAATATTGGGTTCTTCAATTCACCAAGAAGTGATGGAAAAGACTTACTGGCAGTTGATTCAAACCTTACATTCAGAGTTAACAAGGATTCCAAGAATTTAAAAGAAGTGCTTAACTGGTTAAAATGGTTAACAACATCTGACTACGGCAAGGCATGGATACCAGAGAAAATTAAGCAGATATCACCCCAGGCCGGAGCTAAAATGCCGGATACAGCACTGGCAAAGGAAACAGGAAATGCCATAGCAAATAAGGCAACAAGTTCATGGTGGTTATTTGCAGGTCCTGATGGAGTTGAACAGCCATTTGGAGTAGCATTCCAAAACTATGCAGCAGGTACAACCAACAGACAGAAAACAAAAGAAGCCCTTACAAAAGTATTTGCTGATGCATTTAATGCTCAGAAAAAATAGAATTTATTAATTTGGGAAATTGCATAACTAATAATCAGGAAAAGATTATTATGCAATTTCCTGGCTATAATCTGTTTACGATGAAGAACTTGTTTTTCATCGTAAATTTTTAGAGAGGATTGTTATTATGAAATTGTCTGCAAAGCGAAAAATTATAGATAAACTGAACTTCTTTGGATTCGTTGCACCGGCTATCACGTTAATATCTATGTTTGTAGCTATTCCATTTATCATGTGCATATATTATTCCTTCAGAAAGTGGAATGGTATTGGAAAAACCTCCACATTTGTTGGAATTGATAATTATATAAGACTTTTTACCAGTGATACAATTTTTAAAGGAGCCTTTATTTATTCAATAATATATACTCTTTTTGTAGTATTGTTCGTAAATGTCATTGCACTTCTGATAGCACTGCTTCTGGAATCAAATATAAAGGGCAAAGGCTTTTTCAGGACATCATTTTATATTCCCAATATCATAAGTTTAATAATTATAGGATTTATATGGAAGTTTATTTTTGGCCGTGTTTTTGATTCCCTTTACGAAACAACTAATATTTCGATCTTTGGCTGGAGCTGGATAGGAAGCCCCAAGCTGTCAGTTATTGCAACTATAGTAGTTACAGTTTGGCAGAGTATAGGATTTTATATGATTATATATATTGCAGGTCTTCAGTCAGTGCCGGATTCAATTATTGAAGCGGCTACCATTGAGGGAGCAAATTCAGTCCAGAAGTTTTTCAAGGTGGTTCTGCCTATGATTATTCCTTCAATTACTGTATGCGTATTTTATTCCCTGTCAAATTCACTTAAAATGTTTGAATTAATATTCAGCTTAACAGGCGGCGGGCCGGGAACATCAACTACTCCGATTGCTCTTGATATATATAATACGGCTTTTAACAATAATCAGTTTGGGTACGGCAGCGCTAAATCTGTTGTATTGTTCCTTTTAGTTGCAGCCATTACTATATGGCAGGTTACTGCCTTTAAGAAAAAAGAGGTGGAAGCATGAGAAATAAAAAATCTTCAGTCATACTTTTTATAGCAGCGCTTATTTTATTGATAGTATCATTGTCTCCGCTGATAATAGTCATAATAGGTTCATTTAAGTCCTATTCTGAAATAATGACTAATGCTGTTTCCCTTCCTAAAAGCCTGTCATTAATAAATTTTGTAAATGCATTTAAAGAAATGAATTATCCAAGAGCATTTTTAAATACATTAATAGTTACTGTATTAGGAACAGCAGGAATAGTTATATTTGGATCTCTGGCAGGTTATATGCTGTCCCGTACTAAAACCAGAATAAGTTATATACTTTTTGTTTTCTGTATTATACCTATGATGATACCATTTCAGTCATTTATGATAACACTGGTTAAAATAAGCAAAAACCTCCATTTAATAAACAGCATTTGGGGGCTTTCCGTAATATACTGGGGACTTGGCAGCCCTTTGGCTATTTTCCTCTATCATGGATTTGTAAAGGGAATATCAACAGAATTGGATGAGTGTGCAAAAAT
>JAJBWD010000029.1:0-17541 GCA_032907345.1 Bacillota bacterium | reverse complement strand
CACAGATGTAGATGAAAAAATGCTGAAATGGAAGTATAAAAGGGGAGCCAAAGAAAGCAGAGCATTATGTGTTTTCCTAATAAGATATTATTGCGATTTTACCTATAAACAAATATGCAGCCTGATTGGGCGATTAACCTTGTCCAGGGTATCCGAACTGTCAAATATAGGATTAGAATTAATTGAAAATAATAAAAGATATAAGAATATAATGGAGGACTTTTTGAAAGAAAAGGCAGCAGTGTAAGAATAAATAATAAAGCTGCATAAATCAGTATTTTAAAAAACCAGTTTAAGTAGACAAGCATCAAAAAAAGGTCCTAACTTATTTTCTTTTAAAAATTTCATTTAAAAAAATAGTTAATCTCAGATTATTTTATATAAAAATCTGAGATTTTTTTAATTGCATACGAAAAAGAAATAAATAAGAACCGTCCCTAAAAAGTTTTCATAAGATATTAACAAATCTTATAATAAGGAGCTGTCATGTATAATTGCTGTTTTAAGACTGATATGATATATCCAATGATTGCAGCTTTTGCAAGGGGGGATGTAAATGGAGACAGAATACCGGATAATGTTTATTTAACCGGCAGAAGGACAGTAAACAGCCCATTTGTTCAAAATATCACCCTTTTAATTCAATATGGAATTACAGGCAGGTTTACCAGAATATCTCTTAGTGAAAATGCAGGATATAATCCCAGACTGTTTTTAGGGGATTTTACAGGAGACGGCATTGATGATATCTTAATAAGCATTGATTCAGGCGGCAGCGGTGCAATCATGTACCACTACATTTATTCCTTTGCTGATAATAGGGCCCAATTACTTTTTGACTTTAATGTATATAATGAGGAATACAAGTACGATGTTACTTATCAAGACGACTATAAGGTGGAAGTTATCAGCAGGAAAAATAATACAAAATATATTATAGATATATCTAACAAGGGAGCTGATTATTTAAATGAAATATATGACGAGAACGGAAAGCTGAAAAATCCAATCAGTGGATTTGTAAACCCGCTAAGCGGCTTATATCCTGTGGATTTTGATTCAAATAACGTATATGAACTGTTAGCCTATCAAAAAATAGCCGGAAGATATAATGCAGACTCTTTAGGCTATATTTTAAACACCCTAAAATGGAAAGATGATATGTTCATTTTATATAATCAATATACAGCTATATTTGGATCAGAAATCCAATAATCCTAAAATACTTAATTGTTGTTCAGAAGCCGGACAACAATTAAGTTTTGTTTTTTAAACAGAGGGAATAATGTAAATATGTGATCATTTTTTTGGGAATATATTAACAATAAATTCATAATTATATTATTTATCCTGTAGTATAATTTATATAAAAGCGGAGGTGTTGATTATGGAAGAATTTAAAAATATATTATTAGCAGGAATAGGATCAGCAGCCTATACATATGAGAAAGCTTCTAAGGCAGTAGAGAACATGGTGGAAAAAGGCAGGCTGACAGTGGATGAAGGAAAAGAGTTATCTCAGGAATTAAAAAGAACAATAACAAAGAAGGATGAAGATAAGAAAAGCAGCGGAGCCGTGACATTAGAAGATTTGAAAGAATTATTTCAGGAAATGAACTTTGCTACAAAAGATGATTTAAAGGATATACTAAGCAGACTGGAAAAGTTAGAAAAAAATAAAGAAGATAAATAAGCCCAGGTTTAACTTGGGCTTATTTTAAAGTTGAAGGCGGTGGAAAAATGTCTGAGGCCAGAAAAAGATTCAGAGAAATAGTCAGAGTCCTTGCTCATTATGGGTTTGGTTATTTAGTAGATTCAAAAATATCAAAAATTGATGATAGTGCAGTAAATCTTAGGAAAGCCTTTGAGGAACTGGGTACAACATTTATTAAAATAGGCCAGATCCTAAGCACCAGGCCGGATATCATGCCTTCATCTTACATTGAAGAATTATCTAAGCTGCAGGATAATGTATATGAGGAAAAGTATGAAGATATAATAAATGTATTTTATCAGGAATTCAATTTAGATTTATCTGAATGCTTTTCATATTTTGAAAAAAAACCTGTTGCATCAGGTTCAGTTGCACAGGTTTATAAAGCTCGTCTTAAAACTGGAGAGGATGTAATTGTAAAAATCCAAAGACCTGGCATAAAAGAAAATATAGCTATGGATATATCAATCCTTTCTAAGATATTTTCACTTACAAAGGTTAAATTTACTGACGCATTAATAAATCCTAAGGAAGCCCTTGATGAAATAAAAGCTTCTGCAGAGCTGGAGCTGAACTTCAAAAATGAAGCTGAAAACATTAAAAAGTTTTACAATTTCAACAAGAATGTTGCCTTTATGGGGTGCCCCCTGGTATATGAAGAATTATCATCCAGCAGGGTACTGACTATGGAGGTAATAGATGGAATAAAAATTGATGATTTACTGGAATTGAAAAAAGAAAATTATGATCTAGATGATTTAGGAAGAAAATTAGCTCTTGGATATTTTAAGCAAATATTTGAGGACGGCTTTTTCCATGGAGATCCACATCCTGGCAATTTGTTTGTAAATGGCGGTAAGATTTATTATATTGATTTTGGAATTATGGGAACCCTTACTCCTTCATTTAAAGAGGCTTTAAATGATATAATCATGGCAGTTGCTTATCAGAATGTTAATAAACTTATATCAGTTTTAATGAGTATTGGTATAAAAAGGGGATATGTAGACAGAAATACATTATATGAAGACATAGATTATCTTTTTGCCAGCTACCTTAATACATCCCTTCAGAATATAAAAGTATCTTCTCTGCTGCAGGAAATATTTGATGCTGCTAAAAGAAATAATATAAGACTTCCAAAAGATTTTACAATTCTTATAAGAGGACTTGTGATAATTGAAGGAGTAGTAGTAAAGATAGCCCCTGATATAAAAATTCTAGATATTGCTGTTCCATTTGTTAAAGGCACTAATAAATTTGGCATATTGGAAAAGATATCTTTTGATGAGATGTTAATAAGAGGTTACAATTTTGCCAGGGATGCATCAAAGCTGCCAACTAAATTTACAGAACTTGCAGACAGCATAATGAGCGGAAGAGCTAAAGTTAAGCTGAAGCTTGATAATATGGAAAAGTATATCAATGAAATCAACAAAATGGCAAACAGGATAGTTTTTTCTCTTATTATTTCTTCAATGATAATCGGATCATCAATGATTCTTAATTCAAGTATAGGACCTAAAATATTTGATATATCCATAATTGGGATTACTGGCTATATATTTGCTGCTATCATGGGAATCTGGCTTCTGATTTCTATCTTAAAATCAGGCAAACTATAGGAAAGCTTCTTAATAAAATTATTTTTTAAATACATATTAGTCCTTCACTTAATATTAACAAAAAACATGGAGTTGATATTAAGTGAAGGACTTTTTGCATAAAGGTTTAAGGAAGTAAGATTCAGATTATTAGGATATAAAATAATTAAGAACCGTCCCCAAGAAGATAATAAAAAATAATCTGTGGAATATATTTGTTAAGAGGACTAGCTGTATAACCAGAAAGTGCCTTGAGAGTACATAGTGCAAAGCATTTTATCCAAAGGAAATTAATACAGATAAACAGGAGGTGTTATATTGTCACGGATTATTAAAAAGTGTATGTGCAGTGATATGAGTGAGGAAGATAAATACTCTTTGCTTACAGATATCATTGAGGAGTATGAAAAAAAAGAAAGCAATTTAATTCAGGTTCTCCATATGGCT
The DNA here is from genome assembly GCA_032907345.1 of Bacillota bacterium. GTDB lineage: Bacteria > Bacillota > Clostridia > Clostridiales > Clostridiaceae > JAJBWD01. Next base: position 13,776 of record JAJBWD010000029.1, on the reverse strand, counting down.
CAGGCGATTTTCGGATTTCTGCCCTATGAAGTTCAAAACTATATAGCTAAAAAAATGGATCTGCCTATTTCAAAAGTCAGCGGAGTTGTTACCTTTTATTCCTTCTTTTCAACAAAACCCAAGGGTGAATATACTATAAGCGTCTGCCTGGGAACTGCATGTTATGTAAGGGGCGGCAAAAAGATAATTGAAAGGCTTAAAGAACTTTTGGGAATCGATGTTGGAGAAACCACCAAGGATTTTAAATTTTCACTTCAGGTTAAAAGATGTATAGGGGCATGTGGTTTAGCGCCGGCCATGAGCATCAATGACAAAGTATACAAGAGAGTAAATCCGAATAAAATACAGCAAATATTAAAGGAGTATGAATAGGAGGGTGGTGTGAAATGAGTAATGATTTGGGTAGTAAAATACAATCTGTTGAGGATTTAGATTTCATAAAACAAAAATATAATGAAGAAATTGGAAAATACAGCCATTTTGTTTGTATTTGCTCAGGTGCAGGCTGTATTTCTTCAAACTGCGGTGCAGTAAAGGATGCCCTAATTGAAGAAATTAAGGCTGCCGGCCTTTCGGAAACTGTTAAAATTAATCTTACAGGCTGCTTAGGGTTATGTAATGCAGGACCGGCTATGATAATAGAACCAGAGGGAGTATTATACTGCAATCTAAGGCCGGAAAATATGAAAAAGATAGTCAATCAACATCTTTTGGGAAATAAAATTGCAGAAGAGTTTTGCTATACAAATATTGATACAGGTAAAAAAGTTCCCTATGTTAATGACATAGAGTTTTTTAAAAAACAAAAAAAAGTAGTTTTGAGAAACTGCGGACAGATTGATTATAGTTCAATGGACGAGTATATATCAAAGGAAGGTTACTTTGCTCTTGCCAAAGTTCTTAAAAAATTCACCCCACTCCAGGTAATTGAAGAAATTAAAAAATCAGGACTTAGAGGAAGAGGCGGCGGCGGATTCCCTACAGGACTTAAATGGATGCTGGCAGCAAAGTCTGATGAAAATCAAAAATATGTAATCTGTAATGCAGACGAGGGTGATCCGGGTGCATTTATGGACAGAAGCCTTTTAGAGGGTGATCCTCACAATGTCATTGAAGGTATGGCTATTGCAGGATATGCAATAGGAGCAGATAAAGGATATGTATATGTTAGGGCTGAATATCCCTTGGCTGTAGAAAGACTGGATTTTGCAATTAATGAAGCCAGGGAAAGAAATATATTAGGAGAAAATATTCTGGGAACTAATTTCAAATTTAATATTGAAATTAGAATTGGAGCAGGGGCTTTTGTTTGCGGAGAAGAAACCGCGCTTATGAATTCAGTAGAAGGAAAAAGAGGTGAGCCCAGGCAGAAACCTCCATATCCGTCTGATAAAGGCTTATTTGGGAAGCCTACTATTATAAATAATGTTGAAACTTTTGGGAATATATCTGCAATAATTCTAAATGGTGCTGAGTGGTTTTCAAAAATAGGAACTGAAAAGAGCAAGGGTACAAAAATTTTTGCTTTAGCAGGAGATATTAATAATACCGGAATCATTGAGGTCCCAATGGGAATTAAATTAGGTGAAATAATATTTAATATTGGCGGAGGCATCCCAAAAGGAAAGAAATTTAAAATTGCACAGACCGGAGGACCTTCAGGAGGATGCCTGACAAAGGAACATTTAAACACTCCAATAGATTATGATTCACTTAATGAACTTGGAGCAATTATGGGTTCCGGAGGCCTTATATGCATGAATGAAGATGCATGTATGGTAGATGTAGCAAGATATTTTATGGAATTTGTACAGGATGAGTCCTGCGGCAAATGTACAGCCTGCAGACTGGGTACAAAAAGGATGCTGGAGATTATTCAAAGAATCATCGGAGGAAAGGGAAAAGAAGGAGACGTGGAGCTTCTTGCTGAATTGGCAGAAACGGTTAAAGCTACAGCACTTTGTGGTTTAGGCCAGTCTGCTCCAAATCCGGTTCTCAGCACAATAAAATATTTTAGGGATGAGTATGATGAACATATCAAATATAAATATTGCAGAGCAGGGGTATGTTCCGAATTGTTTATTTCTCCCTGTGAAAATGCTTGTCCTGCAGGAGTTAACGTTCCCGGATACATTGCACTTATTGCTGCGGGAAGAGTTAAGGATGCATATAACCTGATAAGACAGGAAAATCCATTTCCATCTGTATGCGGCAGAGTATGTACCCACCCCTGCGAGAGCAAATGCAGAAGGGGGCAGCTGGATGAACCGCTCGCTATAGCAGACCTGAAGAGATATGCAGCAGATGAGGTTCTTAAATATAATGAGCCATTTACTGATTTAGTATTTCCAAGAAAAGATAAATCCGTGGGAATAATTGGTGCCGGTCCCTCAGGCTTAACCTGTGCATACTACCTGGGAAGGCTTGGCTATGATGTAACAGTATATGAAACCCAGCCGGTTGCCGGTGGAGTTTTGGTATTTGGTATACCTGAATATCGTCTGCCAAATGAAGTTGTTAAAAGGGAAATAGATGCAATAAAGCAGGTTGGAATTAAAATTCTTACCGGTATGGAAGTTGGAAAAGATATTTCTTTCAAAGAAATAAGAGAAAGACATAACTCGCTATATATTTCAACAGGAACACAGCTTTCAAGAAACGTAGGGGTCCCCGGAGAGAAGCTGCCGGGTGTATACCATGGACTTGATTTTCTGAAGGATGTTAACCTGGGGAAACCTGTAAAGCTAAGCGGAGTCGCAGCAGTAATTGGGGGAGGAAACACAGCAATTGATGCTGCCAGAGTTGCAGTGAGATTCGGAGCAAAGTAATTTAACATTTTATATAGAAGGACTATCGAAGATCTGCCTGCGGATAAGCGGGAAATAAGAGAAGCAATTGAGGAAGGCGTAATTGTTCATCAGCTTGTAGCTCCAATTGAATTTGTTGGAACTGACAGAGTAAAACAGGTTAAATGCCTTAGAATGGAAATGTGTGGATTTGATTCAAATGGAAGAAAAAAACCATGTAAAATTCAGGGCTCAGAATTTATGTTTGATGTAGATTACGTAATTCCTGCAGTAAGCCAATATTCAGATCTTCCTTTTGTAAGAAAGGACGAAGTTGAAGTAACAAAATGGGGCACTTTTGTAGTAGACAGTGAAACCCAGATGACTACAATGAGCGGAGTATTTGCAGGAGGAGATGTAGTGAGGGGATCTAATCAGGTAATTACAGCTATTGCAGACGGAAAGAAAGCGGCATGTTCTATCGACAGGTACCTGGGCGGAAAGGGAGAACTGAATAAGGGTGAACCAATAGATATTCCTCTTATTATTGATGATTCAGAACTGGTGGAACATGAAAGATTTGCTATGCAGTATGCTGATCCGGACTCCCGAAAACACAATTTTGAAGAAGTATCCAAAGGCTTTCATAGGTTAAATGCAATAGCAGAATCCATGAGATGCTTAAGATGCGACAGAAGAAAGTAATAAAAGGTGGTGAATTATAATGGTAAATCTTATAATTAATAATAAAAAAATTATTGCCGAAGAAGGCACTACTATTTTAGAAGCTGCAAAAAAGAATAATATTTTAATACCTACTTTGTGTTACCTTGAGGGCGTTAATCAGATTGGATCCTGCAGGATATGCGTTGTTGAAGTAGAGGGAACAGCTAATCTTCAGGCTTCCTGCATAACTCCTGTAAGAGAAGGCATGAAAGTTTTGACAAATTCAAAAAAAGTAAGAAATGCAAGGAAAGTACTTTATGAACTGATGCTTTCCGATCATCCGAAAGAGTGCCTTCAGTGCTCAAGAAATCAAAATTGTGAGTTTCAAAAGCTGGGGGAATTGATACAAATAGATGAATCACGATTTGAAGGAGAAAAATCCAAATGTTCAGTGGATATATCCTCTCCGGCAATCGTAAGAGATACTTCTAAATGTATATTATGCAGAAGATGTGTTGCTGTATGTAATGAAGTTCAGGGCGTGGGAATATTGAATTCTCAGTTCAGAGGATTTGGGTCTAGCATTAGCCCCGGGGAGGATTTACCTTTAGGATCTTCCTCATGCACCTATTGCGGTCAGTGTACTGCAGTTTGTCCTGTAGATGCATTGAAGGAGAAGGATTCTGCAAAAATAGTATGGGATGCCCTTCAGGACCCTTCAAAAACCGTAATAGTTCAGACTGCACCTGCTGTTCGTGCAGCATTAGGTGAAGAATTTGGCTGTGAGGCAGGTCAATGTGTTACAGGCAAAATGGTAAGCGCTTTAAAGGAAATGAATTTTGATTATGTTTTTGATACGAATTTTGCAGCTGATTTAACAATTATGGAGGAAGGATATGAGCTTCTCCAGAGGCTTACACAATTCTTTTATTCTAAAAATGTTATTAATGAAGATCAATATAAGAAAACAGGATTTAAGCCGTCAAATAAAGCTGTTATTCCCCTCATAACCAGCTGCAGTCCCGGATGGGTAAATTATATTGAACATTATTATCCGGAGCAGATTCCCAATTTATCATCCTGTAAATCTCCTCATATGATGCTTGGTGCTTTATGTAAGAGTTATTTTGCAGATAAAATTAAAGTGAATCCAAAAAAAATGTTTATGGTTTCAGTAATGCCCTGTACAGCAAAAAAATACGAAATTACAAGGCCTGAAATGCAGAATAATGGTATACCGGATGTAGATGCTGTTATAACCACAAGAGAGCTTGCCAAAATGATTAAAGATTCAGGAATTGATTTTACTACTCTTCCCGACAGCAGGTTTGATAACCCTTTGGGCTTTTCATCAGGAGCGGCAGATATTTTTGGTGCCTCAGGCGGAGTAATGGAAGCAGCTCTTAGAACGGTTTATGAAATAGTAACAGGAAAAGAGCTGCCCTGCAGTAATCTTCATGTTGAGGCTGTTCATGGACTAAACAGAATAAAAACTGCAGAATTTAAAATAGAAGGAGCTAAAGAGGAATGGGAATTTTTAAATAATATTACACTGAAGATTGCTGCTGCAAGCGGACTGAAAGGTGCCTCTATACTGCTTGATGAAATAAAAAAAGGAGAAAGTCCCTATCATTTCATTGAAGTAATGGCCTGCCCTGGAGGCTGCATAAGCGGCGGGGGACAGCCAAGACCTGTTAATGATGAAATAAGAGAAAAGAGAATGGAGGTACTTTATAATGAAGATGAAGGGAAAATTTTTAGAAAATCCCATAAGAATCCCTTTATTATAAAGTTATATCAGCAATATTTTGAAAAACCATTAAGCGGGAAATCTCATAAACTGCTTCATACTGTATACACAAAGAAAAATAAATATTGAATTTCTCATAAATAATTCATAAAAATATGGCGAAGATAAATTACCGATACTTATTGTATCTTTATCTTCGCCATATTTGTATCCTTTTCAAAATCATAGTGCTCCTTTTTATAATTAATCAGTAATCTTCCATTTTACGTGTCCATAGGTTCAACCATTATCCAAAGTCCTCTTGGAATATTTGCCTTGACTTGTTTTTCCACTATCTTAAATAGCCCGCCATTTACTTCAATTGTATCTGAATTCAGTAATATATTCAGGTAGGCTGCATCCTCAGGAAGATTCAAATTAAAATCTTCCCATCCTTTTAATATTAAATCATCATTAATTGAATTATCTTCATATATTTTTTTTATCTCATCATTAACTATTACCGGAATTATATGCATATCAATATCTCTTGTAAAAAACATGACTCTTAAAGTCGGATTATTCATATTTATACACCCCCTTACTTAATATTCCTGTTAAGAGTGAAATATTCATATAAAGGTATGGTTTAAAATAAATTTATTTTGTGAACCCTCTAAGCTATAACTAAGCATCGGGTATTGAGAAGGGGAGGTGCCCTGACAGAAGCAGAATTATAGGAAACCCATTTTAGATGTGGGTGCCTTGAAACCTGGGTAAATAATTGGACATGTACCGAAAGACTATTTAAAGGCAAAGCTTCAGATATGGGATTTTAAATCTGAAGTTTTGCCTTATATAACTTAAATAAGGAAATTGCATAATAATATTTTAACTGTTAAATTTATATCACCCAATTTCCTTAAATAATAATTAAAATGGTTAGGAGCCGCCCTTAATTTCTATATATATGCCACATAGCATTATTTGTACCTCTTGCAAATACATCAGTTCTGTTTGGCCCCCAGGAAACTGCAGATGGGTCTGAAGTTAACGTGCCCCCAAGATTACTCCAGTTACTCCAGCGGGTGCCATTCCAGGACATGGTCATCAGCTGATTATTCTGTCCTCTGGCAAATACCTCAAGCCTGTTGTCAGCTCTTGAAGATACTGCAGGAGCTGATGTTATATTTCCGTCTAGATCCTGCCAGCTGCTCCATCTTACTCCGTTCCACCATAAATGATACAATCTATTGCCCTGTCCTCTTGCAAATACGTCGATCCTATTATTCCCCCAGGAAACAGCACTAGGTGCAGAAGTTAAATTTCCGCCAAGATTTTCCCAGTCGCTCCACCTGGAACCATTCCACCACTTGTGATAAAGAGCATTATCAGTTCCTCTTACAAAGGTGTCAAGTCTGTTAGGTGCCCAGGAAGAAACACCGGGAGCTGAGGTTAAAACTCCTCCTAAGTCTTCCCACTGACTCCAGCCGCCGGGTATTGGAGAAGTACTCATGTTTCTCAGGGTAAATTCTATTACTTCTCTAAAAGTCTCGTTAATAACGTTAACCGGTACGCCAGCCGCTCGAAGTGCGGCAAATATCCAGGGCTGACTTCTTCTGAAGCTGTTTAATATTGCATTGGTTCTTTGACTTATATTCCCGCTGTGCTTTGATGCATTGTCTAAAGTGTAGTTTATGGCAATTCTAAAGTAGGTATTAACTAATACCCTGCTTACGCCATATCTTTCAAAATTTCTGCTAAGCTGAGGCTTCTGTGTATTAAGCATTCTTAATATTCTGTTAACCTCCTGCTGAGAAGCTCTGAAATCATCTGGAAAATCTTCGCTGTTAAAATCGTTAAAATTCTCAAAGCCATCAAAGCCATCAAAATCATCAAAGTCGTCAAAATCCCCCAGCATTCTCATTTTTGTATGATAAAGCGGGCAAACAGGCTGGTGAATGCATTTATGGCAGTAGGAAAATGGATTATTCATGCAAACCTCCTTGATTTTGCTGATTAATTCCTCAATTATATTCTATTCTTAAATGCAGTAACTGTTAAAAAATTTTAGGAAGGCTAAAGAATAATAAACCAGAATGTTGTTTATCCAAAACCAACGGATATTTAAATAATTTAGAATTGTCAAACTGATTACCAAGGACTGCAAAAGTTAAATTGATAAAATTTGATTAGGCATAAAGAAGCAGGATAAGAGCATAAAATTTTTGAAATTTACTATAAATATATGTAAATTATAGAAATTTAACGTTATAATTAATGTATAAAAACATATTTTACACAGATTAATTCTTGGATAAAAATACTAAAGAAAGGGTGCGATAAATGTGGCTGGAAAAATAAGAGAAATGATTAACAGGATAATTGAAGAACGGTCAAAAGGAAATCCTGCCATTGAGCAAATGACTATTGCCAAACTGATACTTAAAGGGCTTAACCCTAACAGGTTTGACAGCAGCTCTGCAGATGACCCTGAAATTATTAATAAACTTTTGATTATTGCTAAACAATTAAATGTAATGAATATAAAAGAGGATTGTATAAATATAAGATCAGCATATTCAACGAAAGCTTCAGCAGCAGATGCAGCAGAAGATATCAAATCTCAGCTTACAGGATGTAATGCAAAGCTTTTAGTGTTTTTTGCTGCTCCTGATTTTGACCAGGAAAACCTTTGCAGTCTGCTTCAGCAAGCTTTTATAAATTCAATAGTTGTAGGATGTTCTACTGCTGGTGAAATCGTCAGCGGCAAATTACTGAATAATTCAGTGGCAGCGATGGCTGTTAATTCAAATATTATTTCTGATGCAAAAGCAGAGGTGATTGATCTTAAAAATGAGAATGAAAGTATAAATGCAGCATTTAATTCTTTTGAGGAATACTTTCATGAGAGTGCTTATGATATGGATGCAGCAAAATATGTAGGGCTGATATTAATAGATGGTGTAAGCATGAAAGAAGAAAAGATTATGGATTTAATAGGAAACAGGACAAATGTATTTTTTATTGGAGGCTCTGCCGGGGATAATTTCAGGTTTAAGGAAACCCAGGTCTGTGCAGGTGGGAAAGCCTATACTGATGCTTCAGTTCTTGTAATGCTGAAAATAAGCGACAGAGCAGAATTTGGAATAATTAAAACCCAAAGCTTTAAAGCCTTAGATAAGGTATTAATTGCCAGTAAGGTAAATAAAGAAATGCGGGAAGTCATAGAATTTAATAATAAACCGGCAGCAGAAGCTTATGCAGAGGCAATAGGAATATCTCCAGCGGAAGATGTATCAAAATATTTTGCCGCCCATCCTGTTGGATTACAAATTGGAGATAATGATATTTTTGTAAGAAGTCCCCTGAAAGTAAATGGTACAAGCATAAAGTTTTTTTGCAATATACTGGAAGGCATGGAGGTCAGGCTGCTTCAGGCTACAAACATTATTGAAGACACCAGGAAGGCTTTAGAGGATAAAATAATAGAAATGGGAAGAATAGATGGAATAATTAATTTTAACTGCATAGAAAGGACTATGGAACTGCAGAAAAAGAATCTGCAAAGGGAATATGGTGAAATATTCAAAGATATTCCTACCATTGGTTTCTCAACTTACGGAGAGCAGTATATAGGTCATTTGAATCAGACAGCTGCCATGCTGGTTTTTAAACAAAAAAATATTATATAAAATAAAAGTATTATGAATTAGGAGTCGGAAATTATGGGGAATGTACAATTTTCTATCAGCCATGCAGATATACTTATCCTTGGAAATTCATCTTCATACTTAATTAATTTCGCAAAGCTTCTTAAAGAGAAAGGTTATAACGTGAAAAATTATGACCTTTTGGAAACTGCACTTCAATCAGCTAAGGAAAATTTACCTGACTTAATTTTACTTGATATTAATATGGCTGAGTCAGATGGTTATAAAGCTTGCCAGATACTTAAATCTGATGAAAATCTAAGGAACATTCCTATAATTTTTATAATCCCGGAGGGCAGCCTTTTTGATAGAAAAAAGATATTTGCTTTTGGAGGGACAGATTATATTACTGCCCCATTTAATTATGATGAGGCTTTTGCAAGAATAGAAATGCAGATGAAACTAAAATTTATGAATATTGAAAATAATAATTATAAAATTAGTTTTAAAAACTTACAGGAAACAAATAAAGAATTAAAAGAACAAAATGATGCTTTTACAAAATCCTTACAGTGGAAAACAAAACAGCTGGAAGATATAACTGCAGATCTTAAAGAATTTAATGTGCTGCTTGAAGAAGAAATTTCAGAGAGAACAAAAACTGAAGAAGCTTTAAAGGAAAGTGAGAGCCAATTTAGACATGCTGTAGAGGAATCTCCTGTACCTATGATGCTGTATACAGAGGACGGAGAAATAATCAAAATAAGCAGAGCCTGGAGTGATGTTACAGGGTATACAATTAAAGATACCCCAACTACATCAAAATTCAAAGAAATTACAAAGCTGGTAAAGGAAGAATTAGTTGATACTGATGAAGTTACAGTATTTAAAGATGGGCAAAAAAGCGGAGTGTACTCCATAAAAGCAAGAGACGGCAATGTAAGGATTTTTAATTTTTATTCATCTTACATTGGAAAATTACAGGACGGACGCAGTCTTTTATCAAAAGTAGGAATCGATGTAACTGAGAAAAAAAGACTTGTTGAACTTAAGGAATATGATAAGATTAAAACAGAATTTTTTTCTAATATTTCTCACGAGCTCCGAACTCCAATTAATGTTATTTTCTCAGCGCTTCAGGTACTTGAGCTTAAAATAAAAGATTATTCAAGCCAAAATTTATCTGCAGATAAATATACAAAAATAATGAAACAAAATTGTTATCGCCTTTTGAGGCTTATTAATAATTTAATTGATATAACCAAAATTGATTCAGGTTACTATGATATAAATAAAAAGAATGTGGATATAGTAAGACTGATAGAAAATATAACAATGTCTGTAGCAGATTATATTGAAACTAAAGGATTATCTCTTAAATTTGATACATCTGTTGAGGAGAAGGTTATTGCCTGTGATGCAGAAAAGATAGAAAGAATTATTCTAAATTTACTGTCAAATGCAGTGAAATTTACATCTTCCGGCGGTAAAATCACGGTTAATATAGAGGACTTTTCTGAGTATATTAGTATTAGTGTAAAAGATACCGGCAGAGGAATTCCTGCAGACAAGCTAAATTCTATATTTGAACGTTTTGTGCAGGTTGACAAATCTCTTGCCAGGGACAATGAAGGCAGCGGCATAGGACTTTCTCTTGTAAAGTGTCTGGTAGAACTTCAGGGGGGTACAATCTCAGTAAAAAGTAAGGAAAGATATGGCAGTGAATTTATAATAAAATTTCCTTGTCAATTGGTTGATGAAGCTTCTGATGAAACATCAGGCAGCGGCTCCATGGTTACAAGCAGCATAGAAAAAATAAATATAGAATTCTCAGATATATATAGTTAAATAGATTTTATCTCTCAAATTTAGGTTTGAGAGATATTTATTTTTTATGTGTTTTTTTAAGTATTATTGCTGTTTTATTTTTCAGCAGAAATATTATAAAATGGTATATACTGGTATATAATATAAGTATATAATTATATTACAAAAATTATTTATATTAAAAGGAGTGAAGTTGATAATGGAGCTCGTAGATAATAAAGTAATAGAAAAATTTTCTGGTGAATTAAAAAAAATACTGGAACTGGAATTGATGGCCGGGAACAGAATTCAGAAAACCTTTCAGGGCGATTGGCCCCTGCCTGACTCTATCATGATAATTCTAAATAAACCCTTTAAATTACCAATTCAAAAAAATCTGAAAAATATTGAATTTTGCAACATAAATGACCCGAATTATTGGAAAGCACATTATTTCGACTGTGAAAATAAACAGTATTTGTGCTGCGGTTTTGATGGACCCAATTTTTAATTAAATGAAATTCCAGCCGGCAGGGGTGATTTTTCACCTCATCCGGCTATTTTTATTGATCTTAATATGACATGAAGCTGTCATATAATAATGGTATAATATATTCGGTGATGAAATATGCAGATTAACAGGTTATTTGAGATTGTTTATATTTTACTTAATAAAAAAGCAATAACTGCTAAGGAGTTATCTGAGCATTTTGAAGTATCTGTCCGGACAATTTATCGGGATATAGATGCCCTTTCAGCTGCAGGAATACCTATTTACACTAATAAGGGAAAGGGCGGCGGCATAAGACTGATTGATAATTTCGTACTTAATAAATCTATGCTTTCAGATAAGGAGCAGAATGAAATACTCATGAGTCTTCAAAGCCTTAAAGCCATGAAAATTTCTGATATAGAGCCTGTGCTTAACAAATTAAGTGTTCTATTTAATAAACAGGGAATGAATTGGATCGACATAGATTTTTCCCATTGGGGCAGTGATAACAGTCAACAGGAGAAGTTTAACCTTATAAAAACAGCGGTTATCAGAAGAAATATTATAACATTTGATTATTTTAGTTCTTATGGGGAAAAAACTGAAAGAACAGTTGAACCGATAAAACTTGTTTTTAAAGGGCAGAGCTGGTATCTCTATGGTTTTTGCAGAGGGAAGAATGATTTTAGGGTATTTAAAATTACAAGAATAAAAAAGCTCTGTCTGCTGAGCCAAACCTTTGAAAAAGACATTCCTAAGGATATTTGGAGCTATTTTGAGCCCTGTAATGACAGAAAGGTTACTTTAGTATTAAAAATTGAGGAAGGAATGGCTTATAGAGTTTACGATGAATTTGATGAAGGATGTATTCAGAAAAATGCAGATGGAAGCTTTACTGTAACCTGCGCTTTCCCGGAAGATGAGTGGGTTTACGGATATATACTGTCCTATGGTAATTACGCAGAGGTTATAGAGCCGGAACATATCAGAAAAATAGTAAAAAGAAAGTTTCAAGAAGGTTTAAATAAATATTTATAATATGACATATAGTTGTCTTGTTTCAGATGTTATACTCAATTTATACTAAGAAATTGCATGTAAAAGCTTTATATCGTTATTTATAAGCTGCAAAACAGCAAAAGGCTTTTGTACAATTTCCTTAATTTTATCATGGAGGATAAGCGTGGATAAATTAGATTACAAAAAAGATTATAGAGATTTATATCTGCCAAAGAAAAAACCAGTTGTAGTGACTGTACCTGATATTAATTTTATTATGATTGAGGGGAAAGGCAATCCAAATGGAGAAGACTTTGCTCAGACTGTGGCCGCACTTTACAGTATAAGCTATGCAGTAAAAATGTCTTATAAAAGCCATAGTGTACCAGATAATTATTATCAATATACAGTCTTCCCACTGGAGGGGGTATGGGATCTGGCAGATAAAACTCTGCTGCCCACAGATAAAGATAACTTTAAATATAATATTATGATACGGCAGCCGGATTTTCTAACTGATGATATTTATGAAAGATTTTTATTGGAGACAAAAGAGAAAAAGCCAAATCCTTATTTAGAAAAGGCGAAGTTTGATAAAATATCAGAAGGGTTATGCTGTCAGATGCTTCACACAGGAAGCTATGATGAGGAACCTGAAAGCTTTAAAATCATGGGTAAATATTGTACTGATAATGGATACAGAAGATCTTCCCTGACCCATAGGGAAATTTATCTTTCAGATCCCAGAAAAACAGAACCTGACAAGTTAAAAACAGTGCTCAGGTATCAGATTGAACCTAAATAAAATTTACTTATAAAAAGGATACTATTATGGAATTTATCAAGGCAAAAACAATAATTTCCGGCTATGCAGCTCATAATTCCTGGTTTGGCATCAACTACAATATGAATATCTATAAAGGGTGCTGTCATGGCTGCATCTACTGCGACAGCCGAAGCAGCTGTTACAAAGTGGAGAATTTTGATCAGGTAAGGGCAAAGGAGAATGCCTTAGATATAATAGCAGGAGAGCTTAAATCAAAACGAAAAACAGGGGTAATTGGAACAGGTGCAATGAGTGATCCCTATAATCCCTTTGAAAAAGATTACCGTTTAACAAGAGGTGCATTAGAACTTATTAATATATATGGTTTTGGTGTTTCCATCGCAACTAAAAGTGATTTAATTAAAAGGGATATAGATATTTTAAAGAAAATACAAAGCCATTCTCCTGTATTAATTAAGATTACTGTTACCACCTGCAGTGATGATCTGTGTAAAAAGATAGAGCCCAATACTGCCATTTCATCAAAAAGGTTTCAGGCTATAAATAAGCTTTCAAGCCAAGGAATATTTACTGGAATACTGCTTATGCCTGTATTGCCCTTTTTAGAGGATAATGAGGAAAACATAGGGGGCATAATAAAAAATGCCTATGAAAGCGGTGCAAAATTTATTTATCCTGCTTTTGGAGTAACACTTAGACAAAACCAGAGGGACTGGTACTATGAAAAGCTGGATGAAAAATTTCCCGGTATTAAACAAGAGTACATAAAGCAATTTGGAAATGATTATGAATGCAGATCAAAGAATGCAAAAGTATTATGGCAGCTGTTTAGTAAAGAATGTGATAGATTTGGTATT
>JAJBWD010000028.1:0-4328 GCA_032907345.1 Bacillota bacterium | reverse complement strand
GCGGAAGTTATATGTGTGAAGCCCTGCGGGGTGGACTTCGGGCAGTGAACAAGGTACAGATTGAATCAGGGCTCAGCATTGGTTTATCCAGGTATCAGCTTTTAAGATATGTAATTCTGCCCCAGGCTTTTTCCATAAGCCTGCCTGCTGTAGGCGCTAACTCCATATTTTTGTTAAAAGAAACTTCTGTTTTAGGCGCAATATCAATTTTAGATCTTATGAATGTAACAAAGGATTTAATCGGAATGTATTACAATACTTTTGAATCCCTGCTAATGCTGGTTACTTCCTATCTGATAATTATTTTGCCTTTGTCTCTTTTTTTCGCCTGGGCTGAAAGGAAGGTACGCTATGCAGAATTTGGGAATTAGGGTAATATTTCAGGGAAGAAATATTCAGCGTCTGTTTCAGGGGTTAATCACAACATCAGAAATTGCCCTAATATCTATAATAATAGGATTAGCACTTGGTATTGTAACAGGAATAATAAGAGCGGCAAAATCAAAATCTAAATCAGTTTGTTTTATTTACAGGTTATATTTGGAGCTTTTCAGGGTTATTCCAATACTTGTCTGGCTGTTTATTGTATATTTTGGAATTCCATTCCTTTTTAAAATAGAATTAAGCGGAATTGTGTCTTCCATAATTGTTTTTAGCTTGTGGGGCACTGCAGAGATGAGTGATATTGTGAGAGGTGCAGTAGAATCACTTCCAAAGCATCAGACTGAATCAGGAAAAGCTATAGGCCTTAATAATATTCAGCTGTATATGTATATACTTATACCTCAGGCAGTTAAAAGAATTTTGCCGGGAGCCATTAATTTAGCCACAAGAATGGTTAAAACCACATCCCTGGTTGTGCTCATTGGGGTTATAGATGTAACTAAGGTGGGTCAGCAGATTATTGAACTTTCCAGGCTCAAGGTACCGACAGCTTCCTTCTGGGTTTATGGACTTATATTTTTTCTCTATTTTATAATTTGTTATCCGCTGTCCAGAATATCAAAAGTATTAGAGCAAAAATGGAGGAGCTGAGGAGGTGTATATATGGATAAAATTCAGCCATTGATTGAAATACGTAATCTGCATAAGAAATATGCAGATAAAGAAATACTTAATGGAATTAATCTTAAAGTAAATAAAGGACAGGCTGTAGTAATTTTAGGACCCTCCGGCTGCGGAAAAAGTACACTATTAAGATGCCTTAATGGTCTGGAAAACATTCAGGAAGGGGACATAAAATTTAAGAACAGAAGCCTTCTTGATAAAAATGTAAAGTGGCAGGAAATAAGACAGAAGATTGGAATGGTATTTCAAAGCTACGATCTTTTTCCACATATGACAGTTATTGAAAATATCCTGTTAGGTCCATTAAAAGTTCAGAAAAGATCAAAAGAGGATGCTCTGGGGCAGGTAGAAGAATTACTTAAAAGAGTGGGGCTTATGGACCGAAAGAACTCATACCCCAGGGAATTATCCGGTGGGCAGAAGCAGAGAATAGCAATAGTAAGGGCATTGTGCATGAATCCTGAAATCATGCTTTTTGATGAAGTTACTGCTTCACTTGATCCTGAAATGGTGAGGGAAGTTCTGGAGGTTATAAAAAATCTGGCTGATCAGGGAATGACCATGATAATTGTTACTCATGAAATGAACTTTGCAAAGGCTGTGGGGGATAAAATAATATTTATTGACAGGGGGGAGGTATGCGAAGAAGCAACAGCTGAGGAATTCTTTTCAAATCCCAAAACAGACAGGGCAAAGCAATTTTTAGATTTACTTGAATATTAAATGAGGAAATTGCATAATTCAAAAATTTCAGTTTAAAAAAACGTTGATAAATCGTTATTTTTAAACTGAAAAATCAAACAAAATGTTATTATGCAATTTCCCTAAATAAAAAGGGGAGAAAATAATGAAAAAAATTAAAAGGGTATTAACAGTATTAATTGCAGGAACAATATTATTAGGGGGCTTGGCAGGCTGCGGTAATTCCAAGGCAGCAGGAAAGGATGTTACTGCAAATAAAAGTTCCATTGCTGAAATCAAGAAACGGGGAGTTATAAAGATCGGGGTATTCAGCGATAAGGCTCCATTTGGCTATGTAGATTCAAATGGGCAAAACCAGGGCTATGATGTATACATAGCAAGGAGATTTGCTAAGGATCTTTTAGGTGATGAATCTAAGGTTCAGTTTGTACTGGTGGATGCTGCCAGCAGGGTATCATATCTTGAAACAAACAAGGTGGATATAATTATGGCTAACTTTACAGTTACTGATGAAAGAAAGCAAAAGGTGGATTTTGCAAATCCTTACATGAAGGTATCTTTGGGAATTGTATCACCTGATAATGCCAAGATTACATCTGTAGACCAGCTGAAGGACAAAAAGGTTATAGTGGCAAAGGGTACCACTGCTGAAACCTATTTTACAAAAAACTATCCGGATATTGAGCTGGTTAAATATGATCAGTACTCTGAAATATTTGAAGCATTAAGGGATAAACGTGGTGATGCCATAGCCAATGATAATACAGAGCTTCTGGCATGGGCTAAGTCTAACCCGGGTTTTACAGTAGGTGTTCCTAAATTAGTCTCAGAGGATACGATAGCACCTGCTGTTACAAAAGGGAATAAAGAACTACTTGATTGGATTAATAATGAACTTACAAGCCTGGGTAAAGAAAACTTTATCCACAAAGCTTATAATGAAACGCTTAAATCCACATATGGTGAAGGAAGTATTAATGATATTGTTATAGAAGGCGGAAAGCTGGAAAATTAACTAAAGAATGGCTGCTGCAAAAAAAATGCGGACAGCCTTTTTTTAGGTGCGCCCGGCATGGGCGCAGTCAAAAGTATGAAAATTAGATTTATAATGTTAAAACATTTTGATATTAATGAATCGAAAGCTTTGGAATTTACTAATATAAGAAAAGGCCACTGGAGAATATCCAATAGCCCAATTCTAAGTTATAGTGTAAAATAATCAAGTTTATAGAAATTTAGAATACATATTTTCCTTGATTAAACTGTGGTGCGATAGCCTGGCAGGTGAAATAATCACCTGCTAACTGCTCGCTTTATCTTTACATACGAAAGTATAATCTCCCAGTTCATGTATGGTAGGATGGTCACCACATAAAGCACAGTCTTTATCTTTATTAATTTTAATCAAGTTAAAATCAGTTTCAAGAGAATCATACATAAGAAGTCCTGCCTCTAAATCTGATTCCATACCTATAATCCTCTTTATTGCCTCTACAGCTTCCAGTACTCCCATGGTCCCGGGAACTGGACCTAAAACACCAACTTCGGAGCAGCCTGGAGCAGCATTTTGCTTAGAATGTTCCTTAAATATACATCTGTAACATGGGCCTTTACCTGGAATTATGGTGGTTACCTGCCCATAAAAAGCTAAAGCACCTGCCTCAATAAGAGGTTTCTCAGCAAAAAAGCAGGCATCATTTAATAAGTATCGGGTTGGAATATTGTCCAGACCATCAATTATTATGTCATATTTATTAATAATATTTATTGCATTTTCCCTGGAAAATGCTGCAGGGTATATGTCTACATTAATTGCAGGATTGATTTTATTTAAAGTTTCTTTAGCAGATTCAACTTTTTTCATGCCGATTTTTGATGTGGAATGAAGCACCTGCCTGTTTAAATTACTTAAGTCTACATCATCATAATCAATTAATCCAATGGTTCCAATACCTGCCTTAGCTAATGCTAATGCAGCCGGACAGCCCAGTCCTCCGGTACCTATTATAAGAGCTTTTGCTCTTGATAGTTTATCTTTTATCTCCCAATTAAAATTTGTTTCATTACTTAACTGGAACAGGTCATCAGAAAAAACTGATTTAAGTAAATCAAAGCATATAATATCATTTAATGTATTTCCAATATTAATGCGTGCCTTAATCACCTCTATTACTGACAAGGTTCCCATAAATGCATAGGACATGGACATTCCTAACCGGCTAAAATGGTTTTCTTCTGACACACTTTTATTTATTTCCTGTTTCCTGTTAAGTTTTAATAAAAAGTCATGAAATGTATCAGTATTTTTACAAAGCCTTAATGTTCCCTGCCAGGGAGCGGCAGCATAAACAAATACAGGAGTGAAATTGTCTGATTCAATATCAGGCAGACTGCCCATTTTATTTATAAATTTATAATCTCCAATAAGTATATTAAAATCTACAGGGTTTTTAATGTTATCCCTGTTATCTATAACTTCTAAATTTACTTCCGGATTTAAGTCATGAATATGTGCCAATGCCGGTTCCAGATTTTCTTTACTTTCAAAACAGCAATAT
>JAJBWD010000027.1:0-3006 GCA_032907345.1 Bacillota bacterium | reverse complement strand
GCATATTTCCCTTTGATATACTTTGCTGAAGCTTTCTGCTAAAGCTTCTTTAACATTATTTACATTTACATTCGGGTTAATTTCCATTAAATTTATTACCCTGGATCTTACAGAGTCTATTCCCTTCCACTTTAGTTTATCTTCACTTACTGTAAGATATTTTGTAAGTTTGCTAAGATCAGCGGACAGCAGTATGGTACCGTGATGACAGCATTTATCCTCATCATAATAATATGCATTACCTGAAAACTTAAGTCCCTTTGCTAAAATATCATTTCTTCCTGAAAACTCTGCTTTTATATGAAACTTCTCCAGTGCTTTTATTATTACTTCTAACTGCTTATGGATATCAAATAAACCGGTTTTGGAAATAAAGGTAAAGTTTAAGTTGCCTAAGTCATGGTAAACTGCTCCTCCTCCTGATAATCTTCTTGCAAGTTTTCCTCCATCTCTTTTTAAAAGATTATAATCACATTCCTTATAGGCATTTTGATTCCTTCCAATTACAATTGTGTTCTGGTTCTGCCAAAGATATAAAATTATTTTGTTTTCTTCAATATGATTAAAAAGTTCTTCTTCTAAAGCCAGGTTGAAATATGGATCAAAGCTGTTTGATATGACTAATTCTAATTTAGTATCATTCTGCACTATGGATGGACACTCCTTCTATTGCCATAACTGCCTCAGGTATTATCTCCGCAGTAGTTGGATGAGCATGGATAGTATCTATAATTTTATCCGGTGGTATATTATTGTTTATTGCCAGGGTAAGTTCTGCAATAAGGTCGGTAGCATGAGCTCCTATTATAGATGCACCAAGTATTCTGTTTTCTGCAACATCTTTAATAACCTTAATAAAACCTCTGCTGTCTCCTAAAGTTAAGGCTTTTCCATTGGCAGCATATGGGAATTTGCCTGTTTTAACTTGTACGCCTTTTGATTTTGCTTCCTTTTCAGAGATTCCTGCAGCTGCTATTTCAGGGCTTGTAAATATGGCACTTGGAACTGCACTGTAATCCATAAGCACATCCTGTCCCATAATATTTTCCGCAGCTACTATTCCCTGACGGGATGCCACATGGGCCAGCTGTATGATATTTGTAACATCTCCGATAGCATAAATATTTTCTACATTAGTCTGCATTTTCAAATTAACTTTTATTCCTTTTTTATTCAGCTCTATTCCGGCATTTTCAAGGCCTATTCCATCTGTATAAGGTTTCCTTCCAACAGACATAAGCACTTTATCTGATGTAATGTATTTAGTAACCCCATCTTTGCTGTATTTTACAACTGCCTGGTTATCTTCAGTTTCATAAATCTCCTCTACATTTGAAGATGAAGATATTTTTATTCCTTTTTCTTTGGCAGCCAGATTTATTTCATTTATTATATCTTCATCAAGGGAGCAGAGTATATCCGGGAAATATTCAAGAACAGATACTTCAGCGCCAAAAGATGAAAATATAAATGCAAATTCCATTCCTATAACTCCTCCGCCTATTATTGTAAGTTTTTTAGGAATTGAATTTATATCTAATATTTCCTTACTGGTTAACACGTTTTTTGAATTAACCCCCGGGATATTCAATCCGGCGGAAGTTGAACCTGTGGCAATTATTATATTTTTGCTTTTAATTTTTATTATACTTTCTTCATTTTCAGCAATAACTAAATTTTTGTTTGCTATTTTACCTGATCCTTTAATGTATCTGATTTTATTTTTTTCAATAAGACACTGTATTCCTTCAACTAATCTTGTTACAATAGAGTTTTTCCTATTAACTATTTTCTCCATATTGATCAATGGAGCTGAGGTTTCAATCCCAAAGTTTTCAGCATCTTTAATGTTTTCAAAAATTTCAGCAGAGCGGACAAAAGCTTTTGTTGGGATACATCCCCAATTTAAACAAGTTCCCCCCAAGCTGTCTTTTTCTATTAATACTACCTTCGCACCAAGCTGGGCGGCCTTTATTGCAGCTACACATCCGCCGGGACCTCCCCCTATGATAGTAATATCACTTTCTTCCTCCAGGCAGGTCTTGTCTATTTTACAAGTATCCTCAGCCTTTTCTTCTTCTTTTATTTTAATTAGTATATCCCCGGCTTTTGTTTCTGAGCCTTCTGATACTAAAATTTCTTCGATTATTCCTTCATTTTTTGCTTT
Source organism: Bacillota bacterium (assembly GCA_032907345.1). Lineage (GTDB taxonomy): Bacteria > Bacillota > Clostridia > Clostridiales > Clostridiaceae > JAJBWD01. The sequence continues at coordinate 839 of JAJBWD010000027.1, read as the reverse complement.
AACCACTGTATTTCCTTTATTTGTTTCTATGGATAAAAGCTCATCACCTTTAGCAAGACTATCTCCCATATTTACATGAATTTTTCCTATTATACCTGATGTCGGACTTTTTATATCTATTATCATGGTATTCCTCCCACATATTAAAAAAAGTGACTGCAGGAAAGTAAATTAATATTTTACTTTGGCAATCACTTTTATAAATAATTTACTTTTCTATTGTAATTTTTGCTTCTTCTAACTTAACGCCTTTCATTAATGAATCTCCAATAGGGCATGTCCTTTCAATGAATTTAACAAATTCCTTTACTTTTTCTTCTGAAGCATCACTCTTTATGTGCATATTAAATCTTATGTTTTGGTATCCCGGTCTTACACCTGGTTTACCCTTAAATCCATCAAGATCCATATCTCCTTCAAGATCTACCCAAAAATCCTCCAGTTTTATTCCCATTTTTCCGGCAAAGGCTGATGCACAAATAGTCTGACAGCCGCCTAAAGAGCAAAGAAGCATTTCAACCGGGTTCATTCCAGTATCAGATCCGCCTACGGCTACAGGTTCGTCAATATTTAACTTGAAATTCCTTGCTTCACCTATACATGCTAATCCTTCTTTTTTTCTGGTTGTTGCTTTAAATGTTGTTAATGCCATAAAATCACTCCTTAAAAATAATTTTGGTTGCTATTACAATTAATAGTATAACAGCCAAAATTATCAAATTCAAGGGATAATAGAAGAATAAAAATATTTAACAATATGTTCATGTTTATATATTTCTTATCATTTTTACAAAATATTTTTATATATATTGTTTTCGACTTCGGATTATAAATTTATT
>JAJBWD010000026.1:0-22971 GCA_032907345.1 Bacillota bacterium | reverse complement strand
ATGCAATCAAACTGGCAAAAAACAAACTTAAATAGTATGTAATCTGGCAAAGGTAAAGTTTTCAGTTATGCGTACATATCCTGATGTCATATAGATCATCAGGATATAAAAATGTAACCTTTGCAAACGTTTCACAGATTTGAAAAAATTGATTAGACGCTAAGGTCTTATGCTGACATTTTCCATTTATCTTTTAGAAATAAAATAAAATCAATAAATTCTGGTATTTAGCAAATGAAATTTTAAATTAGGAGGAGAACAACATGAAATATGCAAAGCTACCTGGTCTGACATGGGACGGTACCATATACGAAAATGGTGACATGGGAACATTGGAGGCGCTGCTGCCAACCGGCGGATTCCCCACCGCACATTCACCGGCAATGGTGGAACTGCCTAACGGCGACCTGCTATGCTGCTGGTTCGCAGGCACCTACGAGGGCAGCGCAGATATTCACATCGTCTGCTCTATCCTGCCTAAGGACGCACCGGCCTGGCTGCCACCGGTTGATATCTCTGGTGACCCAACCCGCAGCGAGCAGAATCCTTCTTTATTTTACGGTCCGGATAATGCCGTTTGGGCTATGTACACCGCTCAGCTGGATCGCCAGGAGGGCAAGGACAACATGCAGTACACAGCCGTGGTTCGCTGCCAAAAGAGCACCGATGGCGGCAGGACATGGGGATCCTATGAGACGATTTTCCCAGAGGAGGGCACCTTCTGCCGCCAGCCGATCCAGATCCTGTCAAGCGGACGTTGGATTTTTTCAAACTGGCTGTGCACGGATTCGGTGGACGGGCTTTCCGGTGATCCTACCGCCTTCCGCATCTCGGACGACCAGGGAAAGACCTGGCGAATGGTCATGATGCCAAAGAGTAATGGTCATGTTCATGCTAACGTGGTAGAGCTGGAAAACGGACATCTGGTTGCTTTTATGCGTAACCGCGAGGCTTATCGCATTCACCGCAGCGAGTCCTTTGACTGGGGCGAGACCTGGAGCGAGCCAGTACCGACCCCACTCCCAAACAATAATTCCAGCATCAGCGCGTTAAAGCTGCAGAGCGGCCGCATCGCCATTGCGTACAACCCAACCTGTACACCGGATCCTCATACTGGCAAGGCTGCCTGGCCTGGTCTGCGCTGCCCGGTGGCAGTGGCTCTTTCTGAGGACGGCGGTCTGACTTTCCCTATTGTTCGCTGGATGGAAAGAGGCGAGGGCTTCATGGGTGATGAAAACAAGACCAACAATCGTCAGTACGAGTACCCATATCTGATGCAGTCTGCCGACGGAGCACTACATCTTACTTACGCGTCCCATACCCGTCATGGAGTGAAATATGTTCGCTTTACCGAACAGGACGTGCTGGGTAAAAAGAGGGAGCGGGTGGGACTCTATAACCCCACAGCTGCCCAGAGCCGCTAAGAGAACAAGGAGGAATTCAGAAATGCTTAAAACCTATAATATAAAAATGCCCCACGCCGTATACGGTGGGGAAAATTCCATGGAGAACATCACCTCCATACTGAAGACAAGAAAAGTTAAGAGGGTGGCCATGTTTACCGACAAGGGAATCGAAGGCTGCGGCCTGTTCTCCCTTCCGGAGGAGGCAGTGAAGGCCGCAGGGGTCGACTACTATGTGCTGGACGAACTGCCGCCGGAACCAACCTACACCGCCGTGCAGAAGCTGGTGGATCAGTTCAAAGCCAGCGGTGCGGATATAATCGTGGCCTGCGGCGGCGGCAGCGTGATGGACGCAGCCAAGCTGGCCAGTGTTCTGGTTACCGATGAGTACGGAGTTAAAGAGCTGCTGGACGACCCTGGCCGCGCACAGAAGTGCGTACCTATTATTCTCATTCCTACAACCGCCGGCACCGGGGCAGAGGTAACCCCTAATGCCATCGTGGCCGTACCTGAAAAGGAACTGAAGGTGGGAATCGTCAACGAAAACATGATTGCCGACTATGTAATTCTGGATGCCAGAATGATTAAGAACCTGCCCCGAAAAATTGCAGCGGCAACTGGTGTTGACGCGCTGGCTCACTGCATTGAGTGTTACACCGGCAACAAGGCCAACCCCTTCAGCGATGTGTACGCTCTTGAGGGTCTGGATATGATATTGAACAACATCATGGCAGCCTGCAACGACCCGGAGGCCATGGAGGCCAAGAACCGAATGCAGATTGCTGCATACTATGGCGGGCTGGCCATCACCGCCTCCGGGACCACTGCAGTACACGCCTTGAGCTACCCTCTTGGGGGAAAGTACCACATCGCCCATGGCGTGTCCAACGCCATCCTGCTGGCGCCGGTTATGCGTTTCAACGAGCCGGTGTGCCGGGAGAAATTCGCTGCTGCCTATGACAGGTGCGTCCACACGGAACAGAACTGCAGCACGGTGGAGGAAAAGAGTGCTTATATGCTGGCATGGATGGAGAAGATCGTCAAGGATTTGGACATCCCAACCAGCCTGAAGGAATTCGGAGTTCCACTCAAGGATTTGGATGGCTTAGTAGAGGCCGGTATGCAAGTGCAGCGTTTGCTGGTAAATAATATGCGTCCTGTAACTGCAGAGGATGCAAGAAATCTATACTCAGAAATCATATAAATTATTATACAAATAGAAAAGGAGAGTGTTATTATGAAGAAAGTTGAATTAAAAGGCATTATTCCACCTATTCTAACCCCTATGAATCCCGATGAATCAATCAATCTGAATGAACTGCGCAACCAGATTGAACGCTTGCTTACGGGCGGCGTACATGGTCTGTTCCCATTCGGAACAAATGGCGAAGGTTACATCCTAAACGAAAATGAAAAAATTCAGGTTCTTGAAGCTGCTATCGACCAGGTGAAAGGTCGTGTTCCGGTGTACGCAGGTACCGGCTGCATTTCAACAGCTGATACCATACGTGTCAGCAAGAAGGCTCAGGAGCTTGGTGCCGATGTGCTGTCAATTATCACTCCCAGCTTTGCTGTTGCTTCACAAAAAGAGCTTTACGACCACTACGTGGAAATTGCTAAGCATGTAGACATTCCAATCGTGCTTTACAACATCCCTGCACGTACAGGCAACAAATTGCTTCCTGAAACTGTTGCAAAGCTGGCTAAAGATGTAGACGTCATCATGGGTGCCAAAGACTCCAGCGGTGACTGGAATAACCTGCTTGCTTACATCAACCAAACAAAGGACCTGGAAAAAGATTTCCGTGTTTTGTCAGGAAATGATTCACTAATTCTGCCTTGCCTTGAAGCAGGCGGCGCAGGCGGAATCGCAGGATGTGCCAATGTATATCCTCATGTTCTGGCATCTATTTATGAACTGTTCAAGGCTGGTAAGCTGGAAGAAGCTAAAGTGGCTCAGGACTCCATCGCCTCCTTCCGTGCCGTATTCAAATATGGCAACCCTAACACTGTTGTTAAAAAAGCTGTTTCTCTGCTTGGTTATCCTGTAGGAGACTGCCGCCGTCCATTCAACTACCTATGCGATGAAGGCATTGACGCACTAAAACAAGTTTTGAAGGAAAACACCGACAAAGGGATGCGTTAATAAGAGAACGCCTGAATTGATAAAATGACCCAAATGCAAAAAAATAATTATATATAAAAGAGAGGAGATCAAACAAATGACTATTCCTATGATAATTGCCCTGGCTATCACTTTCCTTATGGTTGTTTTAATCATGATGGACAAACTTCCATTCGGTGCACCTCCACTTCTTGCATGTCTGCTGATGGTTCTTTGCGGAGTAACCAATATCAAGACTGCTTTCGGAGGATTTTCTAACGCTACTATTATAATGCTTGCTTCTTTCATGGCAATCGTGGCTGCTCTGGAAAAAACCAGTCTTATTGGTGCATTCAGAAAAACAATTATAAATATGGCTAACCATGGCGGCTTTAAGGCCTATGTACTGTTATTTATTATAGTTATGTTAGTTAGCAGTATATTCGGCACAGGCTCAACTGCATTCTATGTTCTTACTTTAGGTATATTATCTACTATACAGTATACTGACAAGTTACCACGTGGTAAAGTTATTGCTGCTGCCGGTTTCGCATGTAACCATCCATTAATTCCTGTAAATGTTACATTACAATATGGTATTGTTATTGCTGTTTTAGAAGCTGCAGGTTCAACTATTACTAAAGTTAACTTAGCAAGATTCTCTATTGTAAACTTAATACTTTCATTAGCTTATATAGCATGGGCTTTAATTGGTTATAAAGTTCTGCCTAACAAAAACGTTGAAGATTTAGATAATGTAGAAGGTAAGGCTCAGGAAATAGTTTACGATTTACCAAAATGGAAAGAATATACAACATATGCAGCCTTTGCAGCAGCTGTTGTTGGTATGATTATGCAAAGTAAAGTTGGCGAATCAGCATATATGATTCCAGGTTTAGCTGCAGGTGTAGTTTTAATTACTGGTGTTTTGAATTTCAATGAAGTTCGTAACAACATCGGCGCTCCAATTATTTTGATGTCTGCTGGTGTTATCGGTGTTGCGGATGCTCTTGGTGGTACAGGCTTAACTGCTTTAGTTGGTAAAACTGTAGCTGGTATGCTTGGTACTAACGTTAATCCTTTCGTACTAATATTTGTTTTCTGTATACTGACAAGTGTACTTGCAACCCTTACAGGATCCACTATAGGTACTGTATATGTATTTGCACCTATGGCTATTGCTACCTGCATGAGCTTACATCTAAATCCAACTGCTGCTGCTGCTGCAATCGTAATTTCAGGTTGGAACGGCCACTTCTTACCAATTGATGGTATGCCGGCTATGGTAATGGGAATTGGTAAGTACAAGCTAACAGAGTTTTGGAAATACACAGTTCCAATGTACTTCATCCGTTTGCTTGCTTTGACTATCGGAGCTTTGATAATGTTCCCAATGTAAGCTTCTAAATTACTTATTCTAAATAGCTGCATGAATGGTAATCTTTATGATCCATTTAAGTCCTTATTGCATAAGAGGGATCTATGATCCCTCTTATCTCATATGATAAGTGAATTGCGGCAAAATCAAAAGTAGCTGAACGCATTCAATACGTATCAAAAGATATCAACTTTATATGAAACGGATAATCTTCCGTCATTTTGAGAAGGAGTATGATTATGAATAATAAATTTGAACTTGAGCATATCGGCATCAACACCCCAAATGCTGAGGAGGCGGAAAAAACAGCTCAGCTTCTGAGCATGATGTTTAACCTGGAGCCTCGTCACGGACAAAAGTCCGAATTCGGCGGCCCTTACTTCGAGTGTATGAAGGCACCATTTCTGGGTGCAAACGGTCATATCGCTATGCGTACACCTGATTTAACTGCAGCCGTAGAAGAGCTGAAAGAGAAAGGCTACTCATTCAACATGGATACTGCTGCATATTTCGAGGATGGCAAACTTAAGAACGTCTATTTAGACGGCGAGTTTGGCGGCTTTGCCATCCATATTATGCAAAAGTAACGGCAAAACCAATTTAAACAACTTTGGCATAGGTAAATACAAGCTCCCTGAGTTCTGGGAGCTTGTAAAATATGCTGATGATTTTGTTATAATATCAAAAGCAGAAAAGATATTCAGCACGCTCATGTGTGATGACAAATAATGCTATAATAATTACAGATCATGGGTTATGAACTCAGTTTGAAGTGGCTGCTTAAGAACACTTCAAAATGTGCAGTACTACTCAGGAAGATATTATAGCTTGTAAAGGGGAGGGAAAATCATGAATCAGGAATGGTATAATAAAACAGTCAAAGAAGTAGAGGATGAGCTGTCAGTCACAATGGATTATGGCCTGACAATGGAACAAGTCAATGATCGTATTCAAAAATACGGATATAATGAACTAAAGGAAAAAGCTCAGGAAACACTGCTTCAAAAAATAATTGACCAGTTAAAGGATTTCTTAGTAATTATACTTATTATTGCAAGTATTATTTCAGCTTGTACAGGTGAAACCGCAGATTCAATGTTAATCATCGCAATTGTTATTGTGAACGCGGTACTTGGGGTCGTTCAGGAAGGCAAGGCGGAAAAGGCACTGGAAGCCTTGAAGAAAATGGCTGCCCCCAATGCCAAGGTTTTAAGGAATGGAAAAATTGAAGTAGTCCCCGCAAGGATGCTTGTCCCGGGAGATGTAATAGCTATCGAAACAGGTGATATAATCCCTGCCGATATCAGAATTATTGAAAGTGTAAACCTTAAAGTCGAAGAAGCTTCATTAACCGGAGAGTCGGTTCCTGTAGAAAAGGATGGACAAAGAGTTTTCAAAGGAGAGGTTGGACTCGGCGACAGGGTTAATATGGGATACATGAGTACAATAGTTACATATGGCCGAGGCAAGGGTGTTGTTATTGGTACAACCCATAATACTGAAATTGGTAAAATAGCGAATAAAATACAGGATATTGAAGATGAAGAAACTCCTCTCCAGCATAATCTGGATCAATTGGGAAAATGGCTTGGCATAATATGCCTTGGTGTTTGTGCTGTTGTGTTTGTAGTTGGCTTTATACGAGATGGCCACATACTGCAGATGTTTATGGAAGCAGTAAGCCTTGCAGTCGCTGCAATCCCTGAAGGGCTACCTGCCGTTGTTACAATAGTTCTTGCCCTTGGTATGAAGCGAATGGTAGGGAGAAACGCCATCGTCAGGAAGCTGCTGGCTGTTGAAACCCTTGGTTGTGTAGATGTTATCTGCTCTGATAAAACAGGTACATTGACACAGAATGAAATGACTGTTACAGGTCTTTATGCAGGAGGAAAGAAAGTAAAAGTTACCGGGCAGGGATACAATCCTTCTGGAGAGTTTATTGATAAAAATAAAGAAAAATTTAATCCTGAAGATAGTGAAGATTTAAAATTATTGTTATTGATTGGTGCTTTATGCAACGATGCTTCCCTTAATAAGAAGGAAGATAACAGCTGGGGAATACTTGGAGATCCAACGGAAGGTGCATTTATTGTAGCTGGGGCAAAAGCCGGTTTTATGAAAGAGGAAACAAACAAGAGCTACCCGCGTACAGCAGAAATACCTTTTGATTCTGATAGAAAAATGATGACAACCTTCCATGAGAATTTTAACAATGGTATAGCTTCATTTACAAAGGGTGCACCGGATATAGTCCTTAAAAGATGCAGGAAAGTATTTTTAAATGGGCAGATTATTGATCTTACTGATGAAATGAGAAAGGAAATACATGAAGCAAACAGTTCCTTTGCAAATGCAGCCCTGAGAGTACTTGCATTTGCATATCGTCAATTTACAGATCTGCCTGAAGATATATCCTCTGAAAATATCGAAAATGATATGATATTTGTTGGACTTATGGGTATGATAGACCCTGCAAGGGCTGAGGCTAAAGCTGCTATTGAAATCTGCAGCAAAGCAGGAATTAAGCCTGTTATGATTACAGGAGATTATAAGGATACTGCCGTTGCTATTGCAAAAGATTTAAAACTTATGAAGGATGGCGATGGAGTATTGACAGGACAGGAATTGGAAAACCTGTCTGAGGTCGAACTCATGAAGAGTGTTGAAAATACAAGTGTTTATGCAAGGGTATCTCCTGAGCATAAGGTACGTATAGTAGACGCACTTAGGAAAAACAAACACATCACATCCATGACAGGTGATGGAGTAAATGATGCCATGGCTTTGAAACGTGCTGACATTGGTGTGGCAATGGGTATTACGGGAACAGATGTTGCCAAGGGGACATCTGACATTATACTTACTGATGATAATTTTGCAAGTATTGTTTCGGCAGTAGAAGAAGGAAGAATTATATACAGCAATATAAGAAAATTTGTATACTTCCTGCTCTCTTGTAATGTAGCTGAAATACTGATAATATTCATAAGCATACTCGCAGGGCTGCCGCTGCCCCTCACGCCAATACAGCTTTTATGGCTGAGTCTTGTAACTGACAGCTTCCCGGCTTTAGCACTGGGTACTGAAAAAGGTGATCCTGACATAATGACCATGAAGCCGAGAAAAGCTGACGAACCAATTTTAAACAAGCACATGATTACAAATATTATTATTCAAAGTATTATGCTTACTATTGCGGTTCTGTCCATATATTTATTTGCTTTAAATAAATATCCGGATTTTATGAATAATAAGGATCATCTTGCTTATGCAAGGACATATGCCTTTACGGTATTGGTGTGTGCAGAGCTGGTTATGTCTGTCTCCAGCCGTTCAGAGCGATATCTGGTATTCAAACTTGGATTATTCTCCAACAAAATACTGAACTGGGCACTGCTCCTTTCATTTGGATTGATGGCTGTTGTAGTATATGTTCCTTTCCTGAGACCGATTTTTGGAACAATATACCTTCATCCCTTTGATCTGGCGATAATCTTAATACCATGTATACTGCCATTTATTACCGGAGAATTGTACAAGGTTATTAGCAAAAAAATTTAGTTGCCACCCAGGTCACATTTCACATTTTCTAAACAATAAAGCCTTGAGAGAGAAAGAGCTCCCAAGGCCTTTTTATGGACAAAATTAAGCGATAAAATAAGTAATAAGAATGGATGGAAGCCCTTGAGTGTTTGGATGAGCCTCAAGGGCTTTTGTAAACTGATGAATCGGGAACAATCATTTTTAACTGCACTATAACTAAAAGTTTAGAAATATCAATATCATTCATTTTACGCATTATAGGCAGATAACCCCCTGTAATTTATTTACTGAACTTAAATATGATATTAATATTTCAAAAAAATTCAGTAAAGACATTTTCTTATGGTAAAATAAAATATAATAAGGATCTGTTTTATTATTACAAAAAAAGAAAATCTAAGATATATGTATGGAATCATAGAAATTAAAAGAGCATTAAAGCAAGAATTGGAGGGTAAATATTGGATAGTCCATATAATAAGTATACCGAAAGACTGAGAATATATAAAAATTTAATTAACGAGCAAAGTAAGTCAATAAAGATTATAGAATATTTACGTTTTTTTACCTTCTTAATTGGCCTTAGCATTACAATATATACTTTTTTCATAAAGAGCTATTTTATAGGTATGGGAATATTTATTGTTTCACTGGCTGTTTTCATTTATTTAGTAACAGAACATAACAAAGCAGTTAATAAAAGAAAGTATGCAGCAGCTTTAAAGGACATAAATGAAAAATCATTAAAAAGATTAAATGGTGAATGGAAAGATTTTAAGGATGAGGGGGCTGAATTTAAAGACAGCAGTCATAATTATTCTGATGATTTAGATATATTTGGAAAAGGTTCATTATTTCAATGGATTAACAGTACAAGAACATTTATAGGAAGGGAAAAATTAAAAGAGAGGCTTAGAAGTCCATTAAGCAATACTTCTGATATTAAGATGACGCAGCAGTCGCTGCAGGAATTAGCTGCGGATTTGGAATGGAGACAGCAATTTGAAGCAGAAGGAATGGTTATACCCGGTCAAAGCATCAATCTGAAGGAATTATATAATTGGGCAGAGGACAGAAATGAATTATATACTAAGTCCTGGCTTATTTTATTAATCAGGATACTGCCATGCTTAACATTGATACTCATTACACTGGCTTATTTTACTTCTTTTATGGATTTTAAACTGCCTGTTTTCATGATAATACTTCAGCTTATAATTCTAAAAATTGATGCAAAAAAGAGAAATGATGCATTTAAAAGTATTTATAAATACAAAGATAATATAAATGTATATCTGAGATTGTTAAGCCTGATTACAGATAAGGATTTTAAAAGTGATTATCTGAAAAAGTTAAAGGACAGCTTAGTTGATAATGAAGACAGAGGTGCTGTAAAAGCAATAAAAAAGCTGTCTGATATATATGACAGGATATCAAACAGGGATAATATAATGTTTTTGATATTTAATATTTTGCTTTTATGGGATTACCAATGCATGACATCATTTGAAAAATGGAAAATAAGTTCAGGCAGGAATTTGGAAAACTGGTTTGATGTTATAGGTCAGTTCGAATCACTTGGCAGCATTTCAAATATTATTTATGACAATCCAAAGTGGACCATTCCTTTAGTTACAGAGTCAGATTTTATTGTAAAAGCCGAAGGATTAGGGCATCCGCTGTTAGGAGATAAAAGAGTATGCAATGATATGAAAATCAGTAAAGATAAAAATATTTTACTGATAACCGGTTCAAATATGTCAGGCAAGAGTACATTCCTAAGAACTATAGGCATTAACCTGGTATTAAGTTATATTGGTACAGTGGTGTGCGCGGATAAATTTGAATGCTCACTGATGAAAATTATTACCTGCATGAGAATAAGCGATAATCTGGAAAATAACATATCTTCTTTTTATGCAGAAATATTAAGAATAAAAATGATTGTTGAAGAATCAGGAAAGAATGAAAAAGTGTTCTTTTTACTGGATGAGTTATTTAAGGGAACCAATTCCATTGACAGGCATGACGGGGCTAAAGCACTGATAAAGCAGTTAGGAAAGCAGGGAGCATCCGGACTTATTTCAACACACGACCTGGAGCTGTGTGATTTGCAATATGAGTATTCTAAAATAAAAAATTATCACTTTCAGGAGTATTATATAAATAATGAGATAAAATTTGACTATAAAATCCGGGAAGGAGTATCCACTACAAGAAATGCTTTATACTTAATTAAGCTGGCAGGTATAGATATAAAATAATATACAGGTAAAAACAAATATGAAATACGTTAAACGGCAAGCCAACCTCTGACTTGCCGTGTTTTTTACTGTGGGAGGAAATATAAAGATAAAATGGTGGATGTTTGGTTCTCACCACAGAAAGAATGAGTGTATATCAAACTCTTTTATAAGTTTTATATTCATTTAGGGGCACTGTACAAATTCCCTGCTCCATAAACAATCTCCGCAGGTAGGGAATATAGCATAACAATCAGTTTCGGTATTATTGACATAATCACATCCATTAACATAGTCGCAGTCTATGCATGATGGATATAAGCTGTTTAGAATTCTTTCTCTGAAATTTTTATACTCGGTGCTGTTCCATATGTTCATTAAGGTGTCATTTTTTATATTGCCAAAAGCAAATTTTTCTACCTGCTTTTCTCTGCCAAAAACATATTCTGTATAGCTGTGAGAGAATCTGTAACAGGGAGCTACATCTCCGGAACAGCATATAAAGGCGGCAGAGTCTTTTACGAAGTTACATCTTCGTACAGTCTTTAATTCATAATTAGGCATGGAAACTTTAATGCCCTTATGGAGGGAATATACAACCACTTCGTTAAACAATCTTTTTATATTTTGGTTTTCATACCTGCTGTACAATATTGCATCTTTATTTTCTAAACTTTGGGGAATAATATTTGAGATTATAAATTTATCTGCTTTTAAATCACTTGCTAAATCCATAACCTTAAAGATTTCCTTTATATTATCAGAAGACAATACAAATTGTATATCTATAAGAGGTGTATTAGAGGAAAATTTATTTTTCATCTTATTAAGAAGACGTATATTTTCCACAATCAAGTCTAAATTAATTCCTCTTATATCTTTGTAAATATCAAATAATCCATCAATAGAGATCGTAACAACATCAACATATTTAATTAAACACTCTGCTGATTCTTCATCTATAAGAGTACCGTTAGTAGTAACTGTAATTTTGTAATCCTTAAGCAGTTCTAAGGCCTTTCTGAAATGTATGGAGCATGTAGGTTCTCCGATTCCGCCGATTACTATTTCTTTTAACTCAGGATGGATTTTAAGTTCCTCTGTCAGCTTAATCAGCATATCTTCATTCATTTCGCAAAAATCCTGTTCCCAGGATTTTCTATAGCACATTTTACAATTCAGGTTACATTTATCTGTAAGCTCTAAGTATAACTTTTTTATTGACATATAACCCCCCGTAGAATTTAAATTAAACCTTGTCAGATAATAATAATATAGGGTTAATACTTATGTCAATGTAAAAAAATCATATATAAAAGGATTTATAGAAATATTCCAGCCTTATTTTAATGCTTTTTCATTTAGTATTGTAATGAATATATTAATCAAAACCCACTATATCAAATAAATTAGGAAATACCCATTCGATTAAAAATAAAACACCAAGAAAAAGTGCTGTTATCATTAATATCAATATAATTGAAATAATTATGGTAATGGCTTGCTTAAAACGATTATTATTATAATCTGGGTTTCTTTTCTTCATAAAATTAGTCCATAATTCAACAATGCTCTCTACAATTGTGCCTAAAATAACTTCTAAAATAAAGTCCAAATGAACATCTCCTCCTAAAATCCAAGTTCTCTACGTCATGCTTTATAATTCTCCACTTATTCAATAAAATATCACATAATTGTAAGTATTCAAACACTTATTATAATTTATACATAAATTGCTTCCCATACTTTAATATCCTATAAAGTATGTATGATAGCTGTAACATGAGATACAGAGTTTTAATGCTTTATGTGTTACCATAAGAAAAAAAGGAGGAATAGAAAATGGTGGAAAAAGTTTATAACATGACCTTTGGAGATGCTAAAAAGGTTGAAATGCTTATTTCAGATGAAAATGTAAACTATATACACATGATTTTTAATAAAGAGGAAGGCCTTCCGGAGCATTTCTCAAATTCCAATGTTTATATGACAGTAATAAGAGGAACACTGTCCATTGGGCTTGATGAACAGGAAATACACGAATATAAAAAGGGAAGCGTTTTAAAGATTCCATTTAAAACTAAGATGAAGGTGGCTAATAAGCATGAGGAGATCTTAGAGCTGATTGTTGTAAAAGCTCCGGCTCCGGTTAAATAAACGGATTTCAAAAGCCGGTTAAGGTAATTTTTAATTGCTGAAACCGGCTTATATTTTTGTATCTTAGGATACTGAATAAGGAAAAGGGTAATCCTATAATTAAAACATAAATTAATTCAGGGAGGAATAATAGATGAAAATTTTAAAAGAAATGACTATTGGTGAAATTGTAAGAAATTATCCGGAAAGTGTGGAAGTTCTCATGAACTTTGGTATGGGCTGCATAGGATGTCCTTCAGCACAGGCTGAAACAATAGAGGAAGCCTGCAGGGTTCATGGCATAGATGTAGAGAAGATTATTAAATCATTAAATGAGGGTTTAACAGAGGAGGGCATGAATGAGTAAATTCCTAGGGAAAATCCATTACTGGCTGTATAATAAAATCCAATTACATGAAAATTTAATAGAAGCTGTAACAGAACTTGCTGAAAATAATGGCTATGACAGCAGGATTCTCATAAACCAAAGTTATATGGAATACGGAAAGCCGTTATCAGGACTTCTGGAAAATGAGATAGATTATGATAATATACATGGCTGGCTTCAGCAGAGAATAATTAGTGTGGAAAGCCGTCTGGCGTATATCATAACTGAACTTATGAAGAACAATGTTGTTAAAAAAGAAGATATAGCTGATATTTTCTATGAAAGCGGAAGAAATGCTATGGGAAAGCTTGGATTTAAAGATGGATCACCTGAGAATTTCTTTAATTTGGTTTTTGATTATATGCTGGAAGGAATGCCCTGTGACCGGGTAAATGAAATAACTGAAAAAAGCGATACAGAGATTATCTGGAGAACTGCAGAGGACCTGCATAAGGATTACTGGGATAAAGTTTCCGGTGATATAAATGACTTCTATTATTTCAGGAATTCATGGATTAATGGATTTTTAAGCGGATCAGGTTTTAAATATACCAGAACAGAAAATGGTATAAATAAAATAGGAAGGGTGTGATTTCATGGACGGAATTGCTTTAATGATCGAAGAACATAAAAACATAAAAAGGATGCTGAGTGTTATAAGAAAAGCCTGTTTAGGTATTATGAATGGAAATGAAATTGATTATACGGATTTTGAAACCATGATTGATTTTGTTAGAAATTATGCAGATAAACATCATCATGGAAAGGAAGAAAAATTCTTATTTAACAAAATGGCAGATGAACTGGGAGCTGCAGCAGAAAAATTAGTTAAGTTTGGAATGCTGGTGGAGCATGATCTGGGAAGGTTTTATATTAGGGAGCTGGAGGAAGCACTTGATAAAGTTAAGTCAGGTGATGAGGAATCAAAGCTGGATGTAATAGCTGATGCAGTATCCTATACCCATCTTTTAAACAGGCATATAGATAAGGAAGATAATGTGGTGTATTCCTTTGCCAGGAGAGAACTGAGAAAAGAAACACTAATCAAAGTAAATGAGGAATCTGAAAAATTTGAAGAGGAAATGAGAATCGCAGGTGTCCAGGATAAATATATTAAGCTGCTGGAACAGCTTGAACAGAAATATAATTAATGGTGAGAATCAATATTCATGATCTGCCCCTTGTAACAGTCTCTCAAGCTGATATTACAGGGGGCAGAATTTTTTAGTCACAATAACCTTTCAATGCTTCCAAATCTTTAATTCTCATGGTAGACAGATGAAAATCGATTATGCCTTCATCTCTCATTTCACACATTTCTCTTGACATGGAGGGTCTGGATACATTTAAGAAATCAGCAAGCTCATTCCGGTTTAATGGTAAAGTAATAGTGGCTTTACCTTTATGCTGATATTGCTCAAATAAATAGGTACATATTTTACCCCGTATGCTTTTTATTGAAAGGTACTGAACTTTCTTATTCAGCATTAAGGCTTTATCAGACAATATTTTCATGAAATTCTGAAGAAGCGTTATATGCCAAGAACAATTATTGCCGCAGCGGGCTATAAGGTCTGAATTTGTAAGAAATAAAATCTTGCAGGAAGATTGTACCCGGACTGTAACCGGCCATATTTTATTGCTTGAAAACACCAGCATTTCACCAAACAGATCACCTTTTTTTATTACGGATAAAATAATCCTGTTTCCCTCTGCATTTTCCTTCAGGACAGCTGCCTCGCCCTCCAGAACTATTCCGAATTTATCAATTGATTCACCGGAATTTACTATGCACTCATTTTTACTGCAGCTTTGTATTCTTGGAGTTAAGCAATGCAGCAGGGTAATAATTTCATCTCTTTTTATTCCATGAAACAAAGGTGATTTTTCAATTATATCAATATATTCTTCTATCATTTTAAAACATCCTTTTTGTATCTCCAGATACCGAATTACTATTACAGATATAATATAATAATCACATAGAAAAGACAAGTAATAAATATTAGGAGGTATAATATGTCTAATATGTTTTGTTTTCAATGTCAGGAAGCTGCAGGGGGAAAGGGATGTACTATAAAAGGTGTATGCGGCAAAACCTCAGATGTAGCAAAAGCTCAGGATTTATTAGTTTATGTAACTAAGGGTCTGGCAATAGTAAGTAATGAAGGAAGAAAAGTTGGGGTAATTGATGCTGATGTAGATAAGTATATAACTGAAAACTTATTTTCTACAATTACTAACGCTAATTTTGACAGAGAATCACTTATTGACAGAGTAAAAGAAACTTTAAAATTAAGGGAAGAATTAAAAGTTAAAGTTTCTAAAGCAGGCGGAACGGTTTCTGAAATTAAAGGCAGCAGTAATTTCTTCAAGAAATTATTTGGAATGGCATCCAGCGAAATAGTTATTCCTGATGCTGCAGTATGGGCATCTGACAATGTGAACGATTTTGATACAAAGGCTGAGCAGGTTGGAGTACTGGCAACTGAAAATGAAGATGTAAGAAGCTTAAGAGAACTTGTAATTTATGGACTTAAGGGACTGGCTGCCTATATGAAGCATGCTATGAACTTAGGATATGATGATCCGGAGGTTCATGGATTTATGGCAAAAGCCTTAGCAGAAACTCTTGATGATTCACTATCTGCAGAAGCTTTAACAGGACTTGCTTTAGAGGCAGGAAAATACGGCGTTACTGCAATGGCATTACTAGATAAAGCTAATACAGAAACTTATGGAAATCCTGAAATTACAAAGGTCAATATTGGAGTAAGAACTAACCCTGGAATATTAATTTCCGGCCACGATTTGAAAGATCTTCAGATGCTGCTCACGCAGACAGAAGGAACAGGAGTAGATGTTTATACTCATGGTGAAATGCTGGCAGGACAGTATTATCCGGCCTTCAAGAAGTTCCCTCATTTTGCAGGAAACTATGGAAATGCATGGTGGAAGCAGGGAGAAGAGTTTGAAAAGTTTAACGGAGTAATCCTGATGACTACAAACTGCGTAATACCTCCAAAAGATTCATATAAAAACAGATTATTCACAACAGGAGCAACGGGAGTACCAGGCTGTAAGCATATTTCAGCAGATGAAAATGGAAATAAGAATTTCTCAGAATTAATTGAAATGGCTAAAAAATGCCAGGCTCCAACTGAAATAGAAAAAGGAGAAATTATAGGTGGATTTGCTCATAATCAGGTATTGGCACTGGCCGATAAGGTTGTGGACGCGGTTAAAACCGGTGCCATAAAGAGATTCTTTGTAATGGCCGGCTGTGACGGCAGGGCGAAATCAAGAAATTATTATACTGAATTTGCTGAGAAGCTGCCAAAGGATACTGTTATATTAACTGCAGGATGTGCAAAATATAAATATAACAAATTAAACTTAGGCGATATAGGCGGAATTCCAAGAGTACTTGATGCAGGACAGTGTAATGATTCATATTCACTGGTAGTTATTGCCTTAAAGCTTCAGGAAGTATTTGGCTTAGATGATGTAAATAAGCTTCCGATATCCTATAATATAGCTTGGTACGAGCAGAAAGCTGTAATAGTATTGTTAGCATTATTACATCTTGGAGTTAAGAATATTCACTTAGGGCCAACACTTCCGGCATTTCTTTCACCAAATGTAGCTAAAGTATTAGTGGATAATTTCGGAATAGCTGGCATTGGAACTGTGGATGAAGATATAAAAATGTTTTTGGGATAATTAAAATGATGAGGAACTAAGCCCTATCTTAGTTCCTTTTTGTTAATTTATTTAGTTAAGTCCCATCTTTTTTCGTTTACTCAATATATGGGCTTCAATATTATTGGCTACCTCCACAGGATCATCTCCTAATGCAATTTTACCTCCCGTTAATCCTTCCACATCTTCAGTCAGAAGTTTTACCAGCTTTTCTGCTCCTGTCAAAAACGGGGTTGGAGATAAATGAGTATAGGCTCCATAGGCTACAGCAAATACACCATCTATAGTAGCCTTTTGTTCCATCCACTCTGGAGCAGTTACAGCAATAGGAAGATCAGGTATATCAACATCAAGATGATTAGCAAGTTCCGTTACCAGCATGGATATTCTTCCTGTATCAGTACAGGTTCCAAAACTTAAAACAGGAGGTATTTTCAGCATGGTACATACTTCCTTAAGGCCTGCTCCTGTAATATTTAAAGCATCCAGATTGCATAATCCTGCTACTTCAAGTGCATGATTGCCGCATCCGCCGGCCACAACAAGAATATCCTTTTTAATAAGCTCCTTTACTAAGTTTACTGTATTCCAGTCCTGAGGACCATTCCTTAGAGTTGAACAATTTGCCAGGGCTACAACTCCTTTGATTTTTCCTGCTGCAATAACATCAACAAGGGGATCCAGCTTATTTCCTAAAGCTTTTAAAACTGCTTCAGTAGAAAATCCTGCTATTGCCTTTTGTACTATTTTTGGAACTTTTGGTACAATATTATCTTTTCTTTTCTTAAAGTTTTCAATAGCCAGATCTATTAATTTATCAGCCATTTCATCTACCTTTGCCGGGTTATAAGGAATCATATGATTTAATCCCGGAATACCTATTATATTACTTACACCAACTAATGTTACCTGGTATTTTTCTGCATAGCAGTCTATTGCAGGAGGAGAACAGTTTTCTTCCATAGCAAGAACATCCACAGTACCTGTAGCTAAAAGCGGTTCTATTGCCAGCCAGTTACCCATTAAGCCCACAAATACATCATCAATTTCAAATCTTTGCAGTAATTCCTGTCCTGTTTCAATGGAGCCTACGATTCTAAGTCCCTTAGCACCAGCTGCCTTCGCTCTTTCCTGAACTTCTTTAAGCTTTGCCTTTTGGATAGCAGCAGCTCCCGGCCAGGGCTGGTGCCCGTTAAACACAATATTTACATAATCAGGATCCATAATTCCTAAGTCTACATTTACTTCATGGGGCATAGGAGTCCCAAACAGTATATCCTGAACCATTTCAAGTCCTATCTGCGCAGTATAGATGGTAGCCAGGCCCAAACTCAATGCTTTCTTTGCCAATGATACATAATCTCCATCAACATTTGTAAGGCAGCTGGCTACAGCGTTCTGTTCTTCATGAACTACTCCTGATGGATATATCCCCAGGTTCTTCCATACATCCTTTCTTTTCCTGGGTGCAAATACATCTGTCATAATGCTTGGTTCATCAACATCTTTACCCATTTCCGCTTCTAAAAAATCAGCTAATTCAACTGCCATTTTATTTATATCCTGATTGGACTTAATTCCTACTTTTTCGCACATCCATTTAAGTTTATCCGGATCCTTAACTGTAAATGGAGTTTTACCCTGGCCGGTTGCCCGGAGTGTCCTGAAAGCTTCGTATGCATGATGACTATATGTACCTGCTCCCATTATGTTTCTAAGCAGCATATTTCGCATGGCCATTGCATCCGGACCAATACCGCAGACACCCTTCTGCTGTTCACCTTTTAGGTTAATTCGGCAGGGCCCCTGAGAACATAACTGACAGCTAAGACCCTCCAGACAAAACTTACATCTGATTTTTTCCTGGGATGCATATCTGTCAAATACGTTTGACATGCCGTCCTCTCTGATTCTCTTAAGCATTTCTTCAACAGAATCATGGTAACTGACACGGCCCTCTGTTTTTTCCAATATAGTTTCCGTCATCTTAAAAACCTCCAATATATGTATTACTTATATAGTTTTACTTTTAAGAAAATATTTATACATAAAATAAGCTCAATAACAGACTTGAATTAAGTATATATTTTAAAATTTGAGGGAAAATATTTTCCAGTAGTAATTATTTATTTATAAACTAAAAATTGAATTCAGGTTTCTGAGAATGGAGGATAATTTTATGGAGAAGAAAGAAAAAGGACTGTCTGCCTGGCAGCTTACAATGCTGGCTCTGGGTACAGTTATAGGAGGCTCATTTTTCCTTGGCTCATCCGTGGCTGTACACGCTGCAGGGCCTGCTATAATTCTGGCTTTTATATTCGGAGGATTATTAGTATATTTAATTCTTTTTTCTTTATCCGAAATGACCGCAGCAAATCCTGATTCAGGTTCCTTCCGCACATTTGCAGCTGAAGTGTTTGGCCCTGGTGCCGGCTTTGTTGTAGGATGGGTCTACTGGACAGGTATGATTCTGGCTATGTCCAGTGAGGCTACTGCAGTATCAATCCTGCTGCGGCAGTGGTTTCCTAATTTGTCCATTGCCCTCATTGGAAGTTTCATAATAGTCAGTGTTACCGGTCTTAATCTTTTGGGTGCTGATAAGCTAAGCAAGCTTGAAAGCAGTCTTGCTGCAGTAAAGATTATTGCAATTATTTCATTTATAGTTGTAGCTGCATTAATAATAACAGGGATATTTAAAGGAGGCTCACCACTTGGAGCAGGAGCTTTGCTTAAGGAACCTTTTGCACCTGGAGGAATAAAGGGGATTGCAGGAAGCATGCTTATTGTTATATTTTCTTATGCTGGCTTTGAAGTAATAGGTTTAGCGGCCTCTGAAACAGAGAATCCACGGGTAACAGTTCCAAAAGCAATTACCTATACTGTTATATCGCTGGTTTCACTATATATAATTGCCGTAATTATGATTCTTCCGCTGATTCCTACAGCGCTCCTCAGTGAAAATATGAGTCCTATGGTAGCATCACTTGACAGATGGGGAATCGGATGGGCAGGAAATGTTCTTAATATAGTTCTCATTACAGCTATACTTTCAACTATGCTGGCAGCAATGTTCGGACTTGGAAGGATGATTAGGTGTCTTGCAGATGAAGGTCAGGCTCCCGATTTACTTGATGATAAAGGTGATGTGCCTTATAGGGGAATTTTGTTTTCAGGTTTTTCCATGCTGATAGCCTTAGGCATAGGACTTCTCTTCCCGAGGGTTTATCTGTTTTTAATAAGTTCTGGAGGCTTTGCACTGCTTTTTACCTACGCAGCAATTTTAGCCACCCATATACGCTTTCGAAAAAAGCATGGATGTCCTGACGGAAAGTGCAAGGTTCCCGGTTATCCATACACTTCCTGGCTGGCTTTAATAACCATGATTATTATTATTTTCAGTATGCCGTTTATTCCCGGGCAGATCTCAGGACTTATAGCCGGTTTAGTAATAATAGCTTTATATACCATGATTTATATGGTGATAAAAATAGCAGGCAGGTCTGTAAATAAAGATGTTAATGAAGGCAGAGCAAATAATCCTAAATATAAAGAGAGTATAGCAGCGGAGTTTTCTGAAGAACTGTTAAAGGAGACTGATGAGAAAAAAAGCTGCTGTGAAAAGAATAATAAAGAATAATAAAAGACTGGGTTGATAGAATTATTACATAACAGCAGCAGCTTTTTAAAAAATGTTCCTTCTGCTGCAGTTTAACTTGCAGCACATATTATGTAAACTAATCCGGGATGCTATAAAAACTCATCCTGGATTTTTTATGTAACTTAATGTAGTTTTATAATTCTATAATTCCATAGAATATGTTAAATGTTATAAAAAAATTAAAATCTTAACAAGAACTTAACATTAGCGCTGTAGAATAAAAATATCATATATTTACAAGAAACTACAAGGAGGAACAAATGTTTAATATTTCACCGAAAAATGACAAATTTTTTGAACTTTTTATTAATTACTCAGGTATAATTCATAAATCCACTGAAATGCTTAAAGAATTAATAGTAAATCCAACAGGTGCAGAAGCTAAGTTTAATGCCATAAAAGAAGTGGAACGTGAAGGAGATGAAATGCTTCACAGCATTTTTAAAGAGCTGGACAATAGTTTTATTACACCATTTGACAGAGAAGATATTGTCATAATAGGTAAGGCAATGGATGATATACTTGACTTAGTAGAAACTACTGCCAGCAGATTTGTAATTTTTAATCTGAAGAGTTCTAAAACTGATGCTATAGAAATAGCAAAATTAACAGTAGATAACTCAAATAAGATTACTGACCTGGTGAAAGAATTCAAAGGAATGAAAAAGAGCAAGTTATTATGTGAAAGAGTAGTGGAAATCAACGATATTGAAAATCAGGGCGATTCTGCTTTTAGAAAGGCAGTAAAAGAATTGTTTGACGGCAGCCACGATACTGTAGAAATCATAACATGGAAGGAAATTTTTGAATGTCTTGAAGCTGTTATAAATGCTACAGAGAATCTGGCTAATATTATTGAAGGGATCGTAATGAAAAATGCCTAGCGTGGGTTTGGCAGTAATTATTGTACTATTTGCAATTTGTTTTGATTTCATTAACGGTTTCCATGATACAGCAAATGCAATTGCCACCTCTGTTTCAACCAGAGTGCTCACTCCGGGACAAGCTATTTTAATGTCTGCGGTCCTTAATTTAGTAG
Source organism: Bacillota bacterium (assembly GCA_032907345.1). Taxonomy (GTDB): domain Bacteria; phylum Bacillota; class Clostridia; order Clostridiales; family Clostridiaceae; genus JAJBWD01. The sequence continues at coordinate 1,377 of JAJBWD010000026.1, read as the reverse complement.
GTGCACTTACAAGTACAAGTGTAGCTAAGACAGTTGGTGCAGATATAGTAAATCCGTCATCAGTGCCACAGACTGTAGTCCTTGCAGCTCTTATGGGCGCAATAGTATGGAACCTTATTACCTGGTATTTTGGCATTCCAAGCAGTTCCTCCCATGCACTTATAGGCGGTCTTATAGGAGCAGCTATAGTTGCAGGGGGAACTATACATATAGTTAACTGGGTTAACTTTTTAGATAAGGTTTTGGTATGGCTTTTCTTATCCCCTGTAATTGGTTTTGCTGCAGGCTATATTATTATGGTTGCATTAAATTGGATCCTGAGAAAATCCAGACCTGCATCAGTTACAAGATTTTTTTCAAAGGCGCAAATTGCTTCTGCAGCTTTAATGGCTTTTAACCATGGAAGTAATGATGCCCAGAAGACTATGGGCATAATAACCATGGCATTGGTCAGCGGAGGAGTACTGACAACATTTTCTGTTCCCTTATGGGTAAAGCTATCCTGTGCCTTAGCCATGGCATGTGGTACTTCCATCGGTGGATGGAAAATAATTAAGACTATGGGTATGAATATGGCCAAGCTGGCACCGGTTAATGGATTTGCAGCAGAAACCGGAGCAGCAGCAGTTATATTTACTGCTACAATGCTTCATGCACCAGTAAGTACTACCCATATAATTTCAGGATCCATAATGGGTGTAGGAGCTTCTAAAAGACTTTCATCTGTAAAATGGACTCTGGCTGAAACTATTGTATGGACATGGGTACTGACTATTCCTGCCTGTTGTATAATGTCATCTTTAATTATGGGTTTGCTCAAACTTATATAGTGTAAGATTTAAATAGAATATTGAAGCTCAGGTATGTGTTTCTTTAGACTGCGGTTTGAAGGAACTTTTTTTATATTTATATATTTATAGCGATTAGCTTTATAAAAGCTTCAAAGATGTATTATCTGATTTCATATAAGGTTTAGATTTTTATAAAATAATTGAGAACCGTCCCTAACTTAGAAATAGTAAGTAAAAATAAGGTATGACTGCATAAGAAACCATTTTAATGGCTGTTAAGTAATTCAGCAGTTTTTTCAGCTATTCTTCTGATAGCAGTAATAACAGCAAAAGAGTATACTTGAGTTAAAAGATAATTGGAGGTAATTGTTATGGGAGATAAGAGTCCTAAGAATAAGGAAAAAAAGAAGAAGAAGGCAGAAAAAACAGAACCAAAGACTAAAAAAACATATTAATCTAAGAAATTCTGGCTTAAAATTTATTCTTAACCGTTACTTACAATTTAATCACAAAAAAATCCAGCCTTAAATAGTGCTGGATTTTTTTATTCATATTTAAAGATCAGAATGTATGAAAGGGATATGAT
>JAJBWD010000025.1:0-4827 GCA_032907345.1 Bacillota bacterium | reverse complement strand
CTGGAAGTCATTTAACCCGGCTCTTGGAGAATTAAATGGAATATTTATTATTGTTCAAGATTCAATAATGTCAAAGTATATTTCCAAGGATGAGCAGTATAATGGCTTTGAATATCTTAAAAAAGTTGATGATGTAACTTATGAAAACAGAGGAGCTGCTTTTAAGAAAGAAGAAAAATTATCTTCATGGGCCGTTAAATTAGAAAGAATTGAAAACGACCTTGGTAATTATGCTAAATTTGATAATGATGGAGTAAGAAAAGTGAACAGTGACCTGGGCAATGTCATTAAGTTAATCAAAGCATAAAAATAGAAACATAGCCAGCTGAAACCAATTTTGATTTCAGTTGGCTCTTTTACTTATCAACAAGTTATTGAAACTAATTTTTTTCATGCTAAAAAGACAGAGACATCTCCGCCAAAAAAAAAATTTAAAATTTTGATACTTTATGCTACTCTATAAATGAAGCTAACCGACGATTGGGTTTTGACTTTTCGAGGGTCTTTTCGTCCATTTCGTATTGGTGATATATTCTTTTGAATAAGAGCTTCCACATTAGGTGGTTTTTCCATATTTCTACTCTTGAAATAATACAGGCAAATTGATATAGCTATCGTAAAATTAATCTGGCAGCTGTATTTTCTGTGTTTCTGTTGTATAATCACGTGCGTTGTGATTATCTCACAGAAATTATACATGGTAAGCCGAGCAAATATTTCCTGAAGAATATGGGCCACCTTTTTTGAATGAAAACTTGTTAGTCCAATAGCATATTTTAATTCTCGAAATGATGTTTCAATTCCCCATCGCATATGATAGATTTCTTTAATTCTTTCCATTGGAAAATCATCCTTAGAGAGATTCGTAATGATAACCTCATAATTGTTCTCTGATAAGGCGAATCGAACTAGCCTGAAGTTCATTGGATACTCCCCACTATCACCAACTGGGAGATAATCAAACTTTTGACTAGCACTCAAAAAAGAATACTTTTTCGGATGGCTTTTAATTTCTTTCCCTTGACGTCTAGTCAATATAGTATTACATTCAATATCAAATATTTCTTGATCTGGTGGAGATAACCTGGCTGCGATTTTGCTGCCGCATATATCATTTATCCGTATAACATATTTCCATCCCTTTTGCTTTATATGTTCAAAAACATTAAAGCTTTCATAACCACGATCAGCTATTACTATAGCAGGTCCTTTAATATCTGAACGATCCACCATGTCCATTAATGCTTGAAACTCATTAAATTTCTTAATCGGCTGAACAACCGCATCAACATAAGTCCGACTACACAAATCATACATGGCATTTAAGTGAAGTAGATTGTATCCTTTTGCTTTTTCAGAAACACGGACATAGGTTTCTACATCATTTTTGTTCTGAGTGTAACATAGTCGAGAGCCATCAACAGCTAACATTCGATAACCACTATAATAGCTAGGATTAATTGCTAACGACGTGAACTCTTTAAAGAGATATTCAAAAGCTTTTGGAAGAATTTTTTCACGTTGTTGGACAAAAGCTGAGCTGGTGGCAGCATTAATATCATATGAGAAGTATTTCACGAGTTCAAATTTCAAGCTGTTTCCTCCCATTGTAAGCAAAATATTCACCATTTCTTTAAAGTCCAGCTTACGCTTACGGATAAAGTCCTTTTCAGGGTTATTAACGAACAATCTTGACTGTTCATTTAATTGATTAACAACCATGTCTAATTTCTTCCTAATGGAATCAACATATTCATTCATGTGTGAACCTCCTTAAAATCTATATAATTAAGGGGCTTCGCCACATTTTTTTCGTTATTTGTCAAGTGATTTATTTGATTTTTTTAAATTTTTCAAAAAAAACAGAGTATGTTTCTTTTTTACATACTCTGCTCAAGACTCATGATATTCTTAACTTAATGACATTGAGTGACCTGGGTGGCACCTAATCTGCCACCCTGCAGTATTCCGGCTTCCAAGCTAGCCTGAACTGACAGGTCTCTCCCTGCCTGTTTTTCTCCACCAATATCCTTATAACATTTCTCTCCTCTGAATCTCTGTTATAATATTCATCCCGATATAAAAACATGATAATATCTGCATCCTGTTCAATTGAGCCTGAATCCCGAAGGTCTGAAAGCCTTGGGGTATGGTCAAACCTGCTTTCCACAGCCCTGCTTAACTGGGACAGGCAAACTACCGGAACGTTCAGCTCTTTGGCTAACTGTTTAAGTTCAGCAGAAATAAAAGTTACCTCAGCGTTGGTGTTTTGAAACTTCTCATTTGTACGGATAAGCTGCAGGTAATCTATAAACACTGCCTCCAGTTTATTCTTCATTTTTAGCTTTTTACACTCTGCCCTGATTCCGCTGATGCTGTTTATAAGATCAAATATCCTTATGTTTTTCTCTCCCTCTAATCTGTTCGATGTGTTAATAAGCTTTATGAATTCTTCCTCCTTAAGCTTTCCACGTATTAAACTGCCATGTTCTATATAACTTAAATTGCTTATTGCCTTTGTCAGCAGCTGCTTTTTTGTCATTTCCAGGCTGAAAAATGCAGCAGCTTTATTTTCTTTCATGGCAATGTTTATGAATATGTTTTCTGCCAGGGTGGTCTTTCCCATGGAAGGCCTGGCTGCCAGAATTATAAAATCACCCGGATTTAATCCGTTAAGAGCCTTATCCATCAACTTATAGCCTGTACTAATTCCTGTTATGCCGCCTCCGCCTTTGTATCTGTCCTCAACCTTTAACACTAAATCAGCTAACTCTTCCTTAAAGCTGCCTGAATCCCGGGTGCCTGAATTATTGATTTTATTAATCTGGGCTTCAAGATCCGCTTCCAATTCTTCAACTGATTTCTTTTCTATGTTTTTTTCCATCAGCTTGCTGCTTCCTAAAATATCTCTTTTAATTGCATTTTCTTTAATAATCCTGGCATATTGGCAGGTAGTCCTTGTTGTTGTTACGGCCTGGCTTAAATTCATTATGTAAGTTATACCGCCGGCTTTTTCAAGATCCTCCCGGGGCAGCTGGGAGCATAATACAACCTCATCAAACTTTTGTCCTTTGGTATACAGCGCTTTCATGGCAGAAAAAAGGATTTTATGCTTATCTTTATAAAAGTCATCTGCTTTCAAATCTGGGATATCCGTGAATTTATCATTATCAACAATTAAAATTCCCAATAAATTAGCTTCAGCATTTTGATTATAAAGAATACTCATTAATTCAGCTCCTTTAATCTTTGTATTCCGGATTCCGGCAGGGGCAGGGGACTTGCCATATTAATCTCCCTGCTGCACCAGGACAGAAGCACTTTGTAATGGTCTTTAAAAAATCTGCCTTTCCCGTTTACTATGGAATTTTCCAGATCAATTATTTTTATCTGTGTTAAATTCTCTCCAAACCTGGAAATCAATTTATGAAAATCCTCTTCAGTAAGCTGAACATTTATAATTGAATCATCAATAAAGGTTAAATCTTTATATATTTTATTTTCTTTTATAATATTTTCTTTTAGTGGTGTAATCTGTACACCACCTTCCAGTGTAATTTCTACACCGGGTCCTGGTGTAATTTCGGAAGCAGGTATTAGGCTGCAGTTTGTTTTTAAGTAATATCTGCTGTTAATTCCGTTACCTTTTTCCCTGATTATATAACCCTTTGCAATTAAAGAATCCAATGGATTATCCAAAGTCCTGTTATCTGTTATCCTGGCTAATTTTTTAATCAGACTTCTGCTAGGACTTGCATAGCCGGTTATATGATTTACATATCTGAAAAGAATAAGCAGCAGCAATTTTTCCCTGGAAGTTAAATTTTCATCATCAATTATTGAATTAAATTCCTTCCATCTGTCTTTAACAAAATTAATCAAAATATCCACCCCGCTTTAAATAATTTTGTGCAGAAAAAAATCTGCATGAAATCTTTTATTTCAAAAGATAAATATGCAGAATTTTACATTTTGCTCAAGGAAGTGAATAAAACATTTAATTTTTATACGAAATTACTGTATTTTTCGAAATAATGATATTACCTATATATGGTAGTTTTGTGAATATTAATGATGTATAATTATAGTAGAATTGATTGGAAATAGTAGACTAAAGCGTTCTAATGGGATGCAGTTATAATATTATCTTTGTTACCTAAAAGGGGGCATTGGATTGTTTGAGTTGAGTGTTCTAAATAGTCTTAAGACTGTAGGTTCATTTATTTTATACCAAAACAATCTTACTTTTATGATTGGACCTGATAAGTCAGGAAAAAAATTAGGTATAGTGCGACTCGGTGGACATATCGAAGGGAATGAAAATTACCTTGAAGCATTGGAAAGAGAAATTAAGGAGGAAGCGTCTATTAAAATAAAATTAATAAATTCTCCATCCTCATTTTATAAGAAAAGTTGGGATGAAAGAGATTATTATGAAATCACTGATAATATACCGTTGGAGATTAAACCGTTAATTATCACAGGTGATAAAGTGAGTTCAACTGCTGTCTTTTTAGCATATACAGAAGAATTGCCCAAACCTTCTTCAGAAGCATATGGAATAATATTTTTAAAAGAAAATGATATAAAGGATATTTGTAGTAAAAAATTATGCTTAAATGATTTTTTGAGAAATGGAGGAAAGTTCATTCAGCAGAAAGAAATTGATTATAATATGGAGATGTATGCAGGAGTTCATCTTGCATTTTTAAATAGATTGTTGAACCAGGGCAATGATTTAGTTCACAGGTATATTTTAGGAAGTTTATAAAATAATATAAAAATTATTTGTTGCATAAATTGTTTCGGAATATTCATATATGATTT
>JAJBWD010000024.1:0-5798 GCA_032907345.1 Bacillota bacterium | reverse complement strand
TTTTAAAATTCCTGATCTTCTATAAGATTAGGAATTTTATATTTTTGCAAAGAATTTCATTCAGGGATTTATTGATAATCGATAAATATTATGCTATTCTATACATAGAAATTATAAGTGAGGTGCTTTTATGAAACGATATTCAACAATTTTCTTAAAGATAGCTGTTATTCTTATTGGAATTCCGGTTCTTGCCCTGTGCATATTTTGGCTGCCTTCAGCTGCAGACTATCTACACTATCCCATTTTAATCGGTGTGTATATAACAGCTATAGCGTTTTTCTTTGCCCTTTATCAGGCTTTAAAACTTTTAAACTATATTGACAAGAACAAAGCCTTCTCGGAATTATCTGTAAAGGCTTTAAAATATATCAAATACTGTGCAGTTACAATCAGTACTATATATGCATTACTGATACCCTTCCTATTTCCTATAGCTGATGCAGACGACGCCCCAGGTCTCATGGGATTCCCGGTGATTTTTATTTTTTCTGCTTCTGTGATTGGAGTCTTTGCAGCTGTTCTTCAAAGGCTTTTACAGGATGCCATAGATATAAAATCAGAAAATGACTTAACAGTATGAGGTGAATAACATGGCAATTATAATCAATATTGATGTGATGCTGGCTAAAAGGAAAATGAGTGTAACAGAACTTACTGAAAAGGTTGGGATTACCATGGCAAACCTCTCTATACTAAAGAACGGAAAGGCAAGAGCTGTCAGATTTTCAACTTTAGAAGCAATTTGCAGAGCCTTGGAATGCCAGCCCGGCGATATTTTAGAGTACAGAAATGATACATTAACGGGAAAAGTGAAAAGTGAACTGGGTGGCATCCATGATAATTAAATTAATTCAGCCGAAAGTGCTGCCAAGGCCTATGGATACAAAATTAAAAACAAGAATGTCTCCTTCCTTAGCTTTACTCACAATAGCAAATCTTACGCCAAAAGAGCATAAAGTTATTATTGAAAATGAAAATGTTGAAAAGATAGATTTTGATGAACCTGTAGATTTGGCAGCAATAACTGTCACTGTAGATGTTATGAACAGAGCGGCGGAAATATCAAAGGAGTTTCAAAAACGCAGCGTTACAGTAATTGCAGGTGGTATCCATATTACAGCAGATCCGGAGGGTTCTCTTAAAAGCTTTGATGCAATATGTGTGGGAATGGCTGAGAGAGTATGGGCAAAAATCCTTAAGGATAAAGAAAGCAATTCGCTTAAGAAGATATATTGTGATATGGAAAATATTTCTGGAAGGGAAATTGTATCACCTGACTATAACATTATCGATAATAAAAAGTATTTATATACCAATATAATTAGTACAAGCAGGGGATGTCCTTTTAAATGTGATTTCTGCTATAACAGCTGCAAAGATTCTCTTAAAACTTATATTAACAGACCGGTAGAGGATGTAATTAAAGATATAAAAGCATTAAAAACAAGACATATAATGTTTATTGATGATAACTTTATAGGAAATCCCGGATGGACAAAAAAATTATTAAAGAAAATAAAGCCTCTTAAGCTAAAATGGAATGCAGCGGTTACTTCCAATATAGTGGACATGCCTGAATTATTGGATGAAATGAGAGATTCCGGCTGTCAAAGTCTGTTCATAGGTTTTGAAAGTATAAACAGTAAGTCAATAGAAAGTGTCCACAAGGTGCAGAACAGTGTAAGGAAATATGAGAAACTGGCTGATGAAATTCATAAAAGGGGAATAATGATAAATGCAAGTTTTGTTTTCGGATTAGATGAAGATGATACCTCTGTATTTAAGAGTACATTGGAATGGATAGTTAAAAATAAGATAGAAACCGTAACCTCACATATACTTACCCCATATCCCGGTACAAAATTATACTCATCATTGATTGAGAATCAAAGAATTTCAGATTTTAATTTAGCAAATTACAATACTGCCCATGTGGTATATAAACCAAGGAATATGACGCTTGATGAATTATATAATGGCTATCTGTGGATATATAAAGAAGTGTACACCTTTAAAAATATAATGAAAAGACTGCCGGAATGTAAAAAGCAGTGGATTCCATTCCTGGCATTTAATTTATTTTACAGGAAATTTGGAAAGCTTACGGAAATTTTATGCAATATATTTTCTTTTAAAAATACAGGAAGATTTTTCAGATGGTTATCCTATCATATAAAGTAGGCGTCGGAATTTTTATCTTTCTATTAATTTAAAAGTATAAAAAATTAATTATTTCAAATTATATAATCAGGAGATGATTGTATTGAATGAAGCAAGATTAAAAGAAATATTGGAATCTCAGGGCGTTATAAATGTTACATATAATAATAATCCAGTATGGCTGGAAAGCATGAGTACAGATAAAGATGGTTATATACAAGTTAAAGATTTAATAACGGATAAACTAATGTCGGTTCACATTGGCGATTTAAAAGAATAATTTCAGGTCTGTGACTTCCGAAATCTGATGCAGCTATAATATTTAACTATAAAAAGCTCCTATACGTAGAATTGAACAGGTATAGGAGTTCTTTATTTATTATTTATTTATTGTATTGGGGTTCTTCCTGTTTCACAAAATCAAGTCTTGACTGAAGTGTCTGCACTACATTATCCATAGTATTCGATAGCTGATTGAAGGTTTGCTTTGCTTCTTCACTGTCTGTATCCATGGAAAATGTTTTCAATTCAGAAGCTAATCCTTTAGCTGATGCTAAAGTCTTTTCAAGTTTTGTTCCGGTTGGCATAAATATCCCTCCTATATTTGAATCATAATTTACTTTTTTAGTATGTGTAAACAAATCAGTTCTATACTTTTTATTTAGCGAATCTAATGACAATAGCTACCATACATTCCATAATATACTGTTGTCTCCAACTTATAAAACTTATTTTATATACATAATGTAGGTATATATCGTTAAAAATATACTTTAGAGGTGAAATTCATGAATTTCTATACTATTTTCTTTCAGGGGGAAAAGTTAAATATACTTGAACTGTTTATCAGATCATCTATTCTTTACTTCATGTTATTTGGTACAGCTAAAGCAATGGGATTTCGTCAGCCAGGCATATTAACTCCATATAATTTTTTAATGGCAGCAGGCATCAGCCACATTGCAGCTTCACGTATGGTTAATCCTAAATCCAGACTGATAGATGCAGTGGTAATACTGATAATATTCACTTTAATCTACTTATTTATTTCCTATTTATATTTTAAAGCACCAAAAGCTGTAACTCAAAAGCCAATAATCCTTATTAAAAACGGTAAAATCATAAAGAACAATCTTTCAAAAGCAAAGCTTACAATTGACAATTTATTTTCCATACTAAGGCAAAAGGATGCACATAATATTCAGAAAGTTGATTATTTAATTGCTGAAGCTACCGGCGATTTCAGTGCATCCATAAACAGCAGCAGCCTTCCGGTAACAAAAAAGGATATGGGAATAGAGCCTGAGCCGGATATTTTATCACAAATTCTTATATATGAAGGTAAAGTAGACCCAGAAATACTTGAAAAGAATCAATTAAGCTACGACTGGATTAAAAGTCAGCTTAATACTATTAATATAAGTGATATAAACCATGTTTTCTTAGGGATTCTCACTCCGGATAAAAAATTATATGTAAGTGAGTAGGGAGGGGTTTTATGCCTAAAGTTTTTGGTGTTATTAAAAACATTACGCTGTTTGGATATGTGATAAGAACTTTTATGGTAGGTATAATAGCTTTTTTAACAGGGAGATTTATGTTAAAAAGATCCATTAATCAGTTAACCGCTTATGACTTTATACTGGTATGGATACTTGGAGCTCTTACAGTTGCGCCCCTGCTTGATGGTGAGATTTCATTTACATATACAATTGTACCCTTGGTAACTTTATTTTTCTGGCATTTTATTATCAGTTTAATATCTCAGAAAAACAGAAAGGTATCTCAATTTTTCAACGGAAAACCTGTAATTTTGATAGACAATGGAAAGATAATAAAAGAGAGCATGAAAAAACATTTCATAAACATTGATCTGCTTATGAGTGAGTTAAGGCTGAAGAATGTTTTTGATATTTCTCAGGTTAAATTTGCAGTTCTGGAGACTAACGGGCATTTAAGCGTGATTAAAAAAGAAAACTTAAGACCTGTTACTCCGCCTGATTTAAATCTTACTGCCAAGCCTTCTGATTTGCCCTTAGTCATAATTAAGGATGGTATATTATCTGAAGATAATCTAGCTAAATCAGGAGTAGATAAAAACTGGCTTATGACTAATCTTTCTATGTACAATGTAAGCGATATATCCAGCGTTTTATTAGCTGCAATAGATAAATCAAAAAGACTGTACGTATCTAAAAAAGATTAATATATTATTTTAATATAAATCACAGCAGGAGATAACTTAGTGGCCAGAGCTCTATAAATCGTTGTCAAAAGCCTGTATCATTTATTCATTTAATTTCATACATATAATTAACAAGCAATAACAGGAGTTAAGGTATGGCAGGTAAAAACAGAAATAAATTTAATCCTGATGATTTAAGGAGCCCTATATTTCTGGGCAGAGGTAATAATGGCACAGTTTATCAGCTTCCAAATCACCATGTTATTAAGATCTTTTTTAATAATAAAGATTTTGAAGATGAATATAGTATTCTTGAAAGGGTCAATGGGAATAAATATTTCCCGGGAATCTATGAGATTGGTGCTAACTATATAGTAAGAGAGTGTGTAGACGGGGAAATTTTATTAAATTATATAATGGAACACGGCATGAATAATAAGTTAGGACATAATATAATAAAATTGCTGAAGGAATTTAAAAAACTAAAATTTACAAGAATTGATATCAGATGCAGAGATATATATGTACAAGTTGATGGCAGTTTAAAAGTAATAGATCCTAAAGGTTTTTATTCAGAAAAAAGAGATTTTCCCCAGCATCTTTCAAAAGGACTAAATAAACTGGGAGTATTAGACTCTTTCCTGACAATATTAAAAGAAGAGGACCCTAAGCTCTATAAAGAATGGTATCCAAAAATAAGCAGCTATATTGTAAGCAAAAATATTGAAAGGAATAGATGTTTTTAATGGCTGAAGCTATCAAAAAAGTGGTTAATAACATTACTGTGACAAGTTATTAACCACTTTGGATTTAAAGGATATGTACATTTTAATTCTTAAGTCATATATTAAAAGAAATAAAAACTTAGTAAATCAATACTCAATTGTCATAATTTCTGCAATTTCTTTCTTAAAATCTCTGTATAGCAACAAAATATGATATAATATACTAATGTTGTATATATTATTAAGTGTATGTATGCTTTATTTGCATTAATAATAATTGCTAGATTTTTTTGACAGTAATTATCAAACCCGATGTGAAATAACGAAATGAAAGTCCCCTTCATTAAGGTGAGTATTATGAAAAATAATTATGATTATAAAGATATTGCAGCAATAATTTCAATTATAAAATTCTGTACATTATTATATATAATGTTAATTATTCAAAATTCAAATGTTAACTTTGAATATTATTTTGTACTTAATAAGTATTTTTGTATTACTCCTATTGTTTTGATTATTATACTGGTTATATGGACTTTTATATATGTAATATCTTATGAAGGTGAAATTAAGAATATTGCAATACTATTTGAAGATGTTATATATGTAGCAGGTCTTTCTGTTCTGATTTTACTTACAGGAGCATACAAAAGCGAGTATAAATACTTATTTTTATTTAGCATAATTTCAGGAACAATAAATAGAAAAAAGAAATACGGCTT
>JAJBWD010000023.1:0-3611 GCA_032907345.1 Bacillota bacterium | reverse complement strand
TAAGGGGATAAATGCAGAAGAGAGAAAAACTTTAAGTCCTGAAAGACAGGTTAAAGTATATAAATATCACTATATGAAGGATCAGATATTAGATAATGCTGCAGTAAAAAGCGCAGCCTTTATTATAATATGTTATATTGCTCTTTTTACAATAGGAACCGCAATTGGATGCTACTATGGATACTCTATGCCCAGTTCTGCCTTTGAAGCAGCTTCCGTAACAGGAAATGTAGGGCTTTCCATCGGTGTATCAGCACCATCAATGCCCACTGTGATGAAGGTATATTATATAATTGCCATGTATTTAGGAAGGCTTGAATTTATATCCGTATTTGCACTGATAGGCTTCGTATTTGGAGGATGTAAAAAATTATGTTTAAAATGTTTAAGATAGCACTGCTAAGTTTAATTATAATATTAACAGCTTCAACTGTAACCTTTGCACAGGATATTACAAACTTCAATGATCTTATAGAAAATGGAAAGGCCTTTGATGGAAAGACAGTTATGATTAAGGGTGAAGCTGTCGGCGAGATTATGAAAAGAGGAGATTATTCCTGGATTAATATAAGCGATGGCAGCAATGCCATTGGTATATGGGGTGAAACCAGCATAATTGACCGTGTAACTGCCCTTGGAAATTATAAGCAGAAAGGTGACATAGTAAAAATTCAGGGTGAATTTCATAGAGCCTGCAGTGAACACGGCGGAGATATGGATATTCACATAAAAAGTTTATCTGTAATAGAAAAAGGAAATAAAGTAATTCAGCCTATAGATTATAATAAGGTAAAAATTCTAGCCTTATTGAGCTTAACTGCTTTAATTGCTGCTGCTGTTTATTTTAAAAAAAGAAAAATGACAGCTTAAGGCTGTGTTTGAAAAGGTGAAATTTATGATAAGAAATAATAAAACAACTCATTATGATCAGAATATAAAATATGCAGCCACGGCACTGCACTCAAAAAATTACCCTGCAGCTGAGAAATATCTGCTCTATGCCATGCTGGAAAACTCGGATGCTCCGGAAGCGCAAAACCTGTTTGGAGCATTATCTGAGCTTACAGGTGATTTATGCCAGGCGGAAAAGCATTATCTGGCAGCAAATGCGCTGGATCCCACGTATAAACCGGCAATAGTTAACTTGGAGAGAGTAACCTCAATAAATTATGTTACAGAAAAAACGTCTCCCTGTTTAGGAGACAAATAGTATTGAATATATATCATTTAACGGGAACTGGAATGGGAGTTCCCGTTAGTTCGTAAAAGATGAAAAATATAAGGTAATTATAAATAAACTCTTTTAAAATAAAACCATGTTCCATCTACAGCTGCTAATTCCCAGCCTTCTTCGCCAAGCAAATTTAACTTTTCAACAATTTCTTTATTATATTCACTCTTATCTGATTTTAATATACTTTTCAGTTCAATTTGAATTTGTTCTATTCTGTATTCGTATGATTTCACATAAATTCCCCCCCCTAAATTAAATTTAATTCATTTCATATGCCGGCAGCATTTAAAATATCACTTCATTGGAACAGTAATTTTAAGTTCAGGATATATTTTTATATTCTTTATATATTTTTCAAATACAAGCGTGTATTTACTTTTATTCAAACCGGGCTCCTTATCAAACTCCAATAATACATTATGAAAATTTGCTATAGTTTTTAAATAGTCCATTGTTTTTTTGTTATAGTAAATAGGATTAAAATTAGAAATTCCAGGTGCCATATTTAAATTAATATCATAACCAAGTCCTAAAGAATTAATTATCCAATCACCATAAATGCTGTCCGTTGAACAGTCCAATATTACCTTTTCACTTGTTTCGTTAATGGAATTTATAGTAATTGACCCTAGATCTCCAGCATTTATTATAAAAGGCGTTTTAGACCTCAAATTATAAAATTCATAATCATCAGTAAGTTTTCTTGGCTCTTTAGAAATTTCAGGTGCCTTGTATGGTATGATTGCAAGCTTTTCTACTGACCCCTCTTTAATATAGAATTCAGTTTTATAAGTATATTGGTCGATAATTGTATTTTGAGCATCCTCAATATTAACAATTCTATTATTTTCATCTATAAAAATCATGCTTGGATATGGTATTTTATCCTTATTTATTATAGGCTCCTTACTTTTATAGGTTAACTCAGTGTAAGTACTTAATGGTGTGGACACAACTTTTGATATTTTAAGTGTTCCGTTACCTGATACCTTTTCAAAGCTGGAATTTGAAAATAAAGTATTCCTATCAGCCTCAGCACTTGAAGCATTTAATTTAAAATCCCACTTTCCCGCAATGTTTTCTATATTGGATACTTGTATTTCTAATTCATACTTTTCAGGTAAATCTTTTATTTTTAAAAATTGATATCCTGCATATTCTCCATTATTTATTTCTTTATAGTAACCGCAGTTATTTATAAAACGAACTCCTTTACCGTTAACAAAAACCTTAGTTATATCTAAATAAGCTCCTTTTATACTTTTTTCAGTTTTTAATGTATATCCTAAAGTTACTCCCAATGAATCTGAAAGAACACTGTCAATAGTTATTTTTATACCGTTATTATCCACAGTTTTATTAATCACTTCAGCATACTTATCATAATTACTATTCAAATTATTTTCTTTAACAAAACATCCAAATACTGTCCTAAAAATTGAGTATGCCTTAACCTGTAATGTTGGCATTATAAGAAAAGAACAGGCGCATATAAAAATAATTACTGCTGCTGCAATACTAAATCCATACTTTTTTCTTCTTTTAGGTAAGTTTTCAAGAGTCATCCTAATTCTTATATCTGCTTCATTGGATATATTAGCATTTTCATATGCATTTTTATATTCATCAAAATTATTATTCATTATTATTCCCCTTCCACAGCAATATTTAACATTCCTTCCAGTTTAACTTTAGCTCTGGATAATCTTGATTTTACTGTACCTTCTGATATTTTTAAAATTGCTGCAATTTCTTTATAATGTAAATCTTCAAAGTAAAATAATATGACTGTAGTCCTCAATTCATCGCTGAGTGAATTTAATGCATTCCATAAATCAATTTCTTCATTTGAATTAATATCATTACTTTCAATAGGCTTAATTTCTTCCAGATGGATAACCTTTTTCCTCTTACTGAGAATACTGTAACATTCATTTATTAATATTCTAATTAGCCAGGTTTTAAAGTACTCTTCTTTTTTTAGGCTGTTTATATGAAGCCATGCGTTTAATATTGTTTCCTGCAATGCGTCATCGATATCATCTTCTGTGTAAATAATACCTTTAGCGATTCTATAAAGCTGATTCTTATTACTATCAATTAACCTGCAAAAAGCTTCTTTATTTCCTTTGCTTGCTAACCTTACATCATTTGTAATTTCAGGAGCTTTTAAAATACTTTCCAAATTCAGCAATTTAACAATTCCTCCCCTTTATTAATAGAACACTAATTAGATAAATGTATTTTGTAAAAAGTTCAATACAATCTAAAAATATATGGGCAACATTGATAATTAATAAATTATTAAGGAAATCCATTACGGATTTCCTATTGGTTTAAAGAAACTAATTCTATTTTTTTATTTTATAAAGGCCAT
>JAJBWD010000022.1:0-3619 GCA_032907345.1 Bacillota bacterium | reverse complement strand
TATCATTACAAAGCATAACCGAGAGCTCAATACTGAAATGGACCGTCTTACAGACCAGCTTTCCAGAATTGAATTCATTATATCAGGAAAAGAGGAGGAAAGTTTTATGAGTTATCAGGCAATCATCAAAGAATTACCGGAGTGTATCGTTTATTACAAGAGGTTAACGGTTCCCAGCTACGATTCGTATTTTAAAATTATTCCAGCAATAGGCCAGGAATGCATGAAGGCAAATCCGGATATAAAATGCAGTGTTCCGGAATACTGTTTCATTGTTTACCTGGATGGAGAATATAAGGAGAAGAATATTAATATTGAGTTTTGTGAGGCAGTAAACAAGTTCGGAAAGGAAACAGGCGGCATAAAATTTAAAAAAATAGAAAGTGTAACAGCTGTATCTGTAATGCATAAGGGCTCCTACAGCGGGTTATCAAAGGCATATGCATATGCTTTCAAATGGATTGAGGATAACGGGTATAAAGTTACCGATAATCCAAGAGAAAGCTATATTGACGGTATCTGGAACAAAGACAGTATCGATGACTGGCTCACTGAACTTCAGATTCCGGTAAAGCACAAATAAATATTAAATTACTTTTTAAATAATACAATGTAATCAGATAACAAATAGGAAGGGGCTGTAATATTAGCAATTTAAAAAACCGCTAATGCAACAGCCCCTAAGTAATTAAATATTTTCAAGTTCACCATTTAACAACATTGAAACAAAAATTGAGACTAATTCCGGGTCAAACTGTGAGCCTGAATTAATTTTAAATTCCTTAATGATATTTTCCTTTTTCATTGCTTTCCTGTAAGGTCTGTCATTGGACATAGCATCGTATGCATCAGCAATGGCAACAATTCTTGATTCAAGGGGTATATCATGACCGCTTAAACCCAGAGGATATCCACTGCCATCCCATCTTTCATGGTGCTTTAAAATAAGGTGGGCAATGTGGGATAGTTCCGGTGATGCACTTGCTATCCTGTTGCCTATCTCACTATGTCTTTGCATTATAATCTTTTCTTCATCATTAAGACTTCCCGGCTTAAAGAGAATGCTGTCAGCTATACCTACCTTTCCAATATCATGGAACTGGGACAGAAGCCTTATATCATTAATTTGTCTTTCAGAAAGAGAAAGCTTTTTTGCTATTACAGCAGATATATTTTCCATCCTTTCAGCATGTCCTTCTGTTATAAAATCTCGTGCTTCAAGGGCCTTCATCATGGTAACTACAAGTGCGTTCCTGATACTCCCGCTTTTTAACAGTTTATTTCTATACATATTACTGTCTGCTTCAGAAAAAAGCTTTTGGACTTCCCCTTTAAAATCGCCGCTGAATGCATAACCTACTGAAATACCTACTTCTATATTTAAAATATTGTTGTTACATGAAATTACCTTCTCGGATATTGCGGCACAAGCTTTCTCTATATAGTCATGTTCCGCTCCTCTTAGGAGAACTGCAAATTCATCTCCTCCGATTCTTGCAACAATATCTTTAGAGGAAAAACAGCTGGAAATAATTGAGGCAGATTCCTTTAATATAACATCACCATTTTGATGCCCAAAAGTGTCATTGATTATTTTCAGTCCATCAACATCACAGATCACTATACCAACATTGAAGATACTTTTTTCTTCAATATTTTTCATTTCTTCTTCAAAATATGCCCTGTTATAAAGTCCTGTCAAATAGTCTCTAACAGCTAAGAATTTTAATTTTTCTTCCATAAGCACTCTTTCAGTGATGTCTCTTATAATAAAAAGAATTTCATTTTCTCCACTGGCAACGGCTCTGGTTTCATAATGTTTTTTTGATTTCTTCTGTCCGGTGCTGTAAATAAACTGCTGAATTATTCCTGAGTCAAGCACTTTTTTAGCATTAGCCATAAAGACATCTAATATATTTTCCGGCAAAATCTCTTCTATCTTTTTCTCTGATAGTTTTGTTTCAGTTACTTTTTGTTGAAAAATTTTGTCAGGGACGTATTCTAATATCACTCCCTCTCTGTTCATTAACAAAAGTGTATCCGGAATAGCATAAATCAGTGCCTTTTTTTCTGCATTGCTTTGCTCAATCTCCTTAAGCCTCTTCTGCAGCTCTGGATAATAACTTTTTTTTATGGAATGTTCACCTAAACCTATTATTTTTTCACGCAAAAGTAAAGGATCTTGGGTTTCTTCACATAATTTTTTCATATAATACCTCTATATCTCTTTTTGAAGGGAAAACCGGATTAGTAACCATACAGGGATCATTTAATGCATTATCGGCAAGTATAGAAATATCCTGTGATGTTATGCCGCTGCATTTAATCTTAGATGGAATATCAGCACCCTCTCTGAGAATACGCAGTTTTTCAGTAAGGCTTGCTAAAACCTCATCATCACTTTTACCTAAGGTATTCAGGCCCATAGCAGAAGCAATCTGCCTGAATCTGTCAGGTGAATATTTGAAATTAAAAGCGACTACATGTTCTAATAAGATTGCATTACATTCCCCATGAGGCAGGTCGTATCTGCCTCCCAGACTGTGAGCCATAGCATGTACTAGCCCAAGGCTGGCATTTGAAAAGGCCATACCGGAATGAAGACTTCCTAACATCAATTTACTAAGCATGTTTATATCATCCAGGTTTGAGAGTGCAGGCAGCATATTAGATGAAAGGAGACGAATGGCTTCAATAGCATGAACATCAGAAATAGCTGACTGGGCATTTGAAACATATGCCTCAATGGCATGAGTCAGTGAATCCATAGCTATGCAGGCAGCAAGATAAGGTTTCATTGTTGTTAATGTCCGGGGATCAATCAGTGCAATATCCGGTACAACAGTTTTACTTATTATAGCTGTCTTTGCCCTTTTTTTAGTATTTAATATAATTGCAAACTGTGAAATATCTGCAGATGAGCCCGCAGTTGTTGGAATACATATAAGCGGCGGACCAGGGGTTGCTACCATATCCACACCCTCAAAATCTAGAATATTTCCAGAGTTTGAAGATAGAATACCTATACCCTTTGCACAGTCCATTGGGCTGCCTCCCCCAACAGCAAGTATAAAATTACATTTTTCCGATTTGAAAACCTTTACACCTTCCATAACCTGATAATCACGAGGATTAGGGCTAATATCACTAAAAACGATATATTTTATATTATAAGAATCAAGTTCACTTAGAATATCGTCCAGCCAGCCAGCTTCTATTATTCCGGGGTCTGTTACTACAAGTGCTTTTCTGGCACCCAGATTCTTAGCATATTTTCCTGCCAAAAGCCTTGCATCTAATCCATATACAAATTCAGGAACAACAAATTTTCTTAATTCTAACTCATCATACATGTTTAACCCTCCTTGTAAAATTATAAAGCACCAATATAAGCTAGAATAGTGGATAAAAAAATTAATACAAAAACCTCTTATCCTAGGGTATTTATATTAATTATATCTTTTATGATACATTTTTACAATATTAGACACAATTCTTTCTATATTAATAATAATATTTGGAACATTAGTATATATACCAGACTTATTTATATTATTTTTTAATGAGAATTAATTTCGATGTAATATTATCATGCAGTAAGAGCTCCTAGTTGTTACAT
>JAJBWD010000021.1:0-6472 GCA_032907345.1 Bacillota bacterium | reverse complement strand
TGGAAAATGCAACAGCCATACTGGTTTTTCCAACACCGGGCACATCCTCAAGTAATATATGTCCACCAGCAAGAATAACTGCCAGTATTTTTTCAATTACATCATCTTTTCCTTTTATTACTTTTTTTACTTCTGTAATGATTTTTTCAGCTCTTTTTTCCATGGTATCATCTCCTGTATTTTGATATATTCACATAGCAGTCCATTTGTATCCAGCTGCAATATCTGAAGTTATGTAACTATGGATATCATCTGCGTCATTCATTTTTATTATGTTTCATAACGTTACCCTTTTTTGAATAACTTTATTATAACATTACAAACCATTATAAAACAATACAAAACGATGAATATATTTGGATGCCACCCAGTTCACTTTTCACATTTTGCCTAAAAAAATAATTTATATGAGGCTTATATGATTATGGATAATTATCAAGCCAAATATATTTATGCAGTTTCCTTACTTAATAAAACCTCCTCCTTAAACTTATGGAAGAGGCTTATTTTTAACTGTTTGCAAATTATTATAATAAATTCAGAATACACTATTATCTGTTATTACTATGCTGCAAAAGGTCTGTCCTTTGGCTTCTCTTAAGGCATACTTTCTGCCCGGCAGTATATATTCTCACCTTTTCGCTGCCCGATATAATCCTGAAGGCACGTTCATGATCTTTAATCATGAATCCTGACAGTTCTTCAATTCCATAATCAAATAACACCGGAGCCAGCGGAGTACCGGGTCCCACCAGGGTAATCCGTTTAGCATTCTTTGAAAGCTCCAAAGCCCTGGGCAATGTTTTATCCATTACACACCTGCAGGTTAAATAAACATAGTCACTTTCAGGCAGCAGATATTCGTATGCTGTTAAAGGATAATCCCCATCCTCCGGTTCCCATTCAATTATAGAAAGATCACATATCGGCTCAAACAGTCTTTCCAAAAGGTGAAAATGTCCAAAGACAGTAACTTTTTTACCCTTTACTTCATTTTGGGACATGATAAAGGGATCAAATAATCTATCCTCAACCCATTTTGAATCTGAAAATTCCACGCCATTTTTTCTTGCCACTTCGGGATTATTATAGTAGGCATTAATTGCAGCGGCTCCAATGGAAGCTTCTATGAAGTTCCACGACTTTACACATTCTGCAGCTTCACGAAGGGGCGCTCCAATTAAATTTTTCGAAACCTTGGGGTTTCTTGTATCACATAAATAATAATTACCCACTCCCGAACCATTTCCGCTGCGGACATAAGAATTCCTGTATCCGCATACAAGTTCATCAACTGTCAGATTCTCCGGAATATTCTTTATCAGATCATCATATAATTCCCACATAAAATATACTCCTTTAACTGTTTAAATAATTTTAATCAGCTTCATTTTATATTTTATTCTTAGAATATAGTTATATGTTATTTTGAAAACCATGTCTGTGGTAGTTATAAATAGTATGTAAACAAGTGGGAATCAGTATAAATTTGTTTTTTCTGTCAGTTATACTTTTAATATTTAAAGTTTAAAAAGCTTCCCATGATTTTATTATGGAAAGCTTTTTAAAATATTATAATCTATTTAATTTTTGCCCTGTACCTTTTAAATTATAAATTCTTCACTGCAAAGAAGTTCCACGAAGATGATATCTCCTTTTTTATAGTTTCCTTCACCAATTTCCGAAACAAACTGGGCATTTGTTCCCAGACACATTCCAATACTGGCAGTTTTGAAGGGAATGGGAGAAGCTGTATAAATCCCATCCTCAGCTTTTTTTACATTCACCTTACACAAAAATGAAATCTGTTTCGGACAAGGCATATCTTCAGTAAGGACAGCAGAAACCCTTTGACGTTTTATCACAGGTAAGCCCAGGCACTTGCTGACTATAGCTCTGATACACCAGTCTAACCCATAATATGCAGCTATCGAGGGTCCGGGTAAATTTATTACAGGCTTTCCCTCAATAACTGCCAGTCCCATAGGTCTTCCGGGTCCTGCAGTAACTCCATGTAATAAAACCTCGCCCCTGCTTCTCATTACTTTTAAAGTGAAATCCTCTTCTCCCTTAGAAGAACCGCCATTTATTATAACGATATCTGCTTCTTTTAATGATTTATCCAAGGCACTTTCAATGCATTCAGGATTATCCTTTACAATAGGATAACACAAAGGTTCAGCACCCATCTCAAGAAGCATATGCCTGGCCATAATACTGTTGGAATCTACATTTTGACCTCTATGGGGCTTTGTACCTGCTGATACAAGCTCACTGCCGGTTGGAATGAAGGCTGCCACAGGTTTTTTAATTACAAGTACCTCAGTTATTCCGCCTAAGACCAAAGCAGCCAAATCACCAGGGCGAATCGGCATACCGATTTTTAATACTGAGTCACCCTCTTTTAT
The DNA here is from genome assembly GCA_032907345.1 of Bacillota bacterium. GTDB lineage: Bacteria > Bacillota > Clostridia > Clostridiales > Clostridiaceae > JAJBWD01. Next base: position 4,064 of record JAJBWD010000021.1, on the reverse strand, counting down.
GAGGCTTCCCCGAGCTTTAACACCAGTTCCTACCTTTACCGATAATTCACCATTGAGTTTAAGCCTGCCAGGTTCATCAAAAGAAACATCTTCAATGGCAATTACAGCATCATAACGATCATCAAAATCATCACCGGTATCAGCTCTTTCATATTCTCTTCCCTCAATCCAGCCGGAAGTATCCGGAATGCCATTTTTAAAACAACTTGAAGATACAGCTATGCCGTCCATCATTGAAGCTCTTTCTACCGGCAGAGTATTGCAGGAATAGATATTCTGTGCAGGTACTCTGTTGATGGCTTCTGAAACAGGAACAATTTCAATTTGTTTTTTTGGGTGATATTTTTCGAACAGTAAACTTAAAGCTTCTTCCTTAGTTTTACTATTTTTAAAGTCCTTCAAATTAATCACCTGACTTTTCTGAATTATTACCTTTTTTACTTATATCCGGCGACCGGAAAGATAGTACTATATCACTCTTATAGTACGGCTTTATATCGAGAACAGGCGTCCCATCAATGGCATCAAGTCCGGTAACATAAAGAATGTTTTCTTCAACCTTTTCCAGCTTAACTAAGGTTAATGCGATAGGATTAGGTCTTGCCGGGCATCTAATTGCAAACACACCAAATTCATCTGCTAAGGGATTGATTTTCATTGGTATTACTTTCAACATATTCCGTGGTGCCTTATGAAGCCATGACAAAATCCACAAATGTGAACTCTCTTCAATACGGTCCAATGCCTTTTTATAATGTGGAAATACTTCTATCTGAGCCGTAACTCCGCCAAGAGGCATAATTTTGCTCTTTTTTATAGCAGATTTTACGATTCCTACAGGTTTAAGTGTTATGCTTTTAGATTCCATTATATATACATCCTTTCTTTATGATTACCTATTGCTGAGGGAAAATAAAAATGCTGCAGCTAAAACTAAAATGAGTCCTGATTTTTTCATGAGTGAATACATACCATTGCACCGCCGTTTTTAAATATATTCATTTTTCCCCCTTCCTGAACTGTCTTCCAAATATGTTTTTCATCTATTGTTATGCATCCAGCTATAAAGCTTACCCCATATTTAAATAAAACCTTGGAAACAGGTACACTGGGTCCTACTAAAACAATTTTTGCCTTCATAGACAGCTCAATTAACCTGGGCATTGTCTTGTTGGTAAATGCAGTGCCGGTTATGAATACAAAATCCTGCTCGGGAAGTAAATATTCACAGGCCGGGTCAGGATAATCACCTGATTGTGGTTCTCTTTCAAGTATAGATAATTCACATATACTTTCAAGTTTCTCAATTTCCGGGAAATGGCCGATAACTGCTACTTTTTTATCTTTCATTTCCGGCTCCAATACTTTAAAAGCATTGTTCTTTTCCGAATCATCAGATTCAGTTATTGGCTTACCGGTAATATCTGAAAATGATTGGGGATTATTAAATGCTGAGTTTATTGCAGCCATCCCTAGTGAAGCTTCAAGCATATTCCATGACTTTGAATATTCTGCAAGCTCTTTTAGCTTCATTCCGGAAATATTACAAAGTTTAGATCCCTGCCTGCCTCCCTTTATAGTCATAGCAATACCTAATCCCTGCTCTGAACGTACAAGAGTCCAGGAAGATGCACTCATACATTCAAGTACTGTCAGATTTTCAGGAATTTCATTAATCAGTTCATCATATATCTCCCACATATCATATCATCCTTTCTAGATTTTCTGATAATAAGCTTCATTGGCACTGTCTTTTTTAGTGCCTATTTCCTCTGTCTGGCAGGATTACACTATATCATTCTTAAAGTAGGGTTTTATATCAAGAACAGGTGTCCCATCAATGGCATCAAGTCCGGTAACATAAAGAATGTTTCCCTGAACCCTTTCCAGTTTCACTAAGGTCAATGCAATAGGGTTTGGCCTGACAGGAGTTCTGACTGCAAATACTCCGAATTCACCTGCCTCTGGATTAGCTTTTCTCGGTACAACCTTCATTACATCCCTGGCAGCTTTATGAAACCAGGATAAAATCCATAAATGGGAGCTCTCATCTATACGCTCCAGTGCTTCAATATATTGTGGAAGTACTTCTATTTGGGCTTTTATTCCGCCAAGCGGCATATCTTTTCCATCTTTTATCTCAGATTTAACAATCCCTATTGGACTAAGTGTAATAGTATCTGTTTCCATGCAAGGCAGCATCCTTTCTTCATAATCAATATTGAACTTGAATTATCAGCAAAGCTTTTATATTTTTCTATAATAAGCACCGTTGGCACATGCCTTGCATAATACCTCTCCATCTTTAACTATTTCTCTGCCATCCATAACATTCTCACCGCAAACTGTACATTTTACATTTTTAACAGGCTTTCCTGGCAGATCCTCAGGGGGAATATCCACCTTAACAGGCTCAAATTTAAAAATCTGTTCATCAGTATACTGTTTCCAAAAGGAAAGTACATCCTGATCCAGTGAAGGTCTTTTCTCAGCTTTTACAACAATTCTTATTCCCTTTTGTGTATTCATGTCAATAAAGCTGGCACCCATTTTACCATAATCAATCCACTTCAGCCTTCTTTTTCCCAGGGAGCATCCTGTTACGGACTGAACAGCATCTGTCAGGCATCGGTCTGCTTCTACAAATACAATAAAATCTTTATTTTTAGCAGGTTCTTCTATTCCCAGATAATTCAGGCCTGCACGGGCAATTCTTACCCCTAAAATTATACCGCCGCATAAATGGCCATGAAATATACGTGCCTTTTCCAAATCCTCTTCAAAATGATTATCCATATAAACACTTCCTTCTAAATATTTTCCTGCTAAATTATAATATGCAGTCTATCTATTACAATAAAATAGTATATGCCTTCCCTTATGACCATTTTAAGGCTGTAAAGTTATATACTATACTTTAACACGGATAACAATTTTTGATGCAGAAACTAAAGTTTTTTATTTCAAATTTCTTTGACTTCTTTTAAAGCTTACTTTCTGACCTGTAGGATATATCGTAACATTTTCTGCACCTGAAATAACCCTGAGGGCACGGGCCTGATCCTTTATCATAAATCCTGACAGTTCTTCAATTCCATAATCAAACAAAACAGGCGCCAGTGGAGTTCCCGGGCCAACCATGGTAATCCGTTCCGCATTCTTTGAGAGTTCCAAAACTCTGGGCAGGGTTTTATTCATGACACATCTGCAGGTTAGATAAACAAAGTCGCTTTGAGGCAGCAGATATTCACAGGCTGTTATGGGATAATCACCATCTTCTACAGGTTCCCATTCAATTATAGAAAGATCACATATTGGCTGAAACAGATTTTCCAGAAGAGGAAAATGTCCAATGACAGTAACCTTTTTATTTTTTACCTCATTTTGAGTCATAATAAAGGGATCAAACAATCTGTCCTCAACAAACTTTGAATCAGAAAATTCTACACCATTTTTTCTTGCCACCTCCGGATTGTTATAGTAGGCATTAATTGCAGCAACTCCAATGGAAGCCTCCACAAAGTTCCATGACTTAACACACTCTGCCGCTTCCCGCAGCGGTGCTCCAATCAAATTCTTTGAAAACATGGGCATTCTGGTATCACAAAGATAATAATTTCCGACTCCAGAGCCATTCCCGCTTCGGACATAGGAATTTCTGCATCCGCATACAAGATCATCAACTTTTAAATCCTCCGGAATCCCCCTTATCAAATCATCATATAATTCCCACATAATATACTCTCCTTTTACAGTTTAAATAAATCCTCCGTAATGAGCTCGCCGCCCCGGAGACGGCTCCTTAGCATCATCCATGTACTATCAAGCTTTTCAATGGCCGGAAGCCTCCGCTTCTCAGCATCAGAAATTTTAATTAACTTATATATTCCGCCATTTTTGATAACGATGCGTTTATCAGCGCTTACTGCCAAGAGCGGATCATGGGTGGAAACGAAAATAATCTTTTCCTTTTTGGCTAAAATCTCTATTGCCTGCCGCCTGTCAATTCCTGCATTTTCAATTTCATCAATTAACACAATTGGGGACTGGCTTATAAAAGCTGT
>JAJBWD010000020.1:0-7010 GCA_032907345.1 Bacillota bacterium | reverse complement strand
TAGAGTATAAAAAATCAAGGTCATAGAAGGTAGTCCCTTCCATGACCTTTTTAATTGTACTTATATAAACTATAATTTTCTGTAGGCCGCTGCCTGATTAGAAAGCTGGTACAACTGCTCCTTTAAACTCATCCAGGATGTACTGTTTTACTTCTGGTGTTGTTATTGCTTTGACTAAAGCTTTTATTTTCTCGTCGTTCTCATGTCCCTTCTTAACTGCTATTACATTAGCATAGGGTGAATCTCCGCTTTCTGTGAACAATGAATCCTTTACCGGGCTTAGTTTAGCTTCTAATGCATAGTTTGAGTTAATTACTGAAAGTGCTACATCCTGAAGGGTGTTTGGAAGCTGCTTAGCATCAACTTCTGTTATCTTTAAGTTCTTTGGATTTCCTGTAATATCCTGAACCTTTAAAACTTCCTTGTCCGGAACTGTTATTAATCCTGCTTTTGCAAGAAGCTTTAATGCTCTTGAACCGTTTGACGGGTCAGCCGGAATTGTTATTTCTGATCCTTCTTTAATATCAGTAACCTTTTTAAGTGTCTTTGAATATATACCCATTGGCTCTATATGAACCTTCTGAACTGCTACTAAATCAGCATTTTTGCTCTTATTGAACTCCTCCAGGTATGGAACGTGCTGGAAGAAGTTTGCATCAAGTTCTCCATTAACTAAGGATGGATTTAATAGAGCATAGTCATCAAATACAGTTATCTCAAGTTTATATCCTTCTTTTTCAAGTACTGGCTTGATTTTTTCAAGAATTATTGCATGTGGATTTGAAGTTGCCCCAATTTTTATAACCTTGTCACTGCTTGTGCTTTTGCTGTCTGAACTTTTCTTGGCACCGCAGCCTGTAAGCACTGCTGCCAGAACGAATATAGCTGTTAATATTGATATTATTTTTTTCATTGTAATTTCCCTCCAAATTTACTATTTTAGTTTTTTGTATAATGTGTCCCCAATAATCTGAATAAGCTGAACTAATATTACTAATATGATTACCGTATATAATATTAACTGGTCATCAAATCTCTGATACCCTATTGATATAGCTACATATCCTAAGCCTTTAGCCCCTATTGCCCCCGCCATAGCGCTATAGCCTATTACTGATATTACAACTAAAGTAATTCCTCTTATTATTGACGGTATAGATTCCTTTATCATTACCTGAAATAGAATCTGAATATCACTTGCTCCAAAGGATTTTGCAGCTTCGATTATCCCTTTATCCACTTCTTTCAGCGAGCTTTCAATAACCCTGGCAACAAAGGGAGCGGTACCTATGGTCAGCGGAACAATAGCTGCAGTATTTCCTATACTTTTTCCGACTATAAACCTGGTAACAGGCAGGAGAGCCAGTATAAGTATTATAAATGGGAAAGATCTCAGTACATTTATTATAAAATCCAATATCCTGTATATTACTTTATTTGGTCTTAAACCATTTTTATCAGTGACAATAAGAATAATTGCTAAAATAAATCCGATTATTACTGCAAATAATGTTGAAAGCCCCACCATATACGATGTGTCAATTATTCCCTGAAGCAGATAGTTGTTCCAGGCTTCTAAAAATTTACCCATCTATTACCACCTCCCAGCCAATGTCCTTTTTATTAAGATAGTTACATACCTTCTCTTTTTCTTCCTCTTTGATATTTATTACCAGGCTGCCTAATATATCATCCCTGAATTTTTCAAGTTTCCCCCAAACAATTGAAAAATTCATATCAAGGTCTCTTGCCATTGATGTTATAATGCTATCCCCGGAATAATCCTTTGGAAAAAATAACTTTATATTAACCCCCTCTTTTGGCAGAATCTCTTCTTCTGATAATAATTTTTTAAGTGATTTTGGCTGCCTTAAAAAAATATCCTCTACCTTTCCTGATGCTGCAACTTGTCCATCATCTAATACTGCAGCCCGGCTGCAAACCTCTTTTACAACCTCCATCTGATGAGTCACAATAACTATTGTTATTCCCAGATTCTCATTGATTTCCCTAAGCAGTGTGAGAATTGATTTGGTTGTGTTTGGGTCCAGTGCAGATGTAGCTTCATCACATAAAAGAACTTTTGGTTCTAAGGCCAGAGCTCTTGCAATTGCCACTCTCTGTTTTTGGCCCCCGCTCAGCTCCTTTGGTCTTGAGAAGATCTTATCCTCCAGTTGGACAATCTTAAGAAGCTTTTCAACCCGCATCTTTATTTGGTCTTTCTTATAACCCCATACCTGAAGAGGCAGCGCAATATTATCATATACATTTTTTCTCTCCAAAAGGCTGAAGTTCTGAAATATCATACCCAGATCTTTTCTAAACTCCCTAAGCTCTTTATTCTTAAGGTTTTTAACTTCCTTGCCCATTATTTCTATTCTTCCGCTGTCATAAGCTTCCAGACCGTTTAGACATCTGAGGAGTGTTGATTTACCTGCACCGCTGGAACCTACTAATCCAAATATTTCACCATCATTGATCTGCAGATCTATTGACTTTAGAATATGTTCCTTTGAAAAATATTTTTCTAATTTTGTTACCTTTATCAATTTAAGTCCTCCTGTATTATTCTATAAGGAAGCAAAGCTTGATATTGGGTCAGCATGCTTTTCCCTAAACGAATAAAAAAATAAAACCCGAGGAAACCTCGAGTTTAATATCAATTAATCACGTAGTCTCCTTATCTTTCAGCTTACGCTGCTGGAATTAGCACCATAGTACGAATGAGTACTTGGTTGCCGGGTTTCATAGGGCCATTCCCTCCACCTCTCTGGATAAGCAGTTTTTATTATTCATTTGTTAGTATGATATCAGAATACTTTACCCTTGTCAACACCTGAAAATGCAGGTTCATTAATGTAAACGATTATATGTGAAAATTTAATGATTTATTTTTCCAACAAACCATTATAGTTTATTTTCTATCTGTTCCCAGGTTAAGCACCTGTCCCCCAGCCATTTACTGTTCCAATCATATTTTCTGCCAAAACAGATCTTATAGTCTGCATCAGATGTGAAGAGATTTTCCTGATGGTCATCAATAAAAATACCACCTCTCATATTTATAGAACTCTTGTCTGTTTTTATTCCTCCAGGCAATAGCTTGGTGGATATTAAAATTGTATTATCTATAAATGGCAGCTTTGATTTAATCCATAAGGATTTATTAGAAATATTAGTAAGAGTCCCGATGGAACATATTATCAGATCATACTTTGTATTAAGCCTTTGCAGGACTTCATAAGCTCCGGGGAAAAACTCCAGCTCCTGAAAATAATTTTTAGTAGAAAATATTTCCTCCTGATGATTTACGAGTCCACATTCATCCTTTAAATCATATCTTTCTACAAGATTATAATCTGCCCTTTTATATCCTGTCTTTTCGTTATAAGTCTTATTATATACATTACAATATGCCTTTATTGAATCAGTTATTGTCCCATCAAAATCAAGAAACAGTTTTTGCATATATTCCTCCATAAATTATAAAATTGTCTTAATTTATTATACTATTATTCAGGGAAATTGCATCATAACATTTTGGTTGATTCTTCAATTTAAATAATAATGTTTATTAGCAAAGGATTATTTACATGTTCAGTTTTTAACATTATTGTTATTAATATATCTATTCTTGATAGTAAGGTCTGACTATGATATATTTACTTATTATAAAAAGTAGGTGATGCTAATGAATAAGAATTTAATATCAGAAGCAAAAAGATGTCTCCAATGCAAAAATCCCAGATGCAGCAAGGGCTGCCCGGTAAACACTTCAATCAAAGAAATGATATCTATGTTTTTAAATGGAGATATACAAGATGCCGGTGAAATGTTGTTTAATAATAACCCCCTATCACTTGTATGTTCTTATGTATGTCCTCACGAGAAGCAGTGTGAAGGTTCCTGTGTTCTCGGCATTAAGGGGGAATCCGTTCCTATCAGCTCCATAGAAAATTACATATCTGACTATTATCTTAATTTTATAAAATCTAATGCAGTGATTGATAAAAATAAAAAAATTGCAATAATAGGATCCGGTCCTGCCGGTATAACAATAGCATTTATCTTATCCTCAAAGGGATATGATGTTACAATTTTTGAAGCTCATGACAAGCTTGGAGGAGTAATGAGGTATGGCATACCGGAATTCAGGCTTCCAAAGGCAATTTTAGACAGGATAAAAGACAAGATGAAGGAAATGGGTATTAAGATAAGATTTAATACTCTGATTGGACCAGTTCTTACAATAGACGATCTTTTCAGAGACGGGTATAAGGCAGTATTTATAGGAACTGGTGTTTGGAAACCTAATACACTTAGAATTAAAGGTGAGAGCCTTGGGAATGTTCATTATGCAATAGATTATCTGAAAAATCCGGATGTTTATGATCTTGGCAATACCCTTACTATTATAGGAGCAGGTAATGTAGCCATGGACACCGCAAGAACAGCACTGCGCCATGGAGTCAGGAACGTTTATATAATGTACAGAAGCGGATCCCAGGATATTACTGCAGATAAGCATGAAATAAAGTATGCTGAAATAGACGGAGTTAAGTTTGAGTTTTATAAATCTCCCATAGAAATTACAGACGAAGGAGTCATATATGTAAAAACAGAGCGTGTAATTAATGAAAATGGAGAAATTATGCTGAATTCTATCTCAGGAACAGATAAATTATTTCCATCAGATTCTGTTATAATATCTGTAAGTCAGGGACCAAGAGACATAATAATTTCTTCAACCACCGGAATTAAAATCGATAATAAAGGCTTAGTTTCAACTGACGGAAGTGGAAGGACAACCAGGAAGGGAGTATTTGCTTCCGGGGATGTAGTAACCGGTGCAAAAACTGTTGTAGCAGCTGTTAAGCTTTCAAAAGAAGTGGCTAAGGCTATAGATAAATATGTCAGTGATGAAGTGTAAGAATCCGGGTAATAATTTTATTTTAAAAATTTATGAATATTAATTTGGAATATGCTAATAATAATGACTAAGGAGAGTGATACCTCATGGATAAGGATTATCAGTATTGGTAGATTTACCCTGACGTATTATTTTTCTTAAGCCGGAGCTCTTATTATATAGGAACTCTGGCACCATATAAAAGGCTTTGGAATAGTTCAAAGCCTTTTATTTTATTCTATTTTTTCAATTAACAGCAGCAGCTTACTTCAAAATATTATGTTATAATATTATATAAGTAACATTTCGAGGTGTGGTATGAAAATAAATAAGCTTTACTTAAATAAAATTATAAAGCTTTTAATAGTGATTTTTATATTTAATATTTTATTTATTAAGTATTATGAAGTTAAAATAAAGGCCCGCCCTTTTGGGGGACATGCTATTATCAGCAGTAGTTATGATGAAAGCTTAATTCTCCCAAATTCAAGTAAAGTAAAACCATTTTATAAAATTACCTCTCATTTTAAAATTTGGATCCCTATCTGCGCTTTAGAAATCTATTTATTATGCTATTTTAAAAATTTTTCATATAACAGAAGATTATTTATTTTTCAATTTTTAATATCTAATTTTAATGGGAGCAAATATAAATCCAACCCTTGCCTTTTGATATAATTTAAGGTAAGGAGGTGAATTTATGGGAACCCAGGAAATAGTCATCTCTATATTCGTAGGTATATTTATAGTTGGAGCAATTATACTATGCCAAAAGGCTGGCAAAGAAATGAGAAAATATGAAAAAGAGAATAAAAACAAAAAATAACTAAGCTGTATTTATTAAATACGCCCTTTAAAGTAACATTTACATATAGGGCGTATTTTTAACATAATTTGTGTATACTATTATTAATACAATCTAGGATTTAAATAATATATTCGCTTATAAATTAATCATAAGGGGTGATTACTATAAACTTAAGATTATTAATTATAGCCATTTTCCCGGGAATTGCTCTGGCTTTGGGGGCATATCTTACGGATAGATATGACAGAGAACCAGTTCCTTTATTAATTAAAGTCTTCCTCTTTGGATGTTTATCTGTAATTCCAGCTGCTATATTTGAGGAAATTCTGATGTATTTAAACCCCTTTGCCGGAATATTAACAACAGTTTTTACTGCTTTCATAGTGGCAGGACTTACAGAAGAATTCATTAAAAGAAGTGTTGTTATGAAGTTTGCATTTAAAAACTCTGCTTTTGATGAAAAACTGGATGGTATAATATATGCAGTTTTTGCTTCCTTAGGGTTTGCTACAGCAGAAAATATAATATATGTTGTTTTCAGATTTGGAGCAAATCCCTACGTAGGAATTTCAAGAGGATTACTTTCTGTACCAGCTCATATGCTTTTTGCCATTACCATGGGCTATTATTTATCTTTATCCAAATTTTGTGCAGATGACAGTCTTTGCAAATTTTATTTTAGGAAATCACTTACTGTACCTCTTATTTTACATGGCATTTTTGATTTTCTTCTAATGGTTAATCAGGAAATCATGCTTCTCATATTTATCCCCTTTGTAATATATTTATGGACAGTAAACTTACGTAAATTAAATGAGTATTATAAAGAATCAAAAACCGGTTCTTTTGAAAAAAACAATTAAGCTTGTATTTAAATAAGAAATCAGACTTGCTCCAATCACAGGCTGATTTCTTATTTATAGCCTTATGTTAATTTCCCAATTTTCTGAATATTCGCAATATATTTCCCTGGAAATATATTGCATTAATTTCAGTTTTTGTTTAAACTTAATTTTTAGTTTTATTCCTTTAAGACCAATAAAATAATCAGGTGATTTTCTCACCTGACTTTTTATGATTTTTTGAATGATCCGCAGTCTGTGCATTCAATGGTATCTGCAACCTTTTCATGCTTAACTACATCTATATGTGGAAGGGTACAATAATTTTCACCCTGAGCATGATATAGACATTCGTTAACATTGCAGCCAATGCTTTCATTTTCTCCTCTCCGCTTTGACATTTCATTTCCCATATTATTATTCATTTACGTCACCTCACTTTAATATAAAT
>JAJBWD010000019.1:0-4472 GCA_032907345.1 Bacillota bacterium | reverse complement strand
TTTTGATGAATGTGAGCCGGATAAATATTTTCAGGACATGAAAATATTATATAAAGAAAGCAGGGTTCTGGAAAGAATATATGAAGGTGAAAAAATCAGGCAGGGATTTGTTGATTATATTTTTAAGAAAATATAGATTAATATTTATTGCTAATTTGCATATAATATATTTATCAAAATTTATTTAATGGTGTTGACATTATATAGCAATACTGATAATATGTGTTTAATGATATAAGTAAAGGCTTTGATGAGGAAGAGTAATTGCATACTGAAATAAAGAGAGGGAATGCTGGTGGAAATTTCCCGTGAGATGTGTAATGAAGGTAGCCCCGGAGCTGTAAGCTGAAAGCTATATGTGAGTAGGTTTTAACGGAGTTCCCGCTGTTAAAAGGGAAATAGTATCGGCTTTAAGCCCGCACTATATCGAGAGTGTACACTTGTACAAAGTTAGGTGGTACCACGGAGTAATAACCTTCGTCCTATATATTAGGATGGAGGTTTTTTATTTTAAATTTACAGTCTAATTTCCTCTGAATGCGCAGCAGAGGAAAAATCAAAATTTGGAGGTATTCGTAATGTTAAGTAAAAAATATAACCCGGCTGAATCAGAGAAAAAATGGCAGGATTACTGGCAAAAAAATAATATATATAAATATGATTTTGAAAGTGATAAGGAAACCTACTCAATTGATACACCGCCCCCCACAATAAGCGGAAGCCTTCATATAGGACATATATTTTCCTATACCCAGGCTGAGATAATAGCCAGATTTCAAAGAATGCAGGGTAAAAATGTATTTTATCCCTTTGGCTTTGATGATAACGGACTTCCAACGGAAAGACTTGTTGAAAAAGAAGAGAATATTAGAGCAGCAAATCTTCCCCGAAGCCAGTTTATAGAAAAATGTCTTAAAACCACTAAAAAATATGAAGAGGAATTTAAAAATCTCTGGCTGTCTTTGGGCTTCAGCGCTGACTGGACACTTCAGTATGAAACTATTAACCCCAGGGTAAGAAAAATATCCCAAAAGGCATTTTTAGATATGGCCAGGTCAGGCAAGGCTTATATTAAAGAATCACCGGTTTTATGGTGCACCACCTGCCAGACTTCCATAGCCCAGGCAGAGCTTGAAAGTACAGACATAGAAACTACCTTTAATTATATAACCTTTCTGACAGGCGGAGAAGAATTAACAATTGCAACTACAAGGCCTGAACTGCTTTACGGATGTGTATGCCTGTTTATTAACCCTGAAGATAAAAGATATGCAAAATATATAGGGAAAAAAGCATTAGTTCCTCTCTATAACTATGAAATACCAATTCTTTCAGATGAAAAGGTAAGTCTGGATAAGGGAACAGGAGTTGTTATGTGTGCAACCTTTGGAGATACTACTGACGTGGAATGGTTTGAAAAGCATAAGCTTCCCTACAGAAAGGTTATAGAAGCCGACGGCAGAATAGCAGAGGAAGTACCCTTTATCGGCGGAATGAAAGTTATAAATGGAAGAGAAAGGATAATAGAACTGCTTAAGGAAAATAATCTTTTGAAGAAAAGCGAGATAATGGCACATACTGTTTCAACCCATGAAAGATGCGGAAAGCCCATAGAGATAATACCCTCAAAACAGTGGTATATAGACATTTTAAGTGAAAAAGAAAGATACCTGAAAGCTGCAGATGAGATAAACTGGTATCCATCTTCCATGAAAAGCAGATATATAACCTGGGTTCAAAATTTAAAATGGGACTGGTGCATTTCAAGGCAGAGATATTTTGGAATTCCATTTCCTCTCTGGTACTGCAGCAAATGCGGCAAACCTGTATTTGCAAAGGATGAGGAGCTGCCGATAAACCCCATGGAATCAAAGCCTTCAACATCATGCAGCTGCGGAAGCACAGAATTTATCCCTGAGACAGCTGTATTTGATACCTGGGCAACTTCTTCCCTGACACCGCTGATTAACCTGAAGTGGAATACAGATGAGGATCTGACAGAAAAACTTCTTCCCATGGGATTAAGGACTCAGGCCCATGAAATAATAAGAACCTGGACTTTTTACACAATAGTAAGAAGCCTGTTCCATACAGGAAAAGTTCCATGGAAGGATATCATGATCTGCGGCTTTGTTCTGGCTAAAAAAGGCGAGAAAATAAGCAAATCAAAAAATAACTCAGCTTCCTCTCCAAAGGAATTAATAGAAAGGAATTCAGCAGATGTAATGAGATACTGGGCTGCCGGTGCTAAATTGGGAACTGATACCATGTTTTCTGAAGATGAACTCAAAATCTCAAAAAGATTTATAACCAAACTTTGGAATGCAGCAAAATTCTGCATCATGCAGCTTCAGGACTATGATAAAACAAGACCCGAGGAGCTGCTGCCAATTGATAAATGGATAATTGAAAGAGTTAAAGTTTTGGAAAAGACAGCAGCAGAGAATTTAAATCAGTATGAAATCGGCCTTGCAAAGCATGAGATAGATGAATTTTTCTGGAATGACTTTTGTGATGATTATCTGGAAATAGTAAAGGATAGACTTTACAAGCCGGAAATACACGGAGAAAAAGAAAAGCTGTCCGGACAGTATGCATTATATAACGTTCTTCTGGAAATTCTTAAACTTTATGCCATATATGTTCCTCATATTACAGAAGAAATTTATCAGTCCTATTATAAAGACTTTGAAAAATCAATTTCCATCCATATGATGCAGTGGAATATGAAGTCTGACAATGATAATGAAAATGAAGCCATATTATCCTTTGGAGAAAATATTAAGAAGATTATAAGTGAGGTAAGAAAATATAAGTCAGAAAGGAATCTTTCATTAAAGGATAAAGTAAACAGGCTGAAAATCAGTATTCCTGAAAATCAAAGCACTTACCTTCAAAAAACATTGAAGGATATTAAAGCCTGCACCTGGGCTGATGAAATTGAAATAAATTCAGCTGGTAAAAATGATGCTGAAATAATAATTTGTCCATGATTTGAGGATTTGTTTATATAAAAATGCTATGTAATATATGTTAAATAATGTTAAAATATAAATGTTAGAGAAAAATAATAATTGTATAACAGGAGAAAGATATGTCAAAAATAGCTTTTCTAATAGTAGATATGCAAAAGAATTGTAAGGAAATGACTTCTTGTAAGGCAGCCTTTGAAAAGGCAGCAGAATATATTAATGAAGTCAGTGAATTTTTCCGTAAAAAGAATTATCCCGTTGTAATCATTAGGGATGTTGAAGCAGGCGGACCAGGGACTGAAGGGTTTGAATGCGCAGATGAATTATTGACATCGGAAAAGGACTTTTATGTAAACAAAAGTTTTTGTAATGCTTTTTGGAAAACAGAACTGGATAATATATTAAAACGGGAAGATGTAGACTGTGTTGTTGTAAGCGGCTTTGCCGCAGAGCATTGCGTTCTATTTACTTACAATGGTGCAATTGAACGGGAATATCATACTTTTTTACTGCAAAATGGTGTAGCTGGGTTTGACGACGATGAGACTAAACGTATTCAGCTGTTAAGATCTGTGGTGTCTTATGAAGTTCTTGAGTATTTTTTAAAATGATAAGGGACGGTTTTAAGATGTTTTTACGTATGTTCATTATGTAAGGGGTGAAAAAATGAGCACTAAAGTAGCCAGAAGAGGCTGTGATCCTGAGGATGATAAGTGGTTTTCCATTGAGACTGAAACTAAGCTTTCAAAAGCAGCTGAGGACTTCCAGTATCTTTTAAACAGAGAATACAGAAGTCAGCCATCTATAGATTTTACAGGAAACCATTACCTGCTCTCAGCAAGGCAAAGAACTGCGATTCAAAGATCAACAGCCGCAGAGGCCCAATATGAAAAAAGAAAAGCTTCAATGCTGCCCCTTGAAAGTGCGAAGGATGGATTGGTTATCGTAGATGGTTTTAATTTGATTATTACATTAGAGGTTGCATTATCTAAAAGTGTACTTATATTAGGCAGGGATGGGGTAATAAGAGATCTGGCAGGCCTCCGGGGTACTTACAATATTATAGATAAAACAGAGGAGGCACTTGACCTAATCGGTAAGGCTGTTAAGAAACTGTCCATTCCGGAAATTAAGTTTTATCTGGACTCACCGGTTTCAAATTCCGGAAGATTAAAGCAGAAGATTCTGCAGCAGCAGGATAAGTGGGGAATTCCGGCAGAGGTGGAGCTTGCCATGAATCCAGATAAGGAAATCCTAAGCTTTGACAGAATCGTGACTTCTGATTCCATAATTTTGGATAACTGCAGAGGCTGGCTTAACCTTTCCCGCTTTATCATTGAAAATTACGTCAAAGATGCCTGGATTGTATCTTTTATAAAATAAACAGAAGGAATGCTTTAATAAAAATCAGGGATAAAGAAAACGAAATAGTAAGAACTAATTTTTATGGGAGCTTAGCTCCCTTTTTGCTTAAAAATCATCTGGTTATGTAATAATATG
>JAJBWD010000018.1:0-4237 GCA_032907345.1 Bacillota bacterium | reverse complement strand
TGCATCACTTTGCTCTTTTCCCTTTTTAATGCCTTTCCCAGCGCAGGTAACTAAATTGGATATATTTTTTATTATTAATCTCAATTTAACCCTTCCTTATTCATATATTCTTTTTTCAAGAACCTGCTCAGATGAAAAATTTTCTAACTGAAGGTAGTACTTAGCACAGTCAATTAATGCCTCCATAGGAATAAGCCCTATTACCTCAGAGCCTACAACGGATACACCATACCTTTTAGCCTCCATTTTTATCATCTCAAAGGCTCTGTATACTGCTGTTTTCTCATAGTTCACCAGATTCATGGATACCTGAGTAATATTTCGCCCCGAAAGGGATACGCCCATAGCCTTTACATATCTGAGACCTCCGCCAATATTTCTTACAATCTTTGCAATATTTGCTGCTATGTCTATATCATTAGTATTTAGGTTAACATTAAAGGCAACAAGAGGAACTCTGGCTCCCACAGCTGCGCAGCCTCCTTTAGGATTTACATCTATTGGGCCATAGTCCGGCTTCCATTCCGGCTGTTTTATTTTTTCAAAAAAGCCTTCATACTGCCCGCGCCTTACTACTGCAAGATTTCTTCTTCCTTCAGATTTTGCAGCATCCTCATATAAGTAAACAGGAATTTGAAATTTTTCTCCAATCTCTTTTCCCACTCTGTTAGCAAGTAGGATGCACTCTTCCATGGAAACATTTTTTACCGGAACAAAGGGAACTACATCCAGTGCTCCCATCCTGGGATGCTCTCCCTTATGAATTCTCATGTCTATATTTTCATATGTAAGCTTTGCCATGCTTAGAATTGCTTCCTCTACCCCTTCTACCGTTCCAATAAATGTAACAACAGATCTGTTATGATCCTTGTCACTGGAGTAATCAAGAAGCTTGACTCCTTCTGTTTTTCTAACTCCGTCTATTATCTTTTCTATTTTTTCCTTGTCTCTTCCCTCGCTGAAATTTGGAATGCATTCCACAATCTTTTCCATATTACACCTCTATACTTCTAATTCTATTTCATTTTCAATTGCTTTAATAATTTTTTCACTTCTTATTATATCTGATATTTTATCTAATTCCTTATACATGATTTTATCTTCATCTACAAAAGGAACATTTTCCCTTATAATATCATAAGCTATCTTTGTTCCCTTACCTAATTTAAGACCTTCCCTGAAATCTATAGCCTGGCAGGCTGCCATAATTTCAGTAGCTATAACCCTTTCAGAATTGGAAATTATGTCCCTTCCCTTTCTGGCAGCTATAGTCCCCATGCTTACATGATCCTCCTGATTAGCAGAAGATGGTATAGAGTCCACAGATGCAGGATGAGATAAAACCTTATTTTCTGATACTAAGGCTGCTGCTGCATACTGAGTTATCATAAATCCGGAATTTAATCCTCCATTTTTTACAAGGAAAGGAGGCAGGTCATTCAACTGATAATTTATAAGCCTCTCCAGCCTTCTTTCGGAAATATCCCCAACCTCAGAGCAGGCTATTCCTAAAAAGTCAAAGGATAAAGCCATAGGCTCCCCATGGAAATTCCCTCCGGAAATAATATCCTCTTCATTAATTATTATGGGATTATCAGTTACAGAATTTATTTCAATATTAACTCCATGAAGTACATAATTAACTGCATCCTTTATGGCCCCATGGACCTGGGGAATGCACCTCAGCGTATAAGCGTCCTGAACTCTAAGCTCTCCCTGTTTTGTAACAAATGTACTTCCCTCTGTCAGCTTTAAAATATTTCTGGCAGTTGCCATTTGTCCCTTATGAGGCCTTATGGTATGAATTCTGCTGTCAAAGGCATCTTTTATTCCTCTTAATGCCTCCAGAGATAGTGCTGCTGCAATATCTGCTGTTTTTATAAGTCTTATGGCATCATACAGGGCTAAAGCGCCAACAGCTGTCATAACGCAGGTTCCGTTAATAAGAGCCAGTCCTTCCTTTGATGTAAGAGAAACTATTTCTATTCCTGCTTTATCCATAGCAGCTTTTCCTGACATAATTTCTCCCTTATATATGGCTTCTCCCTCTCCGATCATGGGCAGAACCATATGGGCAAGAGGGGCTAAATCTCCTGATGCTCCTAAGGATCCCTTTTCAAATACTACCGGGAGTACTCCCTTATTTATCATTTCTATAAGTGTATTTAGTGTACTTAATCTTATTCCTGAAAAACCCTTTGCTAAAGCATTTGCCCTAAGCAGCATCATAGCCCTTACAGTATCCTCATCAAATTTCGGCCCATATCCGCAGCTGTGGGAAAGAATCAGGTTCCTCTGAAGGCTTTTGCTTTTTTCCTGGGAAATTGTAACATCAGCAAACTTTCCAAAACCTGTGGTTATTCCATATACTACTCTTCCCTGATTTACTATCTCATCTACTATTTTTCTTGATTTTATAACCTTTTCCTTTGCATCATCCTCTAAAACTACTTTGCAGCCCTGTCTTGAAACTAAAATCACCTGTTCCAGTGTAAGATCAGAACCATTAATATATACTTCCCCCATAAAATCCTCCTTAATTTCTCTATTATCTTTATTATGGCATAAATTAATATAAATTCATTATAAATTCGTGTCTGAATATTCTGAATATATTTAACAATTTACCGCACTAAAGTAAAAAATCTGCTGACGCAGATTTCTAGTTGTTTTTATAATAATTGTAAGATGAACTGAAGTTATCCATAAATACATACTGCCTTATATCTTTTTCCTCATAATGATCCTTTTTTTCTAAGGCTTCTCCAATTGGAGTTACTGCAACTACCCTGAATTCTTTAGGTATGGACAAAGCATCCTTTATCTTGATTTCATCAAAGGAAGCTATGATACAGGTACCAAGTCCTTCATCAGTAGCGGCTAAAATAAAATGTTCCAATGCTATGGCACTGTCAATAAGATAAAAGTCTTTATTATCAATTTCTCCTGATTTGTTGGGATTGCCTATTATGACTGCAGCAATAGGAGCCTCTCTTATGCTTATTGCTGCCTCCTCAGTTTTATTAATAATTGAGCTGGCTACCATATCTTTTTTCTTTTTATCCTGAACTAATATGATCTTATAGGATGTATTATTCTTCCAGCTGGGACTCATCATGGCTGCCTTAACCATTCTGTCCAGGGCTTCTTTAGATACAGGACTATCCTTAAATTTATGAACACTGACTCTGTTTTCCAATACATTATAAAACTCCACAAAATCACGCTCCTTTTTAATATTATGTGCAGCTTTATAATCCTTATACTATGGAAATTGCAAATTTGCTTTTGACTGAAGCAGTTAATTTATAAATCCTGCAGTTTCCTTATTTTTTAAAATTTATTTTTCTTTAAAACAGCTTTAATAATAAATTTTGGAATCTGGAAAAGTCTTTTTATTCTGAAGGGTTCCCTGTAAACTCTATAAAGCCATTCCAGTCCTGATTTAATCATCCACTCAGGTGCTCTCTTTGTTTTTCCTGCTATGACGTCAAAGCTTCCTCCAACTCCCATAAAAATATGTGAGTCTATATTATCCATATATTTCATTATAAATTTTTCCTGTCTTGGACAGCCCATAGCAGCAAAAACAGCATAGGGCTTTTTGCTGTTAATATCACTTATTATATCCTGGCAGGAATCTAAGTTAAAATATCCGTTTTTATATCCTGTTATGGTTAATTTAGGATATTTTATAAGAAGATTTACATATGCAAGGCTTACTATTTCCTCTGTACTTCCCAGAAGATATATCCCGTAATTATTTTTGCTGCAGTATTCTATTATCCTGTCCATAACAGAAATACCTGCAATCTTCTCTTTAATCTTCTTTCCGCTTAATCTGGCAGCAAGTATGGTTCCTATCCCATCTGGAATTATTAAGGAATTATGGCTTTTAAAATTTTCTTTAAGCTCCTTGTCTGCAAGGCCGTTATTTAATACCTCAGGATTACCTGAAATGATATTTATCTTTCCTTCCTTGCTGAACAAAAGCTTTAAAAAATCTTTTTCACTTTCATTAAATATTTCATATCCCAATATATTTATAAACATATCTCTCCTGCCTTTATCAATTTTTTATAAATTTTCTGATTTCATCTTTACTTATTTTATTCTTATCTGCTTTAAGCCCTTCATAATAGTATTTAAAAAGAGATAACTCACCTCTTAAAATCATTCTTCCAAGCGTTTCTGTGATAATATAAAAAAAGAAAATAAATTTATGATAAAGCCTGGC
>JAJBWD010000017.1:0-4798 GCA_032907345.1 Bacillota bacterium | reverse complement strand
TTAAAATTTTTCACTGAAAAGGGTGGATTGGAAAAAGAAGACATTATTGAGGTTTTAAAAATATCTGAAAATCAGCATAAAGGAACCAGCCTGACAGGTAGAAT
Organism: Bacillota bacterium; assembly: GCA_032907345.1. Taxonomy (GTDB): domain Bacteria; phylum Bacillota; class Clostridia; order Clostridiales; family Clostridiaceae; genus JAJBWD01. The sequence goes on along the minus strand of JAJBWD010000017.1, from coordinate 4,694 downwards.
AGAAAGTATTGATTTCATTTCCCATTATGCTGAAGGTCTTGTAGATTTCATGAGGAAAGAGATTAACAGTAAAGTTGATTATAACAAGCCATTTACCGGGCTTAAGATAATAGCTGATGCAGGAAACGGAGCCGGTGGATTTTTCGTAGATAAGGTTCTTATTCCACTGGGAGCAGACACAAAAGGAAGTCAGTTTTTAAATCCTGATGGGTCATTTCCAAATCATATACCAAATCCGGAAAATAAAGACGCCATGGACAGCATCAGGGAAGCTGTTATTAAAAACAAAGCGGATTTAGGAATAATATTTGATACTGATGTAGACAGAGCTGCAGCTGTAGATAAAAAGGGAGAGGAATTAAACCGAAATAATCTGATTGCACTTATATCTGCAATTATTCTGGAAAAATCTCCAAAGGCTACAATAGTTACAGATTCAATTACATCAACAGGTCTTAGGGAGTTCATTGAGAAAAAAGGCGGAATTCATCATAGATTTAAAAGAGGATATAAAAACGTAATAAATGAAGCAATAAGATTAAATTCTCTGGGACAAAATACTGAGCTGGCTATAGAAACCTCCGGACATGCAGCGCTTAAAGAGAATTACTTTTTAGATGACGGAGCTTACTTAATATCAAAGATTCTTATAAAGGCAGCCCAGCTTAAGGAAGAGGGGAAGGAAATTGAATCCCTTATTGAAGATCTTAAGGCTCCTCTTGAAAGTGTTGAATTTAGGATGAAGATTAATACAGAAAATTTTAGAGATTATGGGAACACAATAATAAAGGATTTGGAAGAGTACTCAAAGGAAAGATCTGATTTTAATATAGAACCAAATAATTATGAAGGAATAAGAGTTTCCTTTAACAAAGAAAATGGAGATGGATGGTTTCTTCTAAGGCTTTCCCTTCATGATCCAATAATACCACTTAATATAGAATCAGACTCTAAAGGCGGCGCAAAGGAAATTGCAGAAAAGCTTTATAACTTCCTGAAAAAATATGAGCTTCTGGATAAAAGCTCAATAGAAAATTACATAAAATAATAAATAAGCTGCCATAGGGCAGCTTATTTATTAACCGTTGTATTCGAATAGTTTACTCACAGACAGATCTTCATATATTCTTCTGATAGCTTCAGCAAATACGGGAGCTACATTAATTACATTTATCTTTTCTATTCTCTTTTCCTCAGGTACAGGAATTGTATTAAGAACTGTCAGTTCTTTAATAACAGAATTTTGGATTCTCTCTATTGCAGGACCTGATAAAACTCCATGAGTACAGCATGCATAAACTTCCTTAGCTCCAAGGCTTTTTATAGCATTGGCAGCATTTGTAATTGATCCTGCAGTATCTATAATATCATCTACCAGGATAGCAACTTTCCCTTTTACATCACCAATTACATTCATTACCTCAGAAACATTTGGTCTTGGTCTTCTTTTATCAATAATTGCTATAGGGCACTGAAGGCATTCTGCTAATTTTCTTGTTCTCTTAACACCTCCAACGTCTGGTGATACTGCTACAATATCTTCTCCAACTAACCCCTTGCTTGTGTAATATTTAGTTAATAGAGGAACTCCAAGAAGCGGATCTACGGGAATATTAAAAAATCCCTGAATCTGTGGAGCATGTAAATCCATAGTAAGGATTCTGTCAGCTCCTGCTGTTGTTAAAAGGTCAGCAACCAGTTTAGCAGTAATTGGTTCCCTGGCCTTTGCCTTTCTGTCCTGTCTTGCATATCCATAGTGAGGAATAACAGCTGTTATCCTTCCTGCTGATGCTCTCTTGAAAGCATCCATCATTATCAGGAGCTCCATAAAATTATCGTTTACAGGTTCTGAAATTGTCTGAACAACAAAAACGTCTACTCCTCTTACAGTTTCATTAATATCAACTGCAATTTCTCCATTAGAAAATTTCCTGACATCGGAGTTTCCAACAGGTACTCCAAGAATATCTGCAATATCCTTAGCAAGCTGCGGGTGTGAATTACCAGAGAAAATTTTTATGTTTTTACCGTGGGTTATCATAGCAGATGAATCCTCCTTATATTTTATTATAGAGTTATTTCCTAAGACCTTTTTTATCTACCCAGCCTTCAATATTAACTTGTTTTGCTCTTGCAATGGCCAGAGCTCCTTCAGGAACTTTATTTGTTATTGTAGAGCCGGCAGCAATATAGGTATTACTCTCAACCTGAACCGGGGACACCAGGTTTGTGTTGCAGCCAATAAAAGAATTATCTCCTATTATTGTTTTGTTTTTGCGCTTTCCATCGTAGTTAACAACAACAGTGCCGCAGCCAAAATTACAGCCGCTTCCTACCTCTGCATCTCCTATATATGTAAGATGGGATACTTTAGTACCCTCTCCTATAACTGATTTTTTGATTTCTACAAAGTCTCCTATTCTTGCATGACTTCCTATTACGCTTTCTGGTCTTATGTAAGCAAAAGGTCCTACTGTTGTACTATCCCCAACTTGAGCTTCTAATATTACAGAGCTTTGAACTGTTACATTCTTCCCTATAATACTGTCAACTATTCTTGAATTTGGATACAATATAGTTCCTTCCTTTATTACTGTTTTTCCTTCAATTACGTTGTTTGGATATATTATGGTATCATTTTCTATAACTACATCTCCGCCAATATATGTGGTATCCGGATCTATAAGGGTTACTCCATTTTCCATATGTTTTCTGTTTATTCTGTTTCTCATTATCTTTTCGCCCTCTGAAAGCTGAAGCCTTGAATTTATTCCCTTAGTTTCTTCAAATTCTGTAGTTATGGCCCCTACCTTTTTACCTTCAGATTTAAGTACGCTTATGACATCAGGAAGGTAATACTCCCCCTGGGCATTATTATTATTTATCTTTTTTAAGGATAACAAAAGATCCTCTATATCAAAGCAGTATATTGCTGAATTTATTTCATTTACTAAAAGTTCTGCTTCACTGCAGTCCTTATGTTCAACAATTTTCACAACTTCTCCCTTTTCATCTCTGATTATTCTTCCATATCCGAAAGGATCATCAACCTTGGAGGTCAAAATTGCAGCACTATATTTCCCATTTTCATGAAATTCCAAAAATTTCTTAATAGTTTCGCTGGTTATAAAAGGAGCGTCCCCTGAAAATATAGCCACTGTTCCTATTTTGCCTTTAAGGAAATCCTCAGCACAAATAACAGCATGACCTGTTCCTAATTGCTCTTCCTGGAGTGAATAGGTTACCTGTTTATTTTTTGTTCCTTCTATTACCTTTTCGGATCCTTTTCCTACAACTACATTAATATCATCTATTGAAGCTTCTCTAATACTGTCTATTACCCAGCTTACCATTTCTTTTCCGCATATTTTATGAAGAACCTTAGGTAAGGAGGATTTCATTCTTTTTCCTTCTCCTGCAGCTAAAATAACAGCACATCTATACATAAATTCACTCCCTTTTGGATTTAATCCTTTATCATTATATTTTAAAAAAATATTTTTTTCAACTGATATGAAATATTTATAATTTTCAAAAAAATAGAAAGGAGCCTAAACTCCTTCCTATTTATTCCTGTGGTTCTTCTTCTACTACTACATCCTCTGTTTTTGCTTTTTCGAATTCATCAAGTATTGCAGATTGAATTCTTTCTCTTGTATCAGTATTTATTGGATGAGCTATGTCTTTAAATTCCCCAGCTGGAGTTTTTCTACTTGGCATAGCTATGAATAAACCATTTTGTCCTTCGATAACTTTGATATCATGTACAACAAACTCATTATCGAAAGTTACTGAAACAATAGCCTTCATCTTCCCCTCTGCTGTTATCTTTCTGATTCTTACATCTGTAATTTGCATTACTCTCCACCTCCATGATGCTTTGGTATAAAATATTGTCTATAATTACACCTAAACTATATATTCTCTATATTTTATAATTTTCCTTCTTTTTTGAAAAAAATATACAAATTTTTAGAAAATTATTTAAATTAAAGGTTCTGGATGAATTTTGACGGGGTTACGGATATATCCCCCTCTTCACTGAAGCCATTATAATCCACTAATGAAACATGATCTTTTATAAGCTTCTCCTTAGGCTGCACATTGTCAATCAGTATTCCAATACCTGAAAGTTCTGATTTGAATTCCTTCAATAAATTCATTATGCCCGCAGCAGTTCCTCCTGCCTTCATAAAGTCATCAATAAATATACATTTGGAATTTTCTTTTATAGCTCTTTTAGACAGTGTCATAGTTTGAAGAATTTTAGTAGACCCTGAAACATAGTTTATACTAACTGTTGAGCCTTCAGAAAATATGTTTTCCCTTCTTACTATAACAAGTTCAACTCCCAGCATTCTGGAAACCTCATAAGCAAGGGGAATTCCCTTTGTTTCCACGGTAACTACATAATCTATTTCCTTATCCGCAAAAACGGATGCAAGTATAAGGCCAGCCTCTTTAATAACAAGAGGATTGTACATCAGGTCAGTTATATATAGAAAATCTCCGGGAATTATTCTTTCCTTGTCATTAATCATACCACAGAGACTTTTTATAAATTCTTTTGCGTAAGTTTTATCTATTCCACAGGTAAACTTAACTCCGCCTGCTGCACCTGCTATGGTTTCAACCTTTCCCATATCAAATTTTGAAAAAGCTTCCTTTAGTATAACTAAGTCCTCACTTATTGT
>JAJBWD010000016.1:0-4770 GCA_032907345.1 Bacillota bacterium | reverse complement strand
ATTGATACAATCCCGGGCTCTTCACTGAAGGCTGCAAGGGTTCTTGCCTCCTCCACATATTTCTCCAGACCATAATTAAAACTATCCTTTAATTCACCGGAAAAGATAGATACAGTAGTCTGTTCCTGGGTTCTGGTAGCAAATTCGTGGGGCAGGTATTCCTTTATTGCCAGTTTCATATCAAGATTCATGTCATATGCCAGGTAGGTAATGCCAAAGCCTCCATAGCCTAAAACTTTTCCTAATAAATATCTTCCGCTTAAAATAGTTCTGGGGGGTAAATGCTGCGGGGATTCTGTATGGGTTCCTTCCTTGTAACCGCAGTGAGGACAGTCAAGCAGGTCACCTTTATCTTTCATACAGCCCATGCATAGATTTTCAAAAGACATGATACTCCTCCTAAATTTCATTTATATAAATTATTTATTATAATTGATGAATTTTGTAAAATACAGGGGAAATATTGATCTCAAATTTAAGAATTATGGAATAATTATATACCATATATTGCAATTTATCCATAAATTTTAAAACGTATTAAATAAATTTTAAAAAGAAAGAAGTATTAACAAAAATATAATGAAATTATTGTAAAGCACATATATAGGAGTACATATGAAGAAACTGGAACAAATCATAAAGTACAAAAGCTAAAAAACCTGGTCAATAATTAGTTAATATAGCCACGCTTTTAACAGTAATGATTATGAATATTATGTTCATTCTCATTGTAAACAGAATAATACTGGCAGTGGGAAATACAACATCTAATTAATATGTGGACAGGATACAGGTTGCATATACAAGAATCAGTTTAAAGCTTGAAGTTTTTTAATTTAAGTAACATTTTGGAGAAATTGTTCTTAATATTTAAAGGCTTTTCCACTTGCGAAACAATGAATTCATAAATCATACTCGATGTCTGGATTCATATAAATCAAATGATATAAATATTACATTTTTGTTATATTTTTTATTGACAAATTTAACATCTAACGTTAAAATAATTTTAACGATAAATATTTTAATACGATAAAATTATTTTAAAGAGGTGTTATTTATGGAAGCTGCTGTAGAAAAAAAATCCGGAATTAAAGAGCTGCTGACGTACAAAAAATGTGTTACTTTGCTTTGTGCCAATGTAGTATCAAGATTTGGCGATTCTCTGGATTCAATTGCCTATGCATGGATGGTATATGTGCTTACAGGTTCAAAACTGCTCATGGGAACACTTTTTGCATTCAACTTTATTCCCAATATTGTTTTCAGCTTTTTTTCCGGTGTATTTGCAGACATTTTTCCTAAAAAAAGAACTATAATGATAAGCGATTTTGGAAGAGGGGCTATGGTGAGCCTTACAGCACTTTTATTCCTGACAGGCTATCTGAAACCCTGGCACCTGTTTGTATTTACAATAGTTAATTCAACCTTCGAGACTTTTTCAAATCCTGCCAGGGGGGCACTCCTGCCTATGATTCTGCCAAAGAAGCTTTTTATAAATGCAATGTCATTTTTAAGTGCATCTTCCTCCTTTGCAGAACTTTTAGGTATGGCACTGGCGGGATTTATTATCGGTGTATTAGGAATATCAGGAGCAATTTTTATCGACGGAGCAACATTTTTTATCTCCTGTTTTTTAATAGGTACAATCAAACTTGAAGAGGATACTGGAAAACAGGAGGCTGTAACTATAAAAACCTATACTAAAAACTTTACCCAGGGCTTTGATTTTGTGAAAAAACACAAATTCATAAAAGTTACAATTTTTCTTGGGGCAGTATGTAACTTCAGCCTGGCACCATTTAATGTGCTTCAGCCTGTTTATGTAAAAGATATATTAAAAACAGGAGCAGAAGGAATGAGTATAATTGGGATAGGCTTTACACTTGGCATGATACTGGGAGGGCTCTTAATGGGGCAGATAGGCCAGAAATTTAAAAAATCCCGGTTTATTGTTACCGGGTTTATAGTAATTGGAGTATGTTATGCACTTCTCGGCTTGCCGGGTACAGTGGAGATACCCTTTGTAAAACCTGTTTATCTTGCCGGGCTCATATGCCTGATATTTGGATTCTTTATTCCGGTTGCATCAGCTCCAGCACAGTCATATTCTATGGAAAATACGCCAAAGGAAATGCTGGGAAGGGTAAGTGCCTTTTCAAGCATGTTGGTTCTTTGTGCACTTCCTCTTGGTTCATTCCTTACCGGAGTCGTTTCTGAATATGTGTCCATTCCTGTTTTATTTGCTGCAATGGGGTGCCTTACAGCGGTTACCGCCCTGGTACTTTTTACAGATAAGGAATTCCGCAGTATTTAAAATTGTAGTATAATGCATCTGTGAGGTGTTTTTATGAAGGAATTTATGGAGGTTAGTACTCTTGAGGAAGTCAGAGCTTATTCTGACCCCTACAGATTGAGGATATTAAATGAATTTTACAGATACGGGGAGCCTGCCACATCCAAGGATATAGCAGATATTATGGGTGAAGTGCCCTCCAAGGTTTATTATCATGTTAAGAAGATGGAGAAATATGGCATACTCGTTATGACTCATACAAAAGAGATAAACGGAATCATAGCAAAATATTATGAGCCTGCAGCAGAATCTATATATATAAAGGGCCCCTCCGAATTGAATCTGCCTGATGCAGACAGCCAGTATGAACAGCTTATTGCTTCAGTTTTTGAACAGGGAAAGGGAGAATTCATTAGAACGTTAAAAAGACAGAAGGGGAAGCTGGGGATAGTTTCCTCTGAAAATGTTTTTCTAACAAAGGAAGAATACGAGGATTATATAAAATATATGAAGAGTATATATGCTAAAAAAGAAAAGAATGGAAATAAAAAGGCATATTATATATTCAGCGGTATCACGGAAGCAGATAATGAGAATAAAACGAGTGAAAAAGATTAATTTGGAATCATAAATAGCAGGGATACTCACAACGCCGTAATATTCGATTATGTAATATTACGGCGTTCATACTAATAAAAATAATTAACAACGGACCTTAAACTAACTCATCAATATTTCCTGATTGAATATGCTGAATATTGGCCTGGATTTTTTCAGCCGGCCAGTCCCACCACTTAATTCTAAGCAGCTTTGAAATTGTATCATCACTGAACCTTTTCCTTATAATCTTTGCAGGTATGCCTCCCACGATAGTATAAGGAGGAACATCTTTAGTAATTACTGCCCTGGTTCCAATGATTGCACCATCACCAATTTTAACCCCTGACATGATTACAGCGTCGAAGCCTATCCACACATCATTTCCAATAATAATATCACCCTTATTATCCCAGGCCTCTGTTATATGGGCAGTGTCCAAACCCCATTCCTCATAAAATATTGGAAATGAATAAGAAGACAGTGATTTCATTGTATGATTTCCGCTGGTCATGAGAAATTTCGCATTACATGCAATTGAACAAAACTTCCCGATTATCAGTTTGTCATGGTTTATGGGATACTGATACAATACATTATTTTTTTCAAAATCCACTGGATCATTATAAAAATCATTATATATTGTGTAATCTCCAACCTTTATATTATCTCTTGTAATTACATTTTTAAGATATACGATCTGAAAATCGTTACTTCTTGGATATACTTTATTTTTATCTGGAATAGCCATATTAATCTCTCCTTTTTATTATGCTGAATTTTTGACTATCCCATTATTACAATGCAATTCTTCATAATATCACTCCTAAAATTATTTTTTATAGTCAGATGGTTGGCCTTTTGCTACTAATGTTAATTAATCGCAGTTACACGATTGATGAATCATATTAGACTAATATGAACTATACATTTTTAGAATTATGCTGATAATATATATTTAAGAATATCTGCTAAGTCATCTGTATCCACTGAATACTTTGCTCTCTTTCTGACTTTTGAAGAACTATTTATGTCTATGGATTTTCCACAATAATCAAACATTGGAATATCTGTTGAACCATCGCCAACTGCAATACATTCTTCAGGTTTTATACTATTGTTCTTACAGAAACTCTGTAAACATGAAATCTTTTGCTCAGCTGAAATGTAATTAAGAATTTTACCAGTAAATATTCCTTCAACCACCTCATAATCACTGCCATAATAATAGTCGAATTCCCATATATCAGATACAACTTTGGCTACCTGCTTTGGACCCACAGTAATAACAATGCATTTAATATTTTGCTCATGTAATGCTTTAATTACACTTTTAATACTTTTTAAAGGCTTTGCTATTTTCAGAAAAGATTCGGCTATTTTATATTCTTCAAGGCCTGATAGTAATTCCGCTCTATGATAATCTGCTGATATATAGTCAAGTAATCCTTTCTCTTCCTGCTGTTGAATGAGAGAGTGTTCTTTTTCTTTACCATTTAAAATACATGGTAACATAACGGAATGAATTTCTCTAATCAAAGTATCATCTAAATCAAAACAAACAAGCCTTACTTTTCCCATTTTAAATTCACCTTTACTGGATATAAATTATTTTAATTCCATAATATAATACAAGGACTTAATTTAAGATAGATACGACAGAACTGAATCTAAAATTATCCTACATAAACTCTACAAATTTAAGTTTATCTCTTTTTATAATAATATGATGAATATTTTGTTCCATCATGGCCAATCAACTTATTTTCGGTAGGTAAAAAATCCAATTCCTTTAATGCCTTTAATCTTTCGGTTCCAATAGGAAGTACCTTTGTTGCTATCATATTACATTCAAATAATTGATAAGTTTTATCAAT
>JAJBWD010000015.1:0-5721 GCA_032907345.1 Bacillota bacterium | reverse complement strand
GAATTTTGATTTCTGTTTTTGCTTTTGAAATTAGGCATACCTTTTATGTCTTTGAAAGTTAATTCCCTGCCTAAAGTTTTACTTTGCTTTATAGCTTTCTTACAGTATGTTTTACCGTCATATTCATTATTATATTTTTTAATGGCGCCCAGAAAATCAAGCTGAACATTTGCAAAAGCTAGGCTGTCTATTTCTTTCATATATTCATAATCTTTTTTAATGGCAGCTGGTGTAGGGAACTTGATGGATTTATAAGGTATCTTTCCCTTTACAAAGTTTTCTTCTTCCAGTTTGCCATATAACATATCCACATAGATGTTATACATTTTTCTGCTGCAGCCAAAAGCTTTTTCTAAATATATAATTTGCTCTTTGTTGGGTTTAAGCCTGAATTTATAGCCCTTATTCTTCTTAACCATAATCTCACCTCCCTAATATGCCACCTATTCATTAGTTTAACCAGTTTGGGTGAGTATTATGTATCAATCCTTATTTTATTAGGTATTGAACCTAATAAAATAAAATGCTATCCATCTCCAACCTAAGAGGATGGGAGAATTCAGCATAGAAATGTTAAATTACGAGCAAGCAAATCATAATATTCTATAAAATTAATTAGTTCCAGTTTTCTATATGTTGTCTCTGGCAATTCGTCTAATGGGGTCTTTGATAATATCATTTTTGTTTCCCGCTCATTGAATTCAGTCAAATCTTCTACATTCTTAATGCTATCCCTATTTACAGGACAAATAATTTGACATCTCATACATCCTATTATGGAATTGTTCCATTTTGTATTTAACCATTTAGGGAAATCTTTTTCACTTTCATTCTGCAATGTAATGCATTTACTTGCATGTATTACAAATCTGTCATTTGTTATTGCTCCTGTAGGACAATTTTTTATACATAAATTACAGTTTGTACATACATCCATACTATCAGCTTCCTGCCAAGAATCATTTTCACATGGCATATCGGATATGTAGACCCCCATCCAATAAAAACTACTTTCATTATTTATATAACAGATATTGTTTTTTCCATATTGTCCAAGACCACTTCTTGTGGCTATAAGTTTACATGGAAGATTAATTTTCTTTACTTTAAAATTCTTACATAAAAGAATATTTTCCACAATTGAAGTTACTTCACATATTTTCTTATGTTTTTCTTCAAGCTCCACACTGGCATTCAGCAAATACATGGGGGGCATAATTACAGCTCTCCTTTTTCCTCCTAATGTAAAATATATTCTAATTATAGGTTGGGGAACTGCTACAACTATGATTGATTTTGCTTTTGAAAGATTTTCAGCAGTATTATAATCAAATTTATTTAGATATTTGCCTATATAAGTATTAACATCCTTATAATTTTTTTTTGTAGTTTCTATATCTGCTTGTATTTCTTCTATGTGTTTAATAGAAATAATACCTGCTTTAAAACCATGTGCTTCAATTTGGTTTATAAAGTCATTTGTAATACTTACCATATATTTGAATACCTCACTTTTTTATAAATAATTCTTACCTGGCTTTATCCTGCAGTTATGAGGGAAGTATAGAATATTGTGAAATACCTTATTCCCAATGATAGGGTAATAAATCATCCATAGTAACCACTGTATCTTCTTTTATCATTACCTCACATTTATGATTGTCATCATGAATTTGACAAATAAATTCTCTGCATCTTCCACAAGGTGGTATTATTGTTTTGTCCTTATAAACAGAAATCAGTTTAACTATCCTATTTTCTCCAGCAGTAATCATCGAAGCAACAGCAGCGTGCTCTGCGCAAAATCCCATAGAAGAAGGTGTATCTATGCATACACCAGTATAAACATTTCCGCTTTCAGTCAAAATAGCTGCTGCAACAGAACCTGCATAGGACTTTTTTGAAAGTTTTCTAGGATTCAAGGCCTTTAGGGCAATATCATATAATTCATCAAAGGTCATAGTTATCATCCTTTCTAATCATGTGTCTAGTACAGTTACCGGCTCTTCTCAGTTAAAGACAAGGTTACACCAACATAAAGTCATAATTTATACAACATTTATGAATATTAAGTAGTAACAATATTATTTATACATTTGAATATATCATGTTTAATCTTCATAAGTGCATTCTCTAATAATTACATTATCCATAATAACCTACACCACCAGATTCATTATAAAATACTGTTGTGACGGTAAAGATGAAAATTGTATATTACTTCAAGCCTTCTTTTAGGTCACGAATAAATACTTTTGCAAGTTCTTGCTGCTGAGAATAAATAGCTTTTGCTTCTGGTAAATAACAGATACCCTTATCGAGTATATTATCTTCTACATACTTAATGGTTTGTTCTAATGTTTGTCCTCTAACAGAACCAGTTATTAACGACTTAACAATTAGATATGTTTTCCCTCCTTCAATCATATGTGCATCATGAAGAATTTTTCCTTCCAATGTCGTTGCAGCCTGGTCTTTCTGTGACTCCCACGCAGCTTTAATAATCTTATCTATCATATCAGCCGAAACCTCTTGAGTCTTTAACCAATCAATTATGATTTGTTCATTATTATATATAAATCCATGAAAATATGCAGAATATGTTAAGATATTTATATCTGCCTTATAATTACCTTTCTTTAATAACTTTTCAATATATTTAAGTACCCTATCTATATGAGATAAGTCATGCATTATATCTTTTATCATATAATATGGCTTAACAAAATCCACAAGATTTTTTAAATTTATCATCCTGAACCTCCTGTACAATTGCTTCGACATATATTAAAGATTCGAATTATTAGTCAAATAAAATTATACCTATCAAATATAACGTCTTACTCTATTCATATATTTTATATATTCTTCTCCAAATTCCTTAATACACCATCTTTCTTCTGAAAGAATAATCCAATGTGTAGATATTTGGAAACATATTAATAACACAAGCAATATCCATGATTGAGTTAGAAATACACACCCTAAGAAATAAATAAAATATGCAATGTACATAGGATTGCGGGATACTCGATATAACCCATTTAAATTTATTCCGCTCATTTTAGGCTTAGCATAATTTATTATAGACACCCCATATAAAATAATTCCTAAACTATAGATTATTATACCTATGTAAAACCAATCAGAGTCTGCCCTGATTTTAAGCAATAATAAATATAGTAAAATAAGGGCGGTTGAAATTTGATAAACCCAATATGCTACTTTTTCTCTTCCGATTACTGGGGCAAATAAACCTGCACGTTTAAGTGCTTCTTTGTTTACTATACTTAAAAGCCCATACCTAATAAGTATAATTGGTATTACAGTCAAAACTGCATTCATTTTATCCCACCTTCTATATCTTTAACTTATAACCACTTCCGACCATTGCATAATTATTCAAATATACAGGATATTAATATATAGAATACAGTCATCCCATTCCATGTGGTCATTCATTAATACCTCATACTAATTTAACCATTTTACATTTAATAATTGCGACGTAATAATCTACAAGGTTGTAACAGCTATAAAGTCTTGATGCAGCCTTTAAGAATATTGTGACTCATTTTAATATATTATAACTATGTCAAGCCAATCAAACCCTGCATGAAATATTGCAGGGGCAACTATATTTTTCGCTTTCAGCATAATATAGCCAAATAGTAATGCACATGGTATCAGTGCAAGAGAACTTATTATAGCATTATTAATACCCTGCTGATATATCAATCGGCTTGGTATATGTATTAGTGCACATATTATTGCTGTTAAACCCACACGTTTCAATTGCCCCCACCCCGCAATCAATCTTGTTTGAAGGAATCCTCTAAATGCTATTTCTTCATAGAACCCTACAATAAGATAATTAATTAATAGCGAAATTTTTTTACTTACAGGGTAATACATGCCATTTGGTATAATAAAAAAATGTACTGTTACAAGTAACAATGCAATTAAACTTAAGCTTAAAAAAAATGATCTTAATAAATTTTTAGATGTTAATCCAATACTTTCTATGGTGTCATGCTGAAAATAAAGTACAAGTATCACTGGTAATAATTCCTGCAGTGCTGCAATAATTGTATATTCCAATCCCATAATATGCTTTGAAGTATATGAGCAATTGCAAATATCAATAACTTCTATTATCAGTATTACTGCAAGACCTATTAAACCATTTTGACGTGGATTTTTAAGTTCAATAGAATAGTTATCAAATTTTAAAATATTCGCTGCAATTTTTACAAAAATAGCAGCCACAAAAATAAAGATAAAAATAACAACATTATTCATAATTAATTTCCTTTCAATACTTCATAAAATTTTACAATTGTTTAATAATCCTAGATTTATAATTGATCAATCATTAATGAATATTTTGTAGTATATTTATTTAAATTAAGGCAGTTTTGAAATTAAAGGTTTCTTAATACTGCACAAGCATTGTCATAGTCCTTCTTATGTACATAAACATAATATGTAATTGAATATTCCATGTTTTCGCCGAAAGTACCTGTTCTGGCTCTACTTGAACTAAAAAGATATGTATTATTGTTATTAACTAATCTATATTTATATTCAATTTTATTTGCTGCAAGTATCTGGCACACTTCATTAAACTTTTGTAACGAATACCCGGTAAAAACTTCTTTTTGGTTCCAAATTGTAATCATGAGTCTGCTCCCCCTTTAATTCGTGCCTACCTGTTATTTAAATCAAATGGCTTACTATAGTAGTTCAAATCATCACGTTTCTGCCAGCCTTGAGATTTCCAGAATGAATTTCCTATTTCATTAGTTTTAAATACTACTAAAGCACCTTTTGTTATTCCTTCACTTTCCAATGCTTTATAAGCACATTTTATTAATTCTTTTCCAATACCTTTCCCACGCTGACTTTGTTTAACTGCGGTATGATAAATATAACCACGTCTTCCATCATGTCCGCAAAGAATTACACCTGCAATTTCACCATCTATTTCTGAGACAAAGCTAGTGGTTGGATTCCGCTTAAGAAATTTTTCAATTCCTTCTTTTGAATCATCTAAGCTTCTTAATCCCATTCCTTTTGTTTCTGACCATAATAAATAGACGCTATCATAATCTTCTATTGTCATCAATCTAATCATCCAAATTACCTCCTGGGCCAATATAAATAATTTTAGCAAATCATGTTTCTTAAAACTTTATCATTAATCTTTTATATTTTCCTATATTTACTTTGCACAGTAAAAAGACACCAAAGCAAGTTTTAATAGTTAATCTATTTTATTGTTTACTCATTAAGCATGGAAATAAAAATATTGCAGCCACAATTACCATTTCAGCAATACCTATTATTCTTCGTGATATAAAAAAGATATTAGTTGGCTCTTTCGTGGCTTTCCAACTTTCAAATATTCTCCACATAAATTTGGGGTTAATTGCATTTAATAATCCGTGTAGAAATATAATCCCCAGAATAATCATTGGAATAATCGTAATCCCTTTTATCCCTTTTGGCATACCTTTCCGCTCCCTTCATCCCATATCGAATCAAATAGATTCGTTTTAAAATTCTATTACCCTGCAATGTTAATACTATTTAATATAGTCTTTATCTTGGTATTCCTTATATACCTCTTCAATTTTTCTTGCAAAAAGGTCTGATAAATCATAATACTGCAGCAGTTGGTTTAGAGCAATCATTACCTGATATGTTTCAGTAACAAGG
>JAJBWD010000014.1:0-2611 GCA_032907345.1 Bacillota bacterium | reverse complement strand
GCTGCCCTTACTGCAGCAATACCGGCTACAGAGGCAGAACGGCTGTATATGAGCTGTTAATTGCAGATGAGGAAATAAAGGATAAAATAAAAAAAGAAGAAAAAATAGAAATTATGAACGGTATAAAAGAAAATGCACTAAAGCTTCTTATATCCGGAATAACTTCCTTTGAGGAATACATCAAAATACTATATTCAGGTGATTAAATGATAAAGATGCTTAACAAAAAAACACTTTCCCAGTTTTCTTCCGATATATATTTTCTTCTGGAATCAGGATTTTCAATTATTAAAACGATGGATATACTAAGCAGGCAAAAATCCTATAAAAGGCTGAGAAAAGTATTTGAAGACATAGGAAACAGTTTAAAATCAGGCAATAATCCTTATAATTCCTTTTCAAAATATAAATCATACTTCCCCTTTGAGTTTATTAACTCAATAAAACTTGGGGATGATTCAAACAATTTAAAGGAATCCTTTAAAAATCTGTCCCAGTATTATGAAGAGGAATATGCAAGGAGCAAGAGCTTAAAAGATTCCTTAGCATATCCTAAGATGGTATTTATAATGGGAATAGGTGTAGTTATTTTTCTTATTAATTTTATTCTTCCCAAATTTACTGAAACTTTATCTTCATTAGGAGGAGATATGCCGGGAATTACAAAGTTTTTTCTTAATTCAAACATATTTTTTAAAAGGTATTACATCTTAATATTAATATTTACTGTTTTATTAATAGCAGCTGGAATTAAATTCAGTGAAAAAATAAAATATAATCCGGTAACAGATTATATTAAAATGAAATTTCCCTTTATAAAAAACTACTATATTAAGCTTCAGACCTATAAATACTGTGAATCAATGCTTCTCATGCTTTCATCAGGATTTAATGTATATAATTCCATGAGAGACAGCATAGAGATGTCAAAAAACATCTATTTTAAAAAAACTTTAGAGGAAGTTACAGATAACATTAACAGCGGCAGCGGTATAACGGAAGCTTTCCAAAACAGCAGAGTTTTTGAAGATAAATTCATTGAACTTATTTCCCTGGGAGAGGAAT
This sequence comes from Bacillota bacterium, assembly GCA_032907345.1. GTDB lineage: Bacteria > Bacillota > Clostridia > Clostridiales > Clostridiaceae > JAJBWD01. The sequence continues at coordinate 1,546 of JAJBWD010000014.1, read as the reverse complement.
CTTCAAATTTAAATTTCGTTATAAAAAAGGCCTGCTTTTTATATGGAAGAGAAATAAAAAATTTAAATAAAAGGGTAATTTCCATTGTTGAACCCAGCCTTATTCTTATTTTGGCTTTTATTGTAAGCATGATTATTCTTTCAATAATGCTTCCCTTATTCTCTATAATGGATGCTATAGGTGGGGTATGAAAAAGGGGTTTACACTTATTGAGCTTTTGACTGTCATGGCTGTAATTTCAATTTTATATGGGATTTCTTATGTTAACATATCTTCTTATAAAAAGATTGAAAATAAAATAGACTATGAAAATACTAATAATCTTATATTATCCTTTATGAATAATTCCAAGCTTAAATGTAAAAGCATGAAAAGACTTGGATATATTACTTTTGACTTAAATAAACATAAATTATATTTTCAGACAGATATAAACGTGATAGATGTTTTTTCTTTTCCTCCCGGCTTTAAGATATATAGTATAACTTTACCTGGTAAAAAATTAAATATTAATTCTCTGGGCTACAGCTACAATGCCGGTACACTTAAATATACTGACAGAGAAGGGACTATTCATATAATAAGTATGACTGTGGGGCAGGATTATGCTGAAATTAAAGAATAGAAAAGGCAGCATGATATTAGAAGGGGTTGTAAGCCTTTTTATAATCTCCCTTCTTATATTTTCATCCTTTGAAATATATATAGCATCCTATAAAATAAAATCTGAAAATAAGGCTAAGGATAATTATATTAACATTTTAGACGCAGTTTCTAAAGAAATAATATATAACAAGGATTATCATTTCATAGAAGATCTTAATACCAGCAGCAGATTCTATTTACCCTGTGATTATATGAATATATCATCTATAGAAAACAATGATCTAAGCAGTTTATTTGTTAATACTCATCCGGATAAGCTTCCATATTTATACGTAAATGTAGAAAATGGAGATATTTATAAAATAAGGCTTTCCATATATTATAAAAAATATAATGGCTCAGGAGAGATACATAGTGATTTGTACAAGGGAAAATATTAAAGGATTTACACTAATTGAAGTTATGGCAGCTATGTTTATAATTTCGGTGGTTATTTCAATTTTAGGAAATAGTTTTATATTTAGTTATAAGAATGAAAAAAATAATGAAAAGAATTTTAGAAAAAATGAATATATAAACCAGGCTTATTCCATAATAGAATACGCCATAACATATGGACAGAAATCCGTTTTTTTATCTGATTCTGACATTATTATAATAAGGGATGATAATGGTATAGAAAGAAGAGACAAAATAACAGTTTCCGGTTCTAACCTGGTTATAAAATATGATGAAGATAATACTAATTATATTCTAAAAGACATAACACTATTTAATCCAGTTAAAAAAGGAAATCTTTTTTATATAAACATAGAATATAAGGGGGAAAATTACACAAGATGCATAGAAGAAAAGGATTTGTTTTAGTAATTACCCTTATAATTTCATCTCTGGTATTAACTATGTCTCTTTATCTTTTAACTGCATTACAAAAGGAAAG
>JAJBWD010000013.1:0-7639 GCA_032907345.1 Bacillota bacterium | reverse complement strand
ATAACTGAAATATATGTACCAGATAAAAATGGAAAACTGGAAAATGTTGTGATTGGACTACCTGATCCTAAAGATTATGAAAATAATACATGCTGTTTTGGTGCAGCAGTTGGCAGAATCGCAGGCCGTATTTCAAATGCTTCTTTTAAAATAGACAATAATCTTTATACTTTAGAAAAAAATTGTGGGAAACATAGTCTGCACGGCGGATTAAAAGGTTTAAGCAGAGTAATATGGGATGTTAAGGAAATTAATGAATCTGATTTTATAGGTGCAGAACTTAGCTACTTCAGTAAGGACATGGAAAATGGTTTTCCTGGAAATATGAACATAAAGGTTCTTTACACTTTCAACAACAATAATGAATTAAAAATATCATATACTGCTGATACAGATAAAAAAACAATAATAAATATGACAAACCATAGTTATTTCAATCTAAGCGGAGATTATAAAGAGGATATATATTCCCATTATCTTACAATAAATGCGGACAAAATATTTGAATTAGACCAGGATCTAATACCAACTGGAAATGTGCTGCCAGTAGATGGTACCCCCTTTGATTTTAGAAAAGTAAAAATGGTGGGGACAGGTATAAACGAAGACAACCAGCAATTAAAGTTTGGAAATGGCTATGATCATCCTTTCATACTAAATAAGGATAAAGATCCAGTAATTTCTCTTTGGGATAAAGAAAGCGGAAGAGTTTTGGAGATAACAACAGATCAGAAAAGCGTTGTATTATATACCGGGAATTCAATAACAAATAATTATACTTATTTTAACGGAATAAAAAGCAGGGACAGGTCGGCACTATGTTTAGAAACCCAGTACTATCCTGATGCAATTAATCAGAAAAATGTACCTTCTAACATTCTAAGCCCAGGTGAAATATATAATGCATCCACTACTTATCATTTCAAAATAATATAAGCATTTACATCAATCTTATATCTTAAAAGGACTGTCAGGTCCTTTTTTTATTGAAAACTATCCCAATAAATTTGAAAATTCTTTAAAAATTAATTCAGTAAATACAGTATTTACTTACCAAATAATATAAATTTTATTTTTTTAAGAAATTATTAATTAATGTGTATATTATTAATCATTTTAGCTAATACTTATTTAATGTAAGCGAGGCTCTGTCGATAATATAATTTATAACCACATCTGAATCTAAAATTGAATATAGAAATCTTCCTTACTCCTGCTTAAAGGAATAAGGATACCAAATTTTGTTTTGTGTCGATTCAGCCTCGTTTCATAAATTAGGTAGAGGATTTAGTTTAGGAGGATATTATGGCAAGAAAGGCAAGATTAAAAATAGCTAATGCTGTATATCATATTTATCAACACGGTATGAATGAGATAAATTTATTTAATGATGATCAGGACAAAGAATACTTCCTTTATCTAATAAAAAAATACAAATATATATATAAGATTAAAATTTTTGCATATTGTCTTATGACTACTCATTTTCATATTCTAATTAGCCCAAATTGTGCAGATATAAGCAAAGTAATGCATTCTATAAATCAATGTTATGCACAATATTATAATAAAAAGTATAAAAGAAAAGGGCATGTTTTTTCCAGCAGATTTGAAAGTAAGATAGCCCATGATAATAAAGGTATATTAATTATGTCCGCATATATTCATAATAATCCCAAGGACATAGTAAATTATTCTAACAGAGTTGAAGACTATCCATATTCATCTTTTGGAATATATGCAAATAAGTTTAGAGATAAATATGAAATAATTGATCAAGAATTTTTACTTAATTATTATTACCAGGGAAATGAATTTTACAAAAATATCAATAAAACTAAAGAAACCTATTGCCGGTTTATAAATAAGCTTTATCCAAATTACTATAATGATTTTTCCTTTGATAAACTAGTCAGTGAAGATATTACTGAATCAAAAATCAGAGATAATTTTGCTGCAATTGAAAATTCTACTGAAGTTAATAATTCCTTTGATAGTGATAGATTTGATGATATTAAAAGAGATATAGATCCGTTAAAAATTATTGATAAGTTATCTAAGCATCCTTATTTTGTAAAAAAAGATACAACATATAAATCCATTTGTATTTTTATTATAAGATGTTTATCTAACATATCTTATTGTGATGCAGCAGTCTACTTTAATAATATTTCTCCATCTTATTTATCCAGACTTTGCAATAAAGGATACGATTTGATGACTTCTAATGCAAATTATGAAAAAATAATTGACAGTTTTATATGTTAGCTTATTGAGCTTCTTAAATATAAACTAATTAAATTGCAATGTATACAGCATAAGCTGCTATTGCTATAACATAAATATGGTCTGGATATTATTATACACTTTTGTCGATTTTTCACTGCCCATGTATATACATCTAAGAATATGATACTTAACCAGACTACTGCAGGTATTGTAGTAATGTTTTATAATTACCTGTTTATATAATATTGGTACAGATAAAAGAGTTTCGATTGTCAAAAAATATAATATCTTAATAATCTGTATATTTAAAGGATAATTTTTTTGAAACAACTGTATAAATGCCATAGCCAAATTCAGCAATAAATATTAAAAGAGTACCAAAGCGTATTCCTTTAATAAGCTGAGTTTATTCCCACAGTCCCATATAACAATTATTACTCCATAATTGTTAGTAATCTAAAAATAGAATTTTAAATTCATTGCCTCCTTTAAAATGAATATATTTATTATTAAAACGATTAATGGCATCAAACTCTTAGCAAAGCCGCATTACCTGCTGTAGAAAAATTAACACCTGAAATTCGAAATAACCATAGAACTTCTGCTAATTACATTTTTAGAGTGAAAAGGAGTTATTAAATGGCAACTGGTAGTAAAATTGAAAATACAAATATAGATCTTAAAATCAAAAGAAAATTTTTTAACCCCTTTAATAATAAAACTCCTAAAGAACCTGTATTTCAAACTGCAGCATTTTTTTTAATTTTATTTCTATTTATTAATTATTGTTATATTAAGCCTAAAACATCAGTTACAGAAAATTTTATCACATTAATGAACAAAGGAAATATTAATGATATGTCACAATTAGCTACAGATTGCACCTTATACAGTAATAAAAAACTAAATGAAGTTATAAAAAAAGAATATTTAAAACAATTATCCTACATAATTCAAGTAAACAAATTAAATAATACTAATAATTTTTATATAAGGCTTATAGATAACACAAGGTTTATTCTTGATTTAAATGTTGACAGTACTTATTATGGTAATTTAACTAAAAATTTGATTTTTGTAAAAGATAAGGAAGTATATAAATTAGATACCAATGCATATATTAATAAAGTTTGTACTGGCAGTATGAAAAATAAAACTCAAATAGAAAATAAACTTTTGATGAGACAGCTATTATATTGTTATCAATATTATTTAGATGATTATATTAATAAAGGAAATACTGATGTATTTCGTTTTGTAAAAAAAGGCAGCAGCTTGTATAAATATGTAGCATATTTAAAAATAAATAACTCGGATTTAAGTCAAAACACTTCATCTGCTGAATTTAATAATATAGAATTTAATAAAAATTCAGCTGTTATAAAAGTATATGAATCCATAAGGCAAAACAAGGGAAAAATAATCAGTTTAAAAAAACAAAACTATTCTTTTCAGGCTATAAATGTTAATAACCGCTGGTTATTAGATGACTGTAATATCCAAAGTTAATGCTATCCCCATCAATTAACATATAGAGAACCTACATTTGTAAAAAAATGTAGGTTCTCTTTATTTATGTGTAATTTTATATTATCTCAAAATATTGTACTTTGCTGCTTTATCTTTATGATTTTTTTATAAATAATAGTCCCCCCCATTTTGTTTGAGGTACTTTCTTATTTCAATATAATCTGGAATTATTTCCTCTACCTTTTTCCAAAATTCTTTTGAATGATTAAAATGGATCAAGTGGCAAAGCTCATGTACTACAACGTAATCTATTACATAATCTGGCATCATAATAAGTCTCATGTTAAAATTTAAATTTTTCTTTGAACTGCAGCTGCCCCATAAAGTCTTCTGATTTTTTATGCTGATTTTATCTGACCTAACCCCGATAACATTCTGATAATAATTTACTCTTTCCTTAATGAAACAGCCTGCCTGGGCTTTATACCAATTTAGTAAAATGACTTTCGCATCTTCACTATGCTTACATTTTATATTAATTGTATTATCTGATTTATCAATAAAAACGAAATTGTTAAACCCAGTATGCACTTTTAAGGTGTATACCTGTCCCTGATAGGAAAATGCCTCTCCATCCTTATATAACCGGACTTTGGTATTCACACCAGCTTTGCTGAGTTCATTTGTTATCCAGGTTTGATTTCTCATAATAAAATCTAATAATTTTTTATTGCTTATGCCAAATGGTGATCTTATTTCTATACTATCCTGTGAAATAATACTCAAATATACGGTTCTTCTGCGGCTATATTTTATTCCCAGGGAAATAGGTTTATTATTTATTCTAATAATCATATTCAGCCTCATGTACAATTTCGAATTTCATTATTTTTAAATTTCTATTATCCTGCAGTAAAATTATCAGTATAATTCTTTAAATATAATGCTTAAAATATTATACCAGATTTGCTATAACTCTGTATTATACTTCAATATGCTTTACTATGATGCAATAATATGATAGCATACATAAATGAAGTTATTTCTTAGGGGGGTATCATGAAAAAGATAATATTACCATCAATATCAATGCTAATAATTGCAGTCTCATTATTTGCGTATTTTAATATTAATTTCTTAAAATATGGCTACAATTTTCAAAAAGGTAACGTATTTTTTGCTCAGAAGAATTACGGCAGTGCTTTAAAATCCTATAAGGAAGCCTCCTACTTTAAGAATAATTCAGATATAGAAGATAAAATAAAGGTCTCTTCTAAATTATATGAAGATGAGATTAAATACAATTCTGCAATAAATTTTATGAAAAATAAAGAATACAATAAGGCTATTGATATCTTTAAATCAATTAAAAATTTTGAGGATGCCAATAATAAAATTCAAGAGTGTATATCTATGGTTTCCAGTGAAAATATAATTGAAGCTAAAAAATATATAGACAAGCTTAACTTTCAGCAGGCTAAAATTATATTGCAGAGGGTTCTTTCTTCAGACAGTCAAAATATCGAAGCTAAGAATCTTATGGAATCTTGTGATTATAGTATACAAGGCCAGATTCATGAAAGTAAAAGCAAAGATTTATTAAAGAAAATCAGAGGGGTATATAAGCTATTCGTTGATTTAGAATATCAACATGTTTATATTTACAAAAATAACAAGCTAATAAAAACAATGGTATGTTCTTCAGGTATGGCAGGTTATGAAACACCGGAGGGCAAATTTAAAATTACCGGCAGAGGAAATTACTTTTTCAGCGATAAATATGGAGAAGGCGCCTATTACTGGGTAAGATTTTATGGTTCATATTTATTTCATTCTATTCCTTGTGACAAAAGCGGTAATATTGTTCAAAGTGAAGCGGACAAACTGGGTACAAAGGCTTCCCATGGCTGTGTCAGGTTATCAATGGAAGATGCTAAATGGATATATGAAAACATTCCAAATAATATTTCCAGAGTGTTAGTATATTAAAATTATCAGCAAAATAACTCAATTTTTATGATTAGTTGATAGTACAGAGATTTTGTTTTACATTAATACTATGTAAGTAATATTGACGAATTTAATCACCTAACTTATAATTGATATATCAGGATTATATTTGACTGATATCAACTTTTCCAATTCATTTATTATAAAATTTCGAGTTTAACAATAAAAGAGGGGATAAATTTGGAAGGATCCAGTGAATATATTTACAGGGAATTAAAAAGAAGAATAATTGACCTTGAATATAAGCCAGGAGAGCTTATTAATGAAAAGGACTTAATAGAGGAATTTAAGGTTTCCAGAACCCCTATAAGAGAAGCCCTGCTAAAGCTTTCTGAAAAAAGCTGGGTTAATTTCATACCAAGGGTCGGTATATATGTATCCCAGATAGATCTTAAACATATAAAAAATGCATATGAAGTAAAAAAGAGCCTTGAAGCATTGGCATCTGAACTTGCTTCTGTAAGAGCCACAGATGATGAAATAAAGGAGATACTATCTATAGTTGAAGAAATGGAAAGCTATGATACAAAAACTGAGTATTCAAAAATAATTCAGGCTGATCAGGTATTTCATAAGAGGATAGCCGAAATTTCAAAAAACGAGCTGCTAACTTCATTATTGGAAGATGTAAACTCTGAAATAGCAAGGTTTCTACTCCACATCAGGTATGTAATAGATGATCCTCAGTGGTTTCATCATTCACTGCAGGGTATTGCTTATGCAATCAGGGATAGAGATCCTAAAAAAGCAAAAATGGAAGCCCAAGAGCACTCTGATGCTTTTCTCATTAAACTTACAAATATGTTTTTCCGTTAGCTGCTGTCCAGCATTAAATGTAAACTATATATAAAATTAAAGTAAAAGCGATCACATTGATCGCTTTTAATTATGCTTATTTATCCAAATTAATACATCATTCATAACCTGATCTCTATTTTTCTCATTTAACATTTCATGTCTTCCATCTTTGTATAATTTTATGGTTAAGTCCTTAACGCCTAAACTCTTATATGTGTCATAGAGTAATTTTACACCTTTGCCGGCCTTGCCCACAGGGTCCTTATCTCCTGACATTAAAAGTATTGGGAGTCCTTTTGGGACAGAACTAAGCCTGGTCTTGTCCTCTATCTGAATTAATCCTGTTAAAAAGTCCTGATAAAATCCTGCTGTAAATATTCCGCCGCAATATGGATCTTTTACGTATTTATCTACTTCCTGATTATCGCTTGAAAGCCAGTCAAATTCCGTTCTGTTAGGCTTAAATGCATTATTATAGCTTCCAAAACTCAAATCATTTAATTTTTTGCTTCTATATTCTCTGCCATATTTTTTAGCTTCCCTGTTTGCAATAATTCTTGCAAATTTTAACATAATTCCCTGCCTTCCATTTGATCCGGAAAGTATAACTCCACTGTAGTCAGTTCCAAAGTCTATTATTGCCTTTTGGGATAGAAATGATCCCATGGAGTGGCCTAAAAGGAAAACTGGTTTATCTGCATTTTCCTTTTTAATAATATTCAGAAGCTGATACATATCCTGAACCAAAAGATCAAAACCATCCTTGTCTCCTAATATTCCCACCTTATCCAGGGATTTTGCTGTATTTCCGTGTCCCCTGTGGTCATTTGCATAAACTATATACCCGTTGTTTGCTAAAAATTCTGCGAATCTTTCATATCTTTTTGCAGTTTCTGCCATACCATGGGCAATCTGCACTACTCCTTTTATTTCACCTTCAGGAGACCATCTGTAGACATAAATCTCAACGTTTTCTTTGCCTTTGAATGTAAAATAATCACTTTTCATTTTATACCCCCTGACTATTTATAAAATATTTACCCCTATAACAGCAGTCCTCTAATTACATATATGTAATTTGATATCAATATATATATTATACCTTATAGAGAAGAGTATATTTCATAAATTT
>JAJBWD010000012.1:0-3845 GCA_032907345.1 Bacillota bacterium | reverse complement strand
CATTTACCCAATAGTCGGTTAATATACTTGTACAATTTACTTATGCGAGAATAAGCCGATGATACAGTTAAAAGATTTAGTAATCACGATAATGTATTTATATATTTTTGTTTATACATTGGTTGAATCTGTATACTAGTTAATGCTTGAAATAAATTTAAATTATATCTATTAGCATGAATTTTTATATTTTCTAAATCTTTTTTGGACAGCATTAAATTTTTTGTATGTGCAGAATATACTAATTCAAAAGCTTCATCATCATTAGTATTATTTATTAATCTTAATAATGATATTACTATTTTGACTTCTTTTCTTTTAAAGAATGTACCATCATTTTTTATATCAAAATCTATTTGATTCTTCTTTAATTCTGGTACAATATAATCTGCATGGGATTTTAGTCTATATAAGATTGCTATATCTTTTAATTTTATACCTTTTAATATTAATTCTTTTATCTTATCAATAATTACTTTCGCTTCTTCTTGTTTTGAATATGTAGTAATTTTTTGTATATGTCCTTTTTCCTTACTGTTGCTTATACCATCAGAATAGTATTTATAATTTCCATAATATTTTTTAATAAAATTATTTGCTTGATTAACTATATTCTGATTTGATCTATAATTAATATCAAGATTTATCACTTTAGCATTTTTAAAATCATTAGTAAAACTCATACAATATTGAGGATTAGCCCCAGTAAAACCAAAAATTGATTGCCGAAAATCAAAGACACAGAATATATTTTCTTTTGGACATAATAATCTTATTAATTTATTTTGTATTAAATTGGTATCTTGATGTTCATCTACCATTAAATAATTATATGTATATTTATTGGTTTTATCTTTTTCTAATACACTTATAGCAATATTAATCCAATCTTCAAAATCAGTCAAATGTTTCTCTTTCTTATAATCCTCATATATTTTAAAATATTTCTTAATTTCATATTCACTTACCATTAGTTCATGCTCTTTAAAGTCATCTTTATAAGTAAGGCCATATCTTTTTTGATACCCAATAAACTCAAAAATATTTTCTATCTTTGAATTAGTCAATTTTTTATCTATTTGTCTAAATCTATTAACTACATTATATTTATCTGAACCTTTGTCATTAAATTTATTACAATCATATCCCGCATCTAACGCTATGTGTAAACTTAAAGAATGAAATGTATGTACATTAACATTTGTTATATTTAACTCTTTTAATTTATTTATCATATTTTCTTTAGCAGGGTTAGAAAAAGATAAAATAGCAATATCTTTTTCTTTAATTTTATATGTATTTATTAAGTACCTAGTCCTTTCTTTTAATACAGTAGATTTTCCACTACCTGCACCAGCTATAATAGCTACTGCCCCATCTTTTATTTTTATAGCTTTCTCTTGTTGCTTATTGAAATTCATTATATCTCATACCTCTCTTTTATTAGTGAACTACCACCACTTATCAAAATGGATGGCTTCTTGGTCAATATCTCTAATGAGACAAGTTTACCCAAGCTATTAAGGTTATTCCAACCTCTTATTTATATTACTAATTGTATACTATAATTCTTCATTTATCTTCAATCCTCTTAGGTTGGAGACTCCTGGCTTAAAAGGTTAAATTGTCTGTTTTTCTTCTATGTATCTGTATCTTATTTTTTATTAATTTTTTAAATAATTGTCATATTGTTTATTCATGTATTGCTCAAATTTAAATAATTTTTTCTCATTTTTACATATTTCTGTTGATAAAACACTTTCTTTACTTTTAGATAATTTACCACTATCTATCTCTTTCTTATATTCTTCCATTTTATCTCTTAATTGTAGCATTTGAGCTATAACTGTAGCTTTAATTTTACTTTCATTGGGTCTCCAATTACGAATATATTTAATTATGTCATTGAATTGCTCTTTCTTAAAATGATTGAATGCGATGGTTAAGTTATCTGGTGAAAATTTTTGTTTTATATCAGCAGCTGAAGCAAGAAAATAATCATGAGCAAATATTCCATATTTAACACTTTTAATTCCGCCTAGTAGATGAAGTACTCTTCTATTTCTTTCTTTTTTTATTTCCTCTGCTTGAACACCACTTATTTCTTCTGTTTTGACCGTTTCTTTTATTTTATGTATTTCATCTGTTATTTCAGATATTTGACCACCTATTTGTTCTTGCATTCGTATTTTAAATGCTGTTAATTCCTCTTGAAATTGTGTGGGCATTTCTTGTACAGCATTAAGCAATAATTGTTGACTTTGATTAGAACTTTGCATAGCCATTATAATATTTTTATTAATATCATTTACCTTTTCATTAGTTTGTTTTGTTTTATTATTTTTTACCATTTAGTTTATCTCTCCTTATTATTTTATATTTATTTTTATTAATATTTCATTTTATTAATTTTACTAATTAGAATACGTAACATCTATAGGCTCATTATTCTTGTTTATACATGAAGTGTCATTTTCTATATCAACTACTTCTAAAATATGTTTTGCCCACTTATATATACCATTAACCCCTCTCATCCATTCTTTTCTTGAAGCTATAGGTATTTCATTAAATGTTTCAGCAATATAATCATACTTTGACATTTCTTCTAAAAACTTCATCATTTTTAATGAATTTTCACTGGTTGAAGCAATGATACTTAAGTTTGTATTTGCTCCAGTAAACTTAGATATTATTTTTTGTTGCTCATTTAATTTATTTTTTATTTCTTTATTTTTATTAATCTCTTGATCTTTATCTTTAAGTTGATTTCTTAATAAATCTATTTGAGCAATCAATTCAGGATTATCTTTATATACTACTTTTTCACCTTTTAATTCGTCTACTAAATTAACTATTTTTAACTCTAAATCTCTTTTTTCAGATTTTAATGTCTCTATAGTATTAGAGGCATTAGTATCTATTTTATTTATGTTATTCATATCTTCTGTAGATTTATTAATTATTTTAGTTTCAGAAAGTTTATCATATTTTTCACTTAATTCATTAAAAGATTGTTCTAATTGTTTATTTTTATCTTCAATCTGTTGCTTTTCTAATATGTATTGTTGTATTTGTTTGGAAGTCATTTCTTTAATTTTATTTTTACCAATTTCATTGATAAGTTTTTCTTGCTCATTATTAGATAATCTACTACATATATTTAAAGCAGTAGTATATTTAATTGAGCCATCCTCTATAAGTTCTTGCAACTCTGGTGATAATGTTTGTAATTTTTTAAGTCGTCGTATTGTTCTTGCATCTACACCGAGTTCTTTAGCAATTTGTTGTTGGGTTCGGACATTTTGTCCTATGCTAAATTGATTATTACCTTGTTTCACTCCGCATAATTTTTCATATTCTGTAAATACTTTTCCTTGCTTAATTGGATTGTTCTTAAGTCTTCCAAAATTAGTTGCTAAAAGTTTTTTTAATTTTTCATCTTCATCAATAAGATCTTCTCTAATAATTACAGGTACTAATTTAATATTTAAGTCTTTACATGCTTTAAATCTTTGATGTCCACTAATTATTGTCATATCAGGAGCAACTATTAATGGAGTTATAATCCCATCTTCTTTTATAGATTTTTTAAATTTTTCATATTGTTCACCAGTGATATCATCGAAAAATTCTTGATTTTTAGGATGGACTTTTAATATATCAATCGATAATTTTGTTATTTGCTGCATATTATTTTCCTTCTTTCTGTATTTTTTAGTTTATCAACATAATAATTTATTTTATTAATTATATTTTTATTAATATTATTTAATGTTATATATTAAAATTTTACTGCTTTATGAATAATATATTACATCATTGAATATAATTTGTCAATAGTT
>JAJBWD010000011.1:0-5299 GCA_032907345.1 Bacillota bacterium | reverse complement strand
CTTTATAATAAAAATCGTCTTTCAAAAGCTCTAATTTGCGCCGGACTTGAACCATTTGATTCATATGACGAATTAGTTGAGTTAGTTAGTTATTTTAGAGAAAGAACTTATGACGATATTGTTATTTATACTGGATTTACAGAAGAAGAGCTTGAAGATAAACTTGTAGATATTATTAAATATGGTAACATTATCATAAAGTTCGGGCGTTTTATACCTGATGACCAAGAATATTTTAATGAGTTATTAGGTGTTAAATTAGCCAGTAAAAATCAGTATGTAGTTCACTATAAATAAAAAAATTTGTTTTTTCTTAAAAAATATGTTATAATAAAAATAGAATGAGGGGATAATGATTAACGTAACCAACATTGACGTATTTAATTTTGAAGGAGCCTTTAGAGGTTTGCGCAATCCATTAAATAGTTGGGATAAATCAGATAGCAAACTTTGCTCTGATTATTGGCGTTGCGAAGGGTGTGAGTTTGAAAAGCTTGATTCAAGTGATGATTATCCAACATGGATTTGCACTTATCCAAAGGGTTGTAAGAATAAATTTGTAATAGGTCCAAAAGACTTAAATCTTGCACAGAGAATGATTGCGGGTGGCACAGATGAATCAAAATTTTTAAGACAAATAAGTGTTTCGATGGATATTGAAGCGCCGCTATATTGGTGGAAAGAATTTGATACATATAAAGTCGGCACGGTTGCTAATTCAACTAGTACAATGCATAAACTTGCAACAACTCCAATAACTGAGGACTGTTTTTCAACCGATGGGGTTGACCTTAATATGCCAATTCTTGAAGATGATGCAACAGATATTGGGTGGTTGTGGAAGGATATAATCTTTTATTGTGAAGAATTAAGAAAAAAATATGCCTTAACAAAAGATAAACAGTACTGGCGCACACTTGTTCAGGTACTTCCAAATGCTTGGATGCAGAAGCGCACTATTACTCTAAACTATCAAGTGCTGCGTGCGCAATACTTCGCGCGCCGCAATCATAAATTAAGTGAGTGGCATGAATACTGTAAAATGATAGAAGGACTTCCTTACGCAAAGGAATTAATTTGTTATGAAAAGGAGAGGTAAATCCTCTCCTACGACGTGGTGTCGTTCAAAGGCAGGACAGCGCTCTCTAAAAGCGCGAATCTCAGTTCGATTCTGAGCACCACCGCCATATTTTTGGAGAAAAAGGAGAATTAAAAATGTTAAAGTTAAAGACAACAGAAGAATATCGTACCGAAAGCGAAACAGAGGCTAAAGAGGCTATGGAGCATTTCCGTGCGGAGGCGCACGAAAAAGGCTATGAAATAGCATCTTGCGGTTATACATATAAAACAAAAAAGGCAAAGGGTGAAATAATTGACGAAGCATACGTGGTTAAAGTTGTTAAAGTATTTAATCCTGTTTTTAATATATGAGGTGTGTGAAAGATGGCAGATAATATAATACAGTTTCCTGAACAAGAAAATAATGAGGAAAACGTTCTCACAAAATCTTTTGACACATTAGGTGAACTCTTACCAAATTTTGATGGTACAGAAGATATTGCAGCTATACTTGCACTGCCCGACAATGAGTTTAAAATTGTTTCTCCAATAATTTTAAGCGAGTTAGAGCGCGCTATCAACAACTTAAATGATAAGCTATTACTCGTGCAGGGACTAAATGCCGCAGGATTAAAAGCAGAAGATATTATAGGCGCTGCGGATGAAATCAATAAAGCTATTGATGCTGAACTTAGTTCAATTCCGCAAATGAAAAGAGATTTTGTAAAGCAAGTAATCAGCATGGTTTGTAATGCAGTTGCTGATACAGAAGGACTTTCAAAAAGAATTATTCAAATTCCTCTTGAAAAATGCCATGAAGATGCGCAAATACCAGTTTACGCCCATTTATCTGATAGTGGACTTGATTTATTTGCGGTTGAAGATATGACAATAAAGCCTGGTGAAACCGTCCTTGTTAAAACTGGTCTTAAAGTTGCTCTTCCAACAGGATATGAACTACAAGTGCGTCCTAAGAGTGGTCGCGCCCTCAAGACAAAAATGCGTGTTGCCAATACACCTGGCACAATTGATGCGGGATACCGTGATGAGATATGTGTTATAATAGATAATATTGAAGCGCCCATTAAAGACATTGAAACTGAAGAAGTTATTAATGTGGAAACGGGTAAAATTGATCATCTAAAAATTAAATCTATTGAATATGGAAGTTCAATGTTTATTGGAAAAGGTGAAAAGTTTGCGCAGCTTGTTCTGATGGAAGTACCGAAGGCTGCCTTCTACGAGGTTGAGCACGTAGAAGAAATTGGAGAAAATCGCGGTGGCGGCTTCGGAAGTACAGGAGTTAAGTGATGATTGACCATATTGATTATCATGTTACAAATCATTGTAACTTAAATTGTGCAAGATGTAACAACTTTTGTCCTCTTTCAGACCCGTGGTGTGTATCTTATAATGACTTTTGTGAAGAGTGGCAATATGTACGTGATAAAGGATTAAGGTTTAATGAAATTCGTATTTTGGGTGGAGAAACTTTACTCCACCCACAAATAGATGAACTACTTATTGCTTTGAGAAAAATTTTCCCAGAACCCGCAATCGTCGTATATACCAATGGGATCCCGCTGGGTATATGGAAAGAAAAATTACTTCCTATTTTTAAAGAATGTAATTTAACATTATTTGTGTCTGTTTACCCAAATTTAAAATTAAATTATGACGAGCTAACAAAAGGATTCCCAAAAGTCCAAAAAATGAGTATGTCTACATTTATGAATACTTGCCTACATACACAGCCGGACTTCGATCAAAATCATTCATTTAGTCATTGTAATGTTGGTAGTTCCTGGCGCTGTAGAGCGTTAAAAGACTACCATATGTATCCATGCTCATATATCCCAAATATTCCAATTTTGATAAAATATTTCCCTGAGCTACAAGATACACCTTTGGGAAAAGCCGATATAAAAGAAAGCGGCATTGATATTAGAACACATACGATTGAAGAAATAGAAGATTTTATAACGCATAGCGCGCCCTTCTGTTCTTTCTGTAACGCAGTTAATGCGCGAAACACTACACCTTGGGGATTAACAGAACGTAAAATTTCGGAGTGGGTAGAAAAATGGATTTATCAATAATCATTCCCTGTCACAATCTTGAAGAATATATTACTCCATTAATTATGTCACTTAATAAACAAGTATTTGACTATGATGTTGAAATATTTTTTATTCTTGATGACTGCACAGATTCAACTAAAGATATAATAGAAAGAAAAATAAGTAAAAATAAATATTCAATTAATATAATTGATTGTTATGTTCATTCTGCGGGTCTCGCACGTAACATTGGCATAGAGAAAGCAACTGGCAAATATATTTGGTTCATAGATGGTGACGATTGGATTATTGATTTTAGTGCTATTCAAAACCTACTAGATATAATGTATTCTCATTCACTCCGAATTTTAAGATTTGGATATACGAGCGCATTTTTTAGAAAAAAACTCGATGTTATGGTTTGGCAATATTTTTTCTCAAAAGAATTAATTGGTGAAACGCGTTTTAAAGAAATACAACCACACGAAGATGTTGAATTTATGCGTGAAATAAGTAAAAAAATTGATAATAAACTTGTTGAAGTAAAAATGCTCGTTTATTATTATAATTTTGGTCGGCCTGGTTCAAATATGTCCCAAATGAAAGACAAAGGATTTATAGAGTTTTAATATGATAAATTATTGTTTAACTTGCCCTTTTTATAGCCAAGAATATTATAATGGTTGTAAATTATCTAGATGTATTAATCATGTTGTTTATTCAGACCATACATCACCTTATGAAAATGGTTATATTTCTTATGTTGATAATACAAATATTTATTGCCCAAATTGTGGACAAGTCATAAATTATTACGATAATTATTGTCGATATTGCGGCGCGAAAACGCCTAAGTGGAGTAATGATGGCTAAAATTTCAATTGATTTTATAAAAGAAGAGCTAAAAAAAGAATAGTGGACTTTAATTAGCGAAGAATATAAAAATCTTGATACAGAACTAATATTTGAATGTCCGGAAAAACATCGGGTTTATTCAACTTGGAAAAAGATGAGAACAAATTTGGAGTGTCCGATTTGTAAAGAAAATAAATTCATAAAGCCAGCCGGCGAAATAAAGCCAAAGAAAAAAGATACTTTTAGAGTGCTTGCGCTTGACCAATCAACTCGAATAACGGGTTGGAGTATTTTTGATAATAAAGAATTAGTTAGTTATGGCATTTTTGAAACTGATTTTGATGACGAAATAAAACGAGATAATGCTATAAAAAACTGGCTTATTTCGATGTGTAATAATTGGAAGCCTGATTTTGTTGGAATTGAAGGAATTTAGTTTTAGCAAAAAAGTGAAGGAAGATTAATGGGTGTAACAGTGTTTGAGACACTCGCGCGACTTCAAGGAATATTGATGGAAACTTGCTTTGAAGCAGGATTAATGTACAGAGTGTGCGCGACCAACACCTGGCGGGCGCACTGTGGTGTTAAGGGAGTAAGTAGAACAGATAAAAAGAAATCAATGTAGCTACTTGTAAAAAAATGGTATGATGTAACCGTTTCAAATGATGAAGCTGATGCAATAGGAATTGGTAAATATGTAGCTGACACGTGCGGGCGCGCCGCGTCGGTTGAAAATTGGGAATAAAAAAGAACCTAAGTAATTAGGTTCTTTTTTTTATTTATTCAGTTATGAACGGTTTAAATCTTTGGAAAGTTGAATAATCAAGTTCTAAACTTTCTATCTCACTAAGTGAGATTGGGTCTACAGGAATATCAATTTCAATAGCCATAAGGTCTGCGAGCTTTTGATTACACTCCGGCAGAAGTTCTGGCTTTATGATTATTCCTTCTTTGTCTTCGGAAAGTTTTAAGTTACCAGACTCGTCTTTTTCTCCATATTCATCAAAGATTTTGTTGAGGTTTTCTATATAGAAATCTCTTTCTTTATTACATATATCGAAATATTTTGAGATTTTATATAAAGTGTTTATCTTAAGTTTTGCCTCTTTTATGATAGGATAAACAGATATAAATTCTACTGCTTCAGTTATTTTAACTTTCATTCGCCTTTACACTCCTCTTTAATTCTAATTATATTATAGCATAATTTTATAAAAAAATCAAAATTTAAATACCTATTTTCCACGTACCATCAACATTTATATAAGGAATACCTTGTTTCCAGGTGCCACTTACATTTACATACACAACCCCAGCTTTCCATG
>JAJBWD010000010.1:0-28965 GCA_032907345.1 Bacillota bacterium | reverse complement strand
TTTAATATAAACAAAAATATCAATATGGATAAGCGCCTCTAAGATTAATAGTTAATAAAATTATACAACACTATAACATTAAGTAGCTGCGTGCATTATCTGCTAATTATTGTTAATAGTATAAATATTTTTTACTTGACCATATTATAATATGTAACCTTTTAACTTCAAAGTTGATAAGTGAGAAAATTGCACAATTCATAAATCAAATTTTCTGCTTAAAAGTGTTCTAAATTCGTTACTTTTAAGCTGAAAAATCAACCAAAATGTTATTGTGAATTTTCCTTAATCAAGAAAGGGGTATAATATGGAAGATAAAAATAACAAAGCAGGTAACCAGATAAAAAATCCAAAAGAAAAACAGCTGGATGAATTTAGAGTAGATGACCGGGAAAATAATCTGACTACTAATCAAGGTGTTACATTGTCACAGGACGAATTTTCATTAAAGGCAGGAGATAGAGGACCAACTTTAATGGAAGATTTCCATTTCAGAGAAAAAATTACGCATTTTGACCATGAGCGTATTCCGGAAAGAATTGTGCATGCCAGGGGTACCGGAGCACATGGAGAATTTCAGCTGTATGAATCAATGAAAGAATATACTAAAGCAGGATTTCTACAGGATCCTTCTGTAAAAACCCCTATATTTGTAAGATTTTCTACTGTAGCCGGATTCAGAGGTTCAGCAGATACAGTCAGAGATATAAGAGGTTTTGCAATAAAGTTTTACACTCAGGAAGGTAATTATGATATAGTTGGAAACAACATCCCTGTTTTCTTTATTCAGGATGCAATTAAATTTCCGGATTTTGTTCATGCAGTAAAGCCTGAACCGGATACGGAGGTTCCCCAAGCCTCCAGTGCTCATGATACTTTTTGGGACTTTGTGGCAAATAATCAGGAAACTGCCCATACCGTTATGTGGGTTATGTCTGACAGAGGAATTCCCAGAAGTTTTCGTATGATGGAAGGCTTTGGAGTTCATACCTTCAGATTAATAAATGAAAGTGGTAAATCTACTTTTGTTAAGTTCCATTTTAAACCTTTGCTGGGAGTTCATTCTTTAGTTTGGGATGAAACTCAAAAAATTGCCGGAAAGGATCCGGATTTTAATAGAAGAGATTTGCAGGAATCTATCGCTGCCGGCAATTATCCGGAATTTGAAGTAGGGGTACAATTATTGCAAGATGATAAAGAATTCAGCCTGGATTTTGACGTATTGGACCCTACAAAAATTTGGCCCGAGGAGGATGTCCCTGTAAGGATTATAGGAAAAATCACTTTAAATAAAAACGTAGATAACTTCTTTGCAGAAGTTGAACAGGCAGCCTTTCATCCGGGTAATTTGGTTCCCGGAATTGATTTTACAAATGATCCGCTGCTGCAAGGCAGGTTATTCTCTTATACAGATACTCAGCTTATAAGACTTGGCGGACCTAACTTCCATGAAATACCTATAAACAGGCCTGCAGTTCAATTTCATAATAATCAAAGAGATGGGCATTCAAGGCAGACAATAAATATGGGTAATGTAAGTTACCATAATAATTCATTGGCAGGCAATACTCCTAAAACCATAAGTCAGGAGGAAGGCGGCTATGCTGATTATCAGGAAAAAGTAGAAGGAAATAAAGTCAGAACAAGAAGTAAAAGCTTTGAAGATCATTTTTCGCAGGCAGCAATGTTTTATAACAGCATGAGCAGTGTGGAGAAAAAACATATTATTGATGCATTTAAATTTGAACTTTCTAAGGTAAACAATAAAGATATCAGGCAGCAGGTAATTAATATGTTTGGTAATGTAAATATTGACATGATGACTCAGGTGGCACAATATATCGGAGCTGACAGCCCGAAAGGAGAAGCCTCAAAATATGCCAAAGTATCGCCAGCGCTTAGTCAGGAAAATACTATAAAAAAACCTGATACATTGAAGGTTGGAGTTATATTATCAGAAGGCTATAATGCAGATGAATTTAACACTATGATGCAGGCGCTAAAAGCTGCTCATACTATGCCGGAAATAATAGGCCCTGACTTAAGCCCCATAAATGGTTCTGATGGCACGAAACAGATGCCTAAACACAGCCTGTTATCGGCCGATCCTGTATTGTTTGATGCTGTCTATGTTCTTGGAGGCAGTGTTGACCCTGACTTCAAAATGCGTGCAAAGATATTTATCGAAGAAGCCTACAGGCATTTTAAACCAATTTCAGTTTCAGAGTCCATGGCTATGCTGCTTAACCCAGAGATGAAAGATCAGCCGGGAGTTACAGCTTCTGATGGGAAAGATCAGTATACAAATAAGTTCATAGCTGATATTTCAGCTCATAGACATTGGAATAGAAAAATTATTTAAAAAGCTGCTGCATTAGTGATTATTGAAATTACTAGTGCAGCAGCTCCTGCTAAAAACCTTTGCGTATTGAATTTAGTATTTTTTTAAGATATCTCCTAAAATCCGGATACCCTTCTCAATGATACTGTCATCGCAGTTTGTATAATTAAGCCGTATAGTATGCACATTTCTTTCCTCCTGATAAAAAGGATCTCCCGGACAGATGGCTACACCTTTCTCCCATGCCTTTTCAAATAATTCCACTGCAGTAATACTCTCCGGAAGGGTTACCCATAAGAACATACCGCCCTCTGGTTTTGTATATGTAACATTTTGTGGAAAATATTTTTCCATGCAGGCAATCATATAATCTGACTGGGATTTATAGAGACTTGTGATTTTTTTAAGGTGTTCATCTAGATTGCTGTTTTCCAGATACTTACTTAAAATCATCTGCCCAAAAATATTTGTATGTAAATCAACTGTCTGCTTGTAATCAGTAATTTTCTTTTTTAACTCTTTTTGAGAAGTACAAATCCAGCCGATTCGCATTCCCGGAGATACTATTTTAGAAAAGCTGCCAACAAGTACACATTTTTCTCCCAAATAGTATTTCATTGATTTTTTGCTTTCACCGCTAAAACGCAGATCACCATATGGGTTATCTTCAATGAAGATAGTTCTGTCCTGTTTCAATATTTCTGCTGCCTGTTTCCGAATCTCTTCTGTATAGGTAAGACCTGTTGGATTTTGAAAGTTTGGTACAGAATAGAAAAACTTAGGATGATATTCTTCCACAAGCTGCTTTAATTGCATACAATCAGCTCCATCTGAATTTAAATTTACTGATAAAACTTTGGGATTATATAGATGAAATGTTTGAAGAGCGGCCAGATAGCTTGGCTTTTCCATGATAATGGAATCTCCTTCATTGAGCAGGACTGCGGCTAAAATATCCAGGGCCTGCTGAGAACCATTTGTAATCAGAACGTCCTCCGCTGAAGCCTCTAATCCCTGATTTCTGTATCTTGATGCAATAAATTCCCGTAAAGGCAGATAACCTTCTGTGCTGCTGTACTGTAATGCCATGACGCCATTTTCCTTCATTACTTTATGAGCGGCAGTCTCTATTTCTTCTACCGGAAAGGAAATGGGATTAGGAAGCCCTCCTGCAAATGAAATAATATTTGAGGAAGAAATTGCCTTCAAAATGGATTTCAGGAATTGACCCTGGAAGTCCTCCTGTGTCACACGATTTGAAAATTCAATATCATAATTACTATTTGTCATTAGTTATTTCACTCCTTATACAAATTTATATGTATTCACAACTATAATTGCCATCATTGAGCTCTATACAATTTTCCATGGATTTTCATTTCCTTGTATTTCAGCAATGCAGCCTTTTACTGCATTTTTAACCATTTCTTCCAGGGCTTGTCTTGTATGAAATGCTGTATGCGGCGTAAGAATTACGTTAGGCATTGTCCGCAATATTGCCATATTCCGATGAGGTATTACTGCATTTTTGAAATCTTTATAGTAGTATATTGTTTCATCCTCAATTACATCTAAGGCTGCTCCTCCAAGCTTCCCATTTTCAAGTCCTTCAATCAAAGCATCCGTGTCAATTAAAGTCCCTCTGGCCGTATTTATAATGATTGCTCCATTTTTCATTGAATTAATTATATCTTTGTTAATCATATGAAAGTTCTCATCAGTAGCAGGCATATGGAGGGAAATTATATCACTTTTTTCATAAAGCTCATCTAAAGTTACATAAGTCAGAAGGCCTTTCATTTCTTTTTTCTGACTTCTGCTATATGCAAGAATATTGCAGCCGAACCCCTGAAGCATCCTGACAACCTGCATCCCAATATTTCCTGTTCCTATTATGCCTACCGTTAAATTTCTTAAAAGGCATCCCTGTATATTTCTTAATGAAAAATCCTGGTTATCATAGGAATTTAGAATTGTTTTAATATTTCTTTCTGCCATGAGCATAAGCATGACTGTATACTCAGCAACATTTTCTGGTGAATAAGTTGAATTCCCAACTCCCATACCAATTTCCTTTGCCCGGCCTATATCAATATGATCGAAACCTGCTGTCCTGGTAGCAATGTATCTGACTCCTTCTTTATAAAAAGCATCTATTAAATCAGATGTAACGGGAGTTGTAATCACACATACTGCATCTGCTCCATGAGCTAATTTGATATTTTCTGTATTTGGTGATTCTTTAGTAAATACGAATTCTGCCCCGTATTTTTCTTTAAGTCCGTCATAATAAGCCTTTTCCATATCTAGCAAACTATAAATTGCGATCCTCATTAGTTTAACCCCTCTATTTTGTTATTCTTAATTGTTTAGAAACATGATATACCTTAAACATTTGTAAAATTCACTAAAGCTTGGCTATTCCCAGTCAACTGTTACTGTTCAGATTAAGCAGCTGGAAGAAGAATTTAACATAAAACTATTTGACCTAATTGGAAGGCAGGTGGAATTGACAGACAAGGGACAGCAGTTTCTTGAATATGTAAGACAGATAATTAAAATTTGTGAAGAAGCTTCTGAGCTATCAAAGAAAGAGGCAGTCAGAAATGGCATACTAAGATTAAGCACAACAGAATCACCAGACAGGTTAATACAGCTTTATTAATGTTCTGAAAAAGTACCCCTGTACTTATGCCAGGGTTCTTCGTAAGGGATATACTCCCGTCTTTTAACAATAATTATTCGTTATCATACTTATGCTTGTTTCTGTAACCAAAATTGTAAATTATTAA
Organism: Bacillota bacterium; assembly: GCA_032907345.1. Lineage (GTDB taxonomy): Bacteria > Bacillota > Clostridia > Clostridiales > Clostridiaceae > JAJBWD01. The sequence goes on along the minus strand of JAJBWD010000010.1, from coordinate 23,832 downwards.
ACCTGCTGAAAGCTTATCCCTATCATTTGCTGAAATACTCACAGCAATTTTTTATAGAATTTTCCACCATATCGCTTACTGCATGCTCAGTAAAAAAAGCAGTATGAGGCATAAGAATAACATTCGGCATTGCATTCAATATTGCCATTTCATGATGCCCTATAACTTCGTGCTTGAAGTCCCGATAATATATTTCACGATCACCTTCAATTACATCAAGTCCTGCTCCTCCGACTTTCCCACATTCCAGGGATTCAATAAGTGCTGCAGAATCTATTAAGGCTCCTCTTGCAGTATTAATTATAAATACACCGGGTTTCATTTTTTCAATTGCTTTCTGATCAATGAAATGATAATTTTCTTTTACAGCCGGAATATGAAGAGTAATAATATCACTTTTTGCCAGCAAAGTTTCTATGTCAACATATTCAACTATATCCTTAATTTCATTCCGCTTTTCCATGCCGCATGCAAGGATTCTGCACCCAAAACCACTTAAATGCTTTGCAACAGTAGTTCCGATATTTCCGGTACCTATGATTCCTACAGTCATATCTCCTAAATCATATCCTCTGCTTTTGGCTAAAGTATAATCCTGCCCCAAATAGCGGATCATAATATGCTTAACCTTTCTTATAACCATAAGCATAAGCATAATTGCCTGATCTGCTACGCCATCTGTTGAATAAGTAATGTTTCCTGCCTCTATACCTATCTTCCGGGCGTATTCTGTATCAATATGATCAATTCCTACAGTTCTTGAAGATATGTATTTGATACCATATGCTTTAAAGATTTCTAATATCTCTTTTGTAATCATTCTATCGGATGTAACACTGATGCATTCACAGCCTTCAGCCAATGCTGCAGTTTTAATATTAACATCTGCATTGATAGGGACTATCTCCACATGATATTGTTTTGAATATTTATCAAAAAATTCTACTTCATCTTTACGACAATTATAAACAGCTATCTTCATCTTTATATCTCCATTAAAAATTCTTCTATTCTATCCAGTCCTTTAACCAGATTTTCCATTGAAGTTCCATATGACATTCTTACATAATACTTGGCATTGTCTCCAAAAGTGCCGCCAGGTACCACCGCCACCCGTTTTTCCTCCAGAAGTCTGTTGGCAAATTCATTCCCGTCTAATCCGGTTTTAGTAATATTCACAAATACATAAAACGCCCCTTTAGGCTTAATACAGGATATCTTGTCCATTTTACTGATTCGGTCACATATATAATTTCTTCTTTTTTCATATTGTGAACACATATAGGCTCTGTAATCTGCACCGTTTTTTAATGCCTCTGCAGCTGCATATTGGGATACTGTGGTAACTGAAGAATAAATATTTTCCACAGCTCTTGTAAATAAAGTAATTAATTCTTCTGGCCCGGCAGCGAATCCTACGCGGAAACCGGTCATGGCACAGCTCTTTGAACAGCTGTCTATTATTAGAGTTCTTTCTTTCATTCCCTGAAGAGTTGAAATGCTGTAATATTCTTCTCCATCGAATAAAATATGTCTGTACACTTCATCGCTTATAACAAACAAATCATGTTCCTTTGCAATATCTGCAATTTCCTTTAATGTACTTTGGTCTATGATTCCGCCTGTAGGATTACAGGGAGAATTCAATAATATAACCTTGGTTTTAGGTGTTATGGCAGCCCTTATTGCCTGAGAGGTGACTACAAAATTATTTTCTTCATAAACATTTACCATAACAGGAACACCGTTATTCATCAATACTTCCGGAGCATAGTTTGTAAAATATGGAGCACATAAAAGTACTTCATCTCCCGGATTCAGCAGACAGCTGAAGCTTAAAAACAGTGCAGACATGCCGCCTGCTGTTACAATGACATTCTCCCTTACATAATCAGTTCCTAATGCATGATTTAAATATTCTATATAGGTATCCCTTAAAATATTCAGCCCTGCACCGGGAGCATACTTTGTACTGATTTCCATGGCAGCCCTGGCAGCTTCCAGCACACTTTTTTGCGGCAGGAAGTCCGGCTCACCTACGCTGAAAGAAATCACATCACCCATTTCTGCTGCGCGTACCATCATTCTCCTGATTGGAGATGAAGGCAGTTTACTAATTAGTTTTGAATACTGCATTTTATCTTCCGTCCTTTCGTAAATAAAGAAAAGCACAATTCCATTAACCCAAAAGGTAATTATGCAATTTCTTAAAATAAATAATTTATAATTCAGAATTATATATAAATTTTTATTATTTTAACATTAAACATACCTAAGTGGCAACCTTTTAAGTAAGAAATTATTTTTAATTTTAAAAACCTGATAAAATGGGCATAAATAAAGGCCTCCCTCATAATAAAGGCAAGCCTCCTAACATTTTTTATTTAATCATTTAATATTAATTCAGATTTAAAGGCTATTACAGCATTCCCGGAAATTTTAACTTCTGCAGGCTCATTGTTTTCTATTTTTACTTCAACCTCAATAATTCCTGTACGGTTTATGGCTTCTCCCTGCTTAGCCTTAAATCTGAGTAAAGAATTATTATGTCTTACCAGATTATGATGAACAAGATATGCGCCTAAAGGGCCATTGGCATTACCGGTTACGGGGTCTTCATTAATGCCTATGGCAGGTGCAAACATCCTGCCGTGTATTAAAATATCACTATCCTGTGAATCAACCGTGAAAAAATAATAACCGTTACATTTGATTACCTTGCTTAATCTGGCAAGGGCAGTGTAATCTGGCTGAAGCTTATTTAAAGTTTCAATGCTTTTTATACCGATCATAACCTTGGAATGACCGGTTGAGACAATCTGAATTTTATAATTTTCCAGCAGGTCTGTATTTTTTATATTAAGTGCTGCTAAAAGTTCTTCTTTATTTGCACCATCAATAATGCTGCCAAACTCAATTTTACCCTGGGTCATGGTAATTTTATAATCACCATTTTCCTTCACTATATCTACAGGTAAAATCCCGGCACCGGTTTTTTGGATAACCCTTGCAGAACCAAGGCCATTTTCAATGGCACGGGCGTAGTGGGCAGCAATAGTTGCATGGCCGCAGATTGGAACTTCACTTGTCGGAGTAAAAAACCTTACATGCACATCATATTCACTGCTGTCTGAAGAAAAGATAAAGGCTGTTTCAGAATTATTAAGCTCCCTGGCTATTTTCTGCATTTCCCGGACAGTCAATCCATCTGCATTTGTTATTACTCCCGCCGGATTTCCTGAGAATTTTTCCTTTGTAAATGAATCAATCTGATATAAATTATATTTCCTTGTCATGGCATGCCTCCTAAATAAATTATAAATTTATAGATACCTATAAGCTGATTTTATAACTTATATAATTCTGTATAGCTTATATTACTATCAATACCTGATGACATATTTTTTATTTTTACTTCATTTTTTACAGCTTCATCTTCTCCGATTAATATCACATTTTCCACACCCACTCTATCAGCATAACTCAATTTCCTCTTTAAGGAATCATCCTCAAAATACATTGCTATCCTATAACCTTTTTCCTGCAATAATCTCATTACTTTTCCACAATACTCTATTGTATTTCCTATAGGTATTATCATATATTCCATCTTATTTTTTATATTATATTTATCCAGAAAACCTATTTCCTTTAAAACAAAGAATAACCTGGTTATTCCTATAGAAATTCCAACTCCAGGTAATATATTTTCAGTATAATTTTCTGCTAAGTTATCATACCTGCCGCCTGAACAAATTGATCCATAACTTTCATTCCCTAATAGTACCGTTTCAAAGACAGTTCCAGTATAATAATCTAATCCTCTTATAATTTTTAAATTTATTTCAAATTCATTATTATCTACCCCTAAAACTCCTAATGTTAAAATAACATTTTTCAGTTCCTCCATTCCTTCAAGAAAATAATCATTTCTAACATTAAGTTTTAAAAGTTCTTCCAATATTTCCTGATTTGTTCCTTTAATGTTCAAAACTCTATTCAAATATTCACTTTTATCAGTGCCTATAATATTCCTAAGTTCACTAATAAATGTTTTTTCTCCTATTTTATCAAATTTATCGATTAATATCATTACATCGGCAGCATTTTCTATTACCAATTCACTTAGTATACCTTTTAATATTTTTCTATTGCTGATTTGAAATCTATAATTTGTTAATCCTATTTCTTTAAATGCCTTAGATGCTAAGCTTATAACCCAGGCATCATTATTAATACTTAGTTTGTCTTTTCCAATAACATCCACATCGCATTGATAAAACTCTCTGTATCTTCCTTTCTGATTTCTTTCTCCTCTATACACTTTCCCTATTTGATATCTTTTAAAAGGGAATATTAAGTCATTATAATATTGAGCTGCATATCTGGCAAACGGAACTGTTAAGTCAAATCTTAAAGCCAGGTTATTTTTACCCTTTTGAAAACTATATACCTGTTTTTCTGTTTCTCCTCCTGTTTTGGCAAGTAGGACTTCAGCTTTTTCTATTATTGGTGTATCAATTGCTAAGCAGCCATTCTTTTCATAAACACTTGAAATTTTATTTACTATATCATTAAAAATTCCCTGCTCTTTCGGTAATAGTTCCATAAATCCAGCTGGTATACTTGGCTTAATTATATTCTTTTTCATTTTTACTCACTCCTAATAATAAATTATTTTTATTTAACAAAAAAACCATGCAGGCATATATCCCGCATGGTTCAATAAATTACGATTATACTTAATTTATCATTACCCAGAGATACAAGCCTAATGTGAATAGACTTGTATCTGTATTTAACCAGACCAAGTCTCTAGTAATGATGATGTATTAAATTTTCTTTATTAATATTAAGTGTACTCATAAACTTCCTCCTAAAATTAGATTGTTAATATTATACATTGTACTTATACAAAATTCAATTACAATTTTATTAATATTACAGAAACAAATTATCGTCATTTTGACTTAAAGTTTCTGGCAATTCTCACAGTAATAAATACTGCCACCTAAATAGTTTTCCTTTTTTATATCTCCACCACAGGAAATGCATGTGGAGCCTGTATTATTTTTACTCATCATAGTTTTATATCCGCCATTATTTCCATACAAATCTTTTTCCGTATCTCTTCCGCCAAGTTTACTCATTTCAGAAAGAACAGCTTTAATCATATAATACAAAACTTCCTTATTTTCATCATTCAATGTACTAATCTTACGTTTTGGATGAATTTTTGCTTTCCATAAAATATCCTGCAGCACACCATTTCCTAAGCCAGGTATTCGCTGCTCAGTTGCAAGAAAAGCTTTTACACTTAACTTCTGCACAGCCTGTGAGTATATTAAGTTATCAAAATAATTTTTACTAAATTCATTGGATAGGGGAGAAGGGTTATCCTTTGCAATCTTGTAATAAGGATATTCTAACTCATCCTCATCATTAAAGCACAACATTCCTCCATACATTTGAACTGATGCACTAATAGCAGAAGAATCAGTAAACTCTAATAGAAGCTGATGTTTTGCAGGACGTTTTTCTCCTTGCTTATGGTATCTGAGTACTGCTCCATCACAAATAAGTATTGTTGTATTATCAGCCTTAATATCAACTATACCGCCACAGGCAGCTGCAATGTTAATAGTCTTTCCCACAAGTATCTCATGGTATTTTTGTGGGTCTCCATGATACCACGCAAATTTATGTGGAGTATGTGCAGCTACAACATTCACAATCTGCTTTCCGTTAATTGTATTATTAATCTGATTGGCAAGTGTTAAAGCTTCAGGTATCTCAATCATTATTAGACCTCCATATACAATTCTTTTGCTAGGAATTTGAATTACCTAATTATGGGTTTATTCTATCATTAATATTTTATAAAATCTAATAGATATTTGAAATTTTTCCATATAGGTATTATATATAAAACAAAACTGAAATATAATTTTTTATAAAACATAACAGAATATTTAAGTTATAAGAGGAATGTTACCGGAATCAGAATTAATATGAAGGTTAAAAACTGAATTAATTGAATGCGAATTTAACAAAAAAGATAATAATTAATAGAAATAACCGTTCTCGTATTTTTATCTGATCCTGAATTACTTTATTTAAAAGCCACTATTTGTGCAGCTTTTTTGTATGTTAATAACTATTGTTTCAGCAGCATTTATAGACCCTTTTTCTGTGCAGTGGTATAATTATTCTGTTTAGATTAACTTAAAAAAATAATCACAGAGGGAAAGCTGATTATGGAAAAATCAAAGATTCTTGAAATGATAAAAATTAATCCTTTTGCTATAGCAAATATAAATAATCCAACAGTTGAGATGAAATTACTGGCTGTTAAAAAAAATGGACTTGCTCTAAAATATATAGATAATCCAACCAGGGAAATGCAGAAAGCAGCTATGGAAAATAATGCCCGTGCTATTGAGTTTATTGATAACCCTACAGAAGACATGATGACAAAAGCCGTAAATGATGGATGGACAAACTTAGAATATATTAAAAATCCCACAGAAAAATTAATTAAATCAGCTGTAAACCAGTCTGGATGGGCTGTAAAATATGTTAATAATCCAAATGAGGAGCTGCAGCTGCTGGCTGTAAGAAAAAATTACGATTCAATAAAATTTATAAAGGAGCCATCCCAGCGTGTACAGGAAGAGGCTGTAAAAATAAGCTACGATGCATTAAGATACATAAATTCACCGGGGTTTAATACAGAGCTTATTGCTGTCAGAAATAATGAGAAGGCTGTCAATCTTATAGATGATCTGGATAAGAAAAAAATATTGGAATTTTTAAAAGTAAATATTTTAGTGATTAAATATGTGGTAAATGAAATATCCATAGATAATTTGGAAAAAGTGCTGAAGGAAGTATTATCTAAAGAAGATGTGGAAGAAAAATATGTGAGAGATTACTTAAACTGCAGTACTATAGATAAAAATAGTGACATTATGCCAATGGACAAGATAATGTTTATTTATAAGTATGGAAGTAAAAAGGCAAAAAAAATAGCTGTAGATGAAAAGCTAAAGATAAGATAGGCGGGGGATATAATGAATTTTACAGACACATTAAAAAGTGCAGATTTGGTATTATCTGCCGGAGAAGTACCTTTAATAGTGGGTGAAAGCGGTATAGGAAAAACAGATTTAGCCAGAGAAATTGCTGAAGAAAAAAACTGGAGCTTAATTGTTATTGATGGGAATCTTCTTAAAGAAGGTGAAATAGGCGGTCTTCCAACAATAAAATCTTACACCGGGGCAGATAAAGCAGAAAGGAAAACCACGGTATATGCGGTTCATACTAAGCTGAGGGAAATTGATGAGGAAATATCTAAAGGAAAAACAGTCCTTTTATTCATAGACGAGATAAACCGATGTGAACATACAGTGCAGCAGGAGCTTATGAATTTAATATTAAACAGGGAAATCAACGGATATAAATTAAATGAAGACGTAAAAATATTGGCAGCCATGAATCCTACCAGTAAATATGGCTCGGATTTTGACTATCAGGTGGTGGATATGGATGCAGCCCAGGAAAACAGATTTGTATGGCTGTACATGGAGCCTGATTATATTCAGTGGATAGATTGGGCAATAAACTCAGGAATAGAGCAGAAAGTTATAGAGTTTATTTCCACCTTCCCGGAATATCTGAACAAAATAAACGAAGATGATATAAGAGCAACTCCAAGAAGCTATGAAAGAATCTCCGAAATTTATAAAATTTATAAAGAGAAAAGAGATTCGATACCTAAGGCTGTATTTTTAAATGTTATAAAAGGAAATGTAGGGAGACTCATTGCAGAAGAGTTTGTGAATTTTGTTGAATCAGATTATAAACCACTGATATCCTATGAAGATGTTTTCTCAGGGAGTTCTCTTTCTGCAGCTGTTATAGAAAGAGTAAGAAAGGAAAGTCATACAAGACTTTACCTCTCTGCAAAGAATATTCTGAAAAACCTGGAATCTAATATAAAGAATAATAATTATGACTCAGGCTTTTATATAGAGAGACTTATTGAGTTTTTAAAAACATATCCTGTAGATTTAATGATAGGCATAATGAAGGATGTTAAAAATGGGTTTGCTGAAGTATACAAACTTGCCATAGAAAATGAAGCCTTTGTAGAAGCATATTTTGCAGCTTATAGTTCAATAAGGTGATATTAATGAAAAATAATTTTGAAACCCTTGCAGAGGGGCTTTATGAAAAAGCAAATGATATTATAAAAGCTTTTTTAAAAGAAAATCATAATAATGATAATGCTGAAATATTTATACCTGAAGACTTTAAAGAAGAGTTTTTAAGTCTTATTGATAAGGTTAATTTAAGTCTTATGGAGGACAAGGATAATTTCTATGGATATTTTTTGTTCCAGATGTCAAGGAAAATAAGATTTGACATAAGCAGTCCCACTGCTGTGAATTTTAAAGGAGCTAAATATGTTATATATTTTAATCCCATTATTTTTTTAAACCTTAATATAAAACAAATGGAAAGTACAATAAAACATGAAATACTTCATATATTGTCCCTGCATTTAATAAGAGCAAAAGAATTTAAGGCAGGCTTTGGGACACTCTCTGTTAATATGGCCATGGATATAGTGGTAAATACATATTTGGATAATCTGCCCCCCTATGCAATTACTTTGGAATGGGTGAATTTAAATTATTCTTTAAATCTTCTGCCCTTTGAATCCTTTGAATATTATGCAGAAAAGCTTCAGACTGCAATAGATTTGCTGGAAGAGGATAAAGACGGAGAAGAGGATGACAGTAATAAAGATGAAAAAATAGAAACGGAATATGATCCTGAAAAAACCCACCACATCTGGGAAGATTCCGGTGATATAGATGAAAAAACACTTAAAGAATTTACCGAAAAGTTTATCAGTAATTCACAAAAAGGCAGTATTCCAGCTTATTTGGAAGGCATGATATCATCACTTAAAAACAGCCGGGGGGAACTGCCCTGGAACTTATATCTTAAACGGTTGATGGGAACTGCTCTCAGCGATAAAAAGAAGACCATAACAAGAAGAAACAGAAGACAGCCTGAAAGACTAGATTTAAGAGGCCAGCTTGATAGTTTTAAGGCAAAAATTGCTGTTGCACTTGACATAAGCGGAAGCATAAGTGATGAAGAATTCAATCAGGCCATTAAAGAAGTGCTGGATATTGTAAAAAATTATAATCATGAAATTACCATTATAGAATGTGACAGTGAAATCAGACGTGCGTATAAAGTAAATTCCATAAAGGACATCAGAGACAGGATTAATACAAGGGGAGGCACTAAATTTACACCGGTTTTTGAATATGCCAATAAGAATAAGATTAATTTATTAGTTTATTTTACTGACGGCAAGGGAGAAGATGAGCTTCGTTCAATACCTAAGGGGTATAAAACCCTATGGGTTATTTCCGGAAGAGGGGATAAGCTTTCATTAAAAGAACCCTATGGAGCAGTTAAAAAACTTAAAAATATTAAAATAAAAGATAATACACCGGATATAGGTGATGTCATGAGAGATGGATATTCAATGAATAACCAGGAGGGAATGCACTGGTAAACGTCGGCTTCACAGAGTTGTTGTTATCATACCCCAAGGATGATTATTTTAACGTATATAGTAAGTTAATAATAATAAAAAGCTGAAAAAGTCCCATTATTAGTGGTATGGTATTCCGTGACATTATAATGCAGACCTTTCCAAGCTGCCTCATGTTGTGTGAAAGTAATGGAATTATTAATACTTGTACGGTATAATTGAGTACAAGTAATGGTAAAATACTGCTCTACAATTGGAAGCCATTGTTTGGATGGTTACCGATAGAAACACTAATTAGGGAACGTCAGGAAGAATATTATAAAGTGTTGGGTGAATGTGACCATAATGCAGATTCAAGAAAATTTGTAGAGCTTTTATTAACTGCTATATATGATGCTTTATGTGAAATTGCAGATACCGAACAAGTTACCGAACAAGTTAAAAAGTTACTTGAAGTTATGAGCGATAAAGAATATTCAACAAAGGAATTGATGGAGTTTTTAGGATTAAAACACAGCCATCATTTAGAGATAGTTATTTGTTACCTGCATTGCAGCTGGGATATATTGAAATGACAATACCGGATAAGCCTAATAGCAGTAAACAGAAATATAAAAAAGTGGAGCATATTATCAAATAGATTGTAAAAAATTGGGGAGTAAAATATAGATTTAAATATGATGGAAAAATATCAGCTAAAATTTCTGAACAAAGTATGCGGATGATTAATGGCATTAGTAATTTAAAAAAAGTCTGCGTTATTAGTGATACAGTGTCCCGTTCACTATAACACAGGCTTTTGTGGCTTTCTTATTTTGCATTAATTGAGTGCTTCACATTGTCTATTTAAGCCACAATGCTATGCACCATGGCTTATTTTTATAACTTTAATACTTATGAATATGATTTACTTTTTTCTGAATAAAATTTTAAAGCTTCCCCAATAAATTTAGATGCACCGCTGCCATATTTCTTATCATTTGCTTTTATAAAAATAGGATCTGACAAATAAAGCTCTGCTGTATACCCCCAATGATTTTCTCCCTCATCTACTTTTAAAGTTTCAATCTGTTTTTCGGTCTCATTTACTATTTTTTCAACAATCTCCTGGATATCTTTTGAGCATGGGTCTTTACTTAAATCGTAGGTAAGCTTTTCAAATAGTGTTACTAATTTGGGCTTATTATCTCCCAAATAATTTTTTAGGGCTTCACCGATAAATTTAGATGCGCCATTTCCATATTTCTTATCAACTTCTTCTATCCATTCAGGAAATACTAAATAAATTTGTACCATAGTGTGCCAATAATCATTTCCCATATCCGATTTGAAAATTTCATAATCTTTTTTAGCTGTATTTGTTATTTCTCCAGCAATTTGCTGAATCTCCTTTGAAGAAGGATCTTTGCTTAAGTCAGATACGAGCTTTTTATATAAATCTTTTAATTTGGGATGCTTATCTTCCAGACAATCCTTTTTAAACTTATCAAACTGCTCTGCTTTGGTGAATGCATTACTATTAAGATTTTTCTTCAGAGCTTCAACATATTTTTCAATACCTCCATACTTTTTTATAGCCATTTTAGCAATCTCAGTTTCATTAGATTTAAATTTTTCAATACATTCATTATATTTATCTACACTGCCATAAATTTTAATTAACTTATCCTGGTGTTCTGTTTTGAATTCTTCCAATACATTATAATATTCACTCATATCAAATTCTTTAAAGTTCATCCTGCTTTCTCCTTCCAATGTTTTATTTATAAGATCTATTAAACCATTCAATCTTTTGCGTTTTAACATAAGCAGCTTTTTTTGATTTTTTAGTGCCTGCATTTTATCAAAGTACGGGCTAAGCATTATTTCTTTAACCTCTTTTAATGGTATATCAAGTTCCTTAAAAAATAAAATCTGCTGCAGGGTTTCAAGGGCTTCATCGTCATAAAGCCTGTAACCTGCCTCTGTGATTTCACTTGGCTTTAGTAGTCCTATTTCATCATAATAATGTAATGTCCGCACACTTATTCCTGTCAAATCCGAAACTTGTTTTACTGTTCTCATTGCTGCACCTCAAAGTTTAATTTCAGAGTCTGTTAATATTATTTAATAATCTGCCGGCAGGAAATTTTTCTAATATTTCCAATCTCTATTTTTATATTACACTATGACGCAGCGTTAGAGTCAACACTTTCTAAAGTAAATTTCGTAAAATGTATATTTTGAAATGATGTCTAATTAATGGGCTGTGCTAATAATGTAAAAAAACTTGTAACATAAAAACTTATTATCTGTACAAAATAACTTAGAAGGTGGTGATTATAAAATGGCTGATGAAAACAACAATAACAATTTAAACAAAAAGAATAATTATCCAAACTCTAAGAACCAAAACAATTCTTTTAATAATATCAATGAGAACAAATTCTCTAACATTGTCAAAAATAAAAATGTTGAACCTCTTCCTGAATCCTCACGTCCAAGACGCGATGGTCCTGGCGGAGAAAATGGAGATTAATTTATATTAAGTTAAATAAACAAGTGAGGATATGTATAAATATCTTCACTTGTTTATTTTACAGTTCACTCTAATTAATTTTATATTTTTACTGCGAGTTCCTTTACATGAAAAATCCTGTATGAGTGAGAATAAGGGCATAACTTAATAATCAGCTGTGCCCTTAACAATTCTTATATCTTATATTAGATTTTTGTGTTTAAACAAAAAATGAAATGTTCCCGTCACTTTTATTTCGTATATTTAAGGAATCCGTTTTCCATAATCAAATAAAGCTTTTCAATATCATTTAAATATTCCACATAAGATTTTAGCATTCTTTCTATAAAGTAATACCTGTAAATATTATTTATATGAATATTAAACTTTTTAATTACAGCCTTCATAATTTCTTCCATAGTCATAGGTCTGTCTATTACTTCGTATATTGTCATTGCTTTGCTTTCATAAAAATCTATATTATCATCTATAAGCTTTGTAATATTGTCATATACTCCTTTATGTGCCACCACGTATTTACTGCAGTTCAGGTCATAAAGGTCTGCCTTGCTCTTCATGTCCTCACTTAATATATAGGCATAGGGTATTTTTGCCCCCTTCATTACTTCATAACTTATCAGAGCATCTCCTATATAGGCAACATCGTCAGGAGTTATTATACATATATGATCAGGGCTGTGGCCCGGTGTATGGATAATTCTAAAATTAATATCACAAACTGTTACTTCATCCTGATTTTCCTCTATTTTAATGTCTGTTTTAAAAACTATATGTCTATAATGTTCCCTTACAGACCTTAAGGTCTGGGCTCCGTAATAAAGCTTTAGATTGGCTTCTGAACTGCAAACAAGGGCTTCGAAAGCCGGCATAGCAATTACAGAGTTATATTTTTTTTTAAAATATTGATTATTTCCTGTGTGGTCGCTATGGGAATGACTGTTTATAATAGCTGCCACCTTAAAATTATTACTTTCCAGGATTTTTTCTATACCATCACGCTCTCCTTTTTTCCAGCCGGTATCCAGCATAATAATTTTTTCATCATTAATTTTGTAAAATGGAATGTAGGTCATTCCGGTATCAATGCAATAAGTATTTCCCTTAATTTCTAATATATTCAATTAAATCTCTCCTTCATCTGTAGTATATCAATGTTTATAAAGAGGGAAGAGGGGTTGCGTCATTTCACTATATTTATATAATCAGCAAACTTAGAAAAATTTATCAAAGACCAAAGAGCCTGATGCATTCTCAGGTTCCTAAAGTGTAATATTACCTATTTAAGCAATTAGCTGTTTTGAAGCATTTTTGAAATTTTCTTAAATCTATCATCAGTAATGCTAAGCTTTTTCTTAAATCTTTCATCATTGATCTTTTCGACTATTATCTTGTCAGGGGCTAATTCATTAATAATGCTTTTAATCTTATTAATAGATTCCTCTGTATCATTATACCCCTTGATAATTGTAACTTCTAATATGAATTTACCTTTATACTGCTTATTAAAAGTAATCATATTTGATATGTATTCTTTTAGTGTATACCCCTCAATTGGTCTTTGGATTTTTTGAAAATCTTCTTCTGATACTGTTTTTATTTCTCCAATAACTTCATCACACATATTGGCTGTTTCTTTATATTCATTTCTGCCAAGCAGGTAACCATTAGAAAGCAATCTTACAGGTAATCCCTTATCTTTGATAAGTTTTATGATTTCTCTGATTTTATCGTTTACCAGAGCTTCGCCTTTAGAGTTAATAAAAACTAAATCTACTTTATTTTCTTTTAATTTATTCTCCAGTTCTTCTAATGAAATCTCCATTTCCGTAAATGACTGCGGCGTATCTACCTTATTGTATGACCTTCCAATTGGACAAAAAATACAGTCAAAGTTGCAGTATTTTTCAGGCAATATGTTCATTTCAAGTACCCTTTGCCCATCCTCAATATAAATATCCTTATAGCTGAAACCGCCCATTACTTATCCTCCTTAAAATTACTCCATTGAAACTTTCTTATTATTAATATCCAGTATTGAAACTCTGTTTGTTCCTCCTAAATTGTCCTGAACTGCTTTTGCCAGGTCTTTTAAGGCATTTTCAAACTCTGCTGCTCTGCTTTCATCAGTTAATTCAATGCATAAAAATGCATTATTTGTATTTTCAGTAAGCATGGTTCTTACTGCCTCACGCCAGTTCCAGCACCTGCAAACTGCACCTTTATCATCTTTGTAGATTATTTCCCCTTCATAGGGAGGTGCATTTTCATCTGTACCCAGCGGAATAAACTCCTCATTTCCAGCTGCCCTGGTTAATCTGATATCGCCGGGGAATTTGTCTAGATCCTCACCACCGCAGGGCAATGCATATCTTAACGAAATGGAATTATAAATATCTACCAGAGGGTTAATGGTACCTATATGATTTCCATTATAAACCCGTTTCATTAATGCTTCAATTGAGGACCTTGCACCTTTCTTTGTTTTAAATTTTTGAAATGCTTCTCTCCAGGTTTTTATTACCTGATTATTGCTGAATTCTGAATGCTGCAAATAATTTAATGCTTCCTGCCCTGCCTTTAAAAGCATCTCATTATATTTATCATTATTTTTTATTGAATTATCTATACCGTGACAAATAACAACCCCGATTTTTGCCTTAGGGAATACGCCCCAAAAATCATCCTCAATAATAAAATTTTTCATTAATATACCTCCTAATATTATAAACGACATATTTCTGGCTTTTACTTTTTTAAATTAGTATTAGTGATTATTCAATTGATATTAATTTCAAACCAAGGATTCCACTAACTATTAATACTAAACAAACTATACGCATGAAATTGATGGGCTCCTTAAATAAAATAATACCCAGCAGCACTGTACCAATAGTGCCTATTCCCGTCCAAATTGCATATGCGGTGCCTATTGGCAGATTTTTTAAAGACATTGATAAAAAATAGAAGCTTGCAGCAATGCCTATAATAGTTATTATATTAGGCAGTGCTTTTGTAAACCCCTGGGAATATTTTAAACTTATTGCCCATCCTATTTCAAAAATTCCTGCTGCCACTAAATAGAACCATTCCATAGTTACTCCTTTCAAAATCAGTATTAAAGTTCTCCATAGGAATATTTCACAATAATTCTCTAAAATGAGTAAAATAAAAAAAGCCTAGTGAAATATTATAAAAATATCTCCCAGGCTTTTATCCTTCCGTGTACACAGTTTTCTGTGCGTTTCCTCTCGGACCTGCCAGTTACAAACTGCGGAACCCTAGAAAACTAACTATATTAATTTTTTGTGATTTATAAATTGCAATTTATAGATGAATTTTAGCATAATACAAAATCTAAATCAACTTATTTTTCGTAAACTGAATCAAAAGTTCATTAATTATATTAAACAGAAGATTTCGGCATGATGCATCAGTTTATATTTCAACGTTTAACCCAAACGGTCAAAACCTAAAGGTATTAAACTTTATTCTGATTGAGAATCTCAGTATTTCTCATACATATAACGGATTCGTTTTATTTATCTGTTGTTTTTAGCTCATTCAGCATCCTTCTGAGCTTTATATACTGGTTAACTGAAAAACTGGTAGCAACAAAAAATCCGCAGCCAATCCAAGGTGCTGCAGCCTTCCAAAAATCAACCCAATAGCCACCGCCTTCTCCTTTAAAGATAGGAGTAAAAAATGACAGCCATTCTATTACACATGCAATCGAAAACAAAGCTACAGTAACTATGAGCCTGCGGCTTTGAAGGATTTTGGTATACATGTCTATCTTTGAGAACCTATCGCTAAAAATTGATAAATCGGCGCCATTTTCCTTTTTCCTGCGAAAATAACACCATTTATCATACTGTAATATATATTCCCAGCCACAATCCTTAAACATCTGAATATATTCTTCCTCTGCTGTGCCTTTTTCCTTAAAATCAATCTGATAAACCCACTCATCACCATCACATCTTTCAAACTGATATTTAGTTCCATTAGTTTTAATAAGCCGCCATCCATTCCGGTGCTGTTCTTCCAGCCACTTTTCTTCTTCTGCAAACTCCGCAATACCAAAGCTTTTCTTTTCTATTTTAGCTTCCATCATACATATTCACCTCTGCTATTCTTATATAAACGTTCAATTCTTTTTAATTCAATAGTCAGGATTTCCTTTCCAAGTTCTGTAGTGATGTAAAATTTTCGCTTTTCTTCTTCCTTTGTAAACTGGATCAAACCGTCCTTTTCCATCTTTGACAGGCTTCCATACATTGTTCCTGCACTTATGATAATCTCACCATTTGTCATCTGCTTAACCTTCTGCAGGATATTATAACCATGCATTTCATTCTGAAGGCAGTACAGTATATAAAAGCCTGTTTCTGTCATTGGAATGTATACCCTTTTAATTTTGTCCTTCATATTATACCTCCAGTATTTCACCACGATATATAGCAGTGCTATATATCGTGGTTATATCATATAGCACTGCTATATATATGTCAATAGTTTGCAAAAAATATTTAAAAAGAATGCCTCGGAATTCACATTCACTTGTTGTATGTGATACAGTTTTTATGGATAAAAATAGCCTTAACCAAGTAAGATCAATGGTTAAGGCTATAAACCTAATTATTTGTAGTATGATTCACCATAAGATAAATAACATAAAATTTTATTAAAATAAATCTGAAATCAATTCATCAACAGCCCCTTCAATCCTTAAGCTGTCACTATCTTTAATCCATTGCTCCTGAATAGAGATATATTTACATGTACTTTCCTTGCTTTTTAAATAATTGTATATTATATGAACTTCATCTGCTTCATCCTTACCCAGATTAAATGGACTTTTCAAAGCATCACCAAAATGGGATAGGATATTGCTTTTGAATTCATGTTTAATCTCATCAATACTGACTTCGCTGGTATTATAATTTTCATTGAAAAGCAGTTTATTGTATCTTATCAAAAAAAGTTTAATTTCTTTATCATTGAGAAACTCCACCACAGCAATGTTTTTGTTTGCTTCTATAAAACTGATAATTTTTGCGGTATTGGTCAAATGCTTTACCGCCCTTAAATAATCCCTATATTCAGCTGCAGCTTCAAAATCAAAATTTGCTGCATAGATATTCATTTGCCGTTCCATTTCTTCAAGAATAGTGGAATCAGTACCCTTAAGCAGTCTTATCACTTTTTCCAATATTTCAGAATACTGCTCAATTGAGGGAATATCCGAACACATCCCGATACACTTGTTCATAGCATACCGTGGGCAGCCTGAAGCCTTTCGGGAACTATTGCTGCACAAAATTTTATTATGCTCCTTTATACCATAAAGTGCTTTTTCTACGGTATTCATATTGGTATAAGGTCCAAAATAAAGGCTTACATCAGAACTGACAGGTTCACTGCAGATTTCAATATCCGGATATTTTCCATCCATTTTTATTTTAATATAACAATAAGCTTTTGGATTTTTCATCAGCCTGTTATATCTTGGCTTTATTTCCTTGATTAATTTACACTCAAGCAGTAACGCTTCAAATTCCGTGTCTGTTAATTTGTAATCAAAGTCCTTCAGGTTCTTCACTAGTTTTACTACCTTTGGAGAATGTGATTTCGAATTTATAAAATAGGAGCCCACTCTATTTCTAAGGTTTTTAGATTTCCCTATATATATAATAGTATCCAGGGAATCTTTCATAAGATATACTCCAGGCGAAGAAGGCAGTTTTTTGATTTTTTCTTTTATATCCAAAGGTATGTCCTCCTAAATTCAAACTATAATTAACAAACCTTAAGAAAAAGCTGAATTTGTAACCGCTCCCAAGTTCACTTTCAACACAGACGCTTCCCCCTAAAAGTTGTATTATTTCCTTTGCAAAGGATAACCCTAAATCAGCGGCAGATTTTCCGGAATATCTGATACTAATTTGAGCGCCTGATCCTCTAAGATTCCCCATGGGATTTAATCACTATTTCCTCAAAATCTTATCCATCGCTTTTCCCTTTGCTAACTCATCAATTAGCTTATCCAAATAGCGAATTTCCTGCATAGTTGGTTCTTCAATATCTTCCACTCGAACACCGCAAATCACCCCTTTAATCAAAGTCCGTAAAGGATTAAGCTTAGGAGCTTCCACAAAGAAAGTCTCGAAATCTGTCTGTTTTTCCAATTGTATTACTAACTCTTCCTGGCTATATCCTGTCAACCAACGGATGATTTCATCGACTTCTGTTTTCATACGTCCTTTTTTCTCCGCCTTTGAAACATAAAGGGGATAGACACTCGCTACGCTCATTGTATAGATATTATGTTTGGCCATGTTACATCCTCGCTTATATGATTTTCTATATTATATCACCAAAAATATTGGGTTCAAACGAAGGCTCGTTTATTTTTTTATTATCCAGCTTATTTTTTTATGAGCCCCTTTTTCTAATTTCATCAGTTATTAATGCTTTTGAAATATACATCGCTTTTATTATGTTCTTAAGGCGGGTGTGATGAGCGGTGCCCTCAGTAAATTTTACTTGTGCCTTTTCACATTTGCTGATAATAGAGGATACAGGGGGTAGTGCTATTATCAATTCTTCTTTTGTGTATTTATCCATAACATCTTGGCTTGTTATTAATGCTTTTGAAATATACAGTGCTTTTATCCTATTCTTAAGTAGTGTGTGCTGCGAGGTACCCTCAGCAAATTTGGGCTGCATTTTTTCACAGTTACCAATAGTTGTAGACACAACCTTTAGTGCTTCTGCTAATTCTTCTCTTGTATATTTCTCCATAGAATTTCACCTCCTCAAAAAGCTATTTAAATATCATGTTGGTTTGGATTTTTTAAATTAGACATTTTTATTCAATTCAATTTGAATCTCTATTTCTTAAAAATAATATTATTTATGATACGATTTTCGTAAGTAAAAATAGTCTTAACTAAGTAATATGAATGGTTATGACTATAAACCTTATTTATTTGTGATACGGTTCACCATACATTATCCTGAATCCCCTGTAAATCTGCTCTAAAAGCATAACCCTGAATAACTGGTGGGGAAAGGTCATCTTTGAAAAGCAGAGCTTATAGTCTGCTCTTTGCAAAACTTCGGGGGACAGGCCCAATGAACCGCCGATTATGAAATTAATATTACTTTTCCCCTGTAATCCAAGATCAGAAATTATCGACGAAAATTCCACTGAAGTCAGCATTTTTCCGTTAAGATCCATTGCAATAACGAATGAACCTTCCTCAATGCTTTTTAATATTTTTTCTCCCTCTATTTTTTTTATCATTTCCTCTTCTTTTTCAGAGGCACTTTCCGGTGTTTTTTCATCCTGAAGTTCAGTAATGCTTATTTTAGCATATCGGGAAAGCCTTTTTGTATATTGCTCCAGGGCTTCCTTCAGATATTTCTCCTTCAATTTTCCAACTGCCGTTATTTTTATATTCATTATTTTTCCCTCTGTTTTTCTATTTTTTCTGCCAGCTCATTTAAGTAGGCCCATCTCTCCATTTTTTCATCCAGCAGCTTTTCTAAGCTTTCCTTTTCTGCCAGGTATTTTTGAAGCAGGGCATAGTCTGAGGACGCTGCGTTAATTTTATTTTCTGTTTCAGAAATGTTATTTTCTATTTCCTCTATCACATTATCAATTTCAGCAAATTCCTTTTCTTCCTTATAGGTAAATTTAAGAGGCTTATCCTTAACCGGAGTTTCCTTTTTTACTTTAACCTTTTCTTCTGTAATTTCAGGCTCAGGCTCCTTTTCCAGTTCTCTGAAGTAGAAGTAATTGCCTGTATATTCTTTAACTTCTCCATTGCCTTCAAAGGAAAATATTTTGTTTGTAATCTTATCTAAGAAGTACCTGTCATGGGATACGGTAATTACAGGCCCATCAAAGCTTTCAATATAATCCTCTAAAATGGAAAGAGTTTCTATGTCCAGGTCATTGGTGGGTTCATCCAGCAGAAGTACATTTGGAGCTTCCATCAGAACTCTTAATAGATAAAGTCTTCTTTTTTCCCCTCCTGAAAGTCTTTCAATGGGGGTCCACTGCTGTTCTCCTGTAAAGAGAAAGTTTTCCATCATCTGAGAGGCAGTAATCTTATCTCCGGTATTTGTGGTTATGTATTCTGCAGCTTCCTTTATATATTCTATGGCTCGAAGCGAGGTATCCATATCCTCGGATTCCTGAGAATAATAGCCTATCTTTACGGTGTCGCCTATCTCAATGCTTCCGCTGTCCTCTTTCAATCTTCCTGCTATAATATTTAAAAGGGTAGACTTTCCGCAGCCATTTGGTCCTATTATTCCAATTCGGTCATCTCTTAAAACTATATAGGAAATGTTGTCAATAAGTTTTCTGTCAAAGCTTTTGCTTACATTATTTATTTCAATTGTCTTCTTTCCCAGTCTGCTGGATCCTGTGCTTATTTCAATTTTATCTGAGACAATTTCAGGGTTATCATCTGCCAGGGCATTAAACCTGTCTATTCTTGCCTTTTGCTTTGTAGATCTTGCCTTAGCTCCGCGTCTTATCCAGGCCAGTTCTTTTTTTAGGAGACTTTGCCTTTTAACTTCACTTGCAGCTTCTATCTCAAGCCTTTCCTCTTTTTTCTCTAAATATATGCTGTAGTTTCCTTTGTAAGTGTATAAGCTTCCTCTGTCCAGTTCTATAATCCTGTTCACTATTTTATCAAGAAAGTATCTGTCGTGGGTTATCATGAGAAGGGAACCCCGTCTTTTATTTAAATAATCCTCCAGCCACTCTATGGAAGAGGAATCCAGATGGTTTGTAGGCTCGTCTAAAATTAAAAGGTCGCAGGGGGATATTAATGCTGAAGCCAAAGCCACTCTCTTTTTTTGACCTCCGGACAGGTTTTTAATTTTCTCATGAAAATTATTTATTCCCAGCTTACCAAGGACTGCTTTTGCCTCACTTTCTATATCCCAGGCACCTAAAGAGTCCATCCGTCCGGTAAGCTCCATCAGTTTCTTTTCAGCTGCTTTATTTCCGGAATTTACACTATCAAGTGTATCTTCATATTCTCTTAAAAGCATGATGGTAGGGTTATTTCCCTTAAATACCTGCTCTAATACTGTCAGTTCTTCTTCAAAATCCGGATTCTGAGGCAGGTATTCTATTCTTACACTGTTTCCTTTAATTATATTTCCGCTGTCTTCTTTTTTAACCCCGGCAATAACCTTAAGAAGGGTGGATTTTCCTGTTCCATTTATTCCTATAAGTCCTATTTTATCTCCTTCATTTATTCCAAGGGATACATCCTTAAACAGGACTTTATCATTATAGCTTTTGCTTAAGTTCTCTATAGATATTAAATTCATCATTATTCCTTCCTATATTCCAAATTTACATATATAATAGTATAGCATAGGATAAACAAATTATCTTCAAATAAGTAAATTGCATAATTGAAGAATGCTTTAGAGATAAAAGTTCAGCAGTATTTAATTATACAGTTTCCGGAATATAGAAAGGAATTAAATAATGGGAAAAATTTTAGTTTTAGCAGAGAAGCCCTCGGTAGGACGTGAGCTAGCCAGAGTACTTGGCTGCAGGGAAAATGGGAAAGGCTGCCTGATTGGGCAGAAATATATAGTTACCTGGGCTTTAGGGCATTTAGTAACCCTGGTCGATCCTGAAGGCTACGATGATAAATATAAGACTTGGAAGATGGAGGACCTGCCAATGCTTCCGGAAAGAATGAAGCTTATGGTAATAAAGAAAACCTCCCAGCAGTTTTATGCTGTTAAGGAACTTTTAAACCGAAAAGATATTGATGAACTTATTATAGCAACAGATGCAGGACGTGAGGGGGAGCTGGTTGCCAGGTGGATTATAGAAAAGGCAAACTTCAGGGGAAGTATAAAGAGGCTCTGGATATCCTCCCAGACAGATAAGGCAATAAAGGAAGGCTTTAATAATCTGAAACCTGGAAGAGATTATGAGAACTTGTATAAGGCTGCATTCTCAAGGGCAGAGGCGGACTGGATAGTTGGACTTAATGTAACCAGGGCTCTTACCATTAAGCATAATGCCCAGCTTTCTGCAGGAAGAGTTCAGACCCCAACTCTGGCTATGATTGTAAGCAGGGAAGAGGAGATCAGAAACTTTCAGCCAAAGACATACTGGGAACTCACAGCAGCAGGAAAGGGAGTGAACTTTCTTTATAAGGCTAAAGACGGCAATTCAAGAATGTTTGATGAAGCAAAAGCATCAGCTTTGTTTAATAAATTGAAGGGAAAAGAAGGAAGCATAGTAAGTGTTGAGGAGAAGAAAAAGAAGAGCTATTCTCCGGCGCTTTATGATCTGACTGAACTTCAGAGAGATGCAAACAGAATATATGGCTATTCTGCAAAGGAAACGCTGTCTATTATGCAGAGGCTTTATGAAAACTATAAGGTTTTAACTTATCCAAGGACAGATTCCAGATATATATCTGCAGACATTGTTCCTACATTAAAGGACAGGATAGCAGGACTTCCTAATGATTATTTAAAGTTCAGCAAAGAAATATTAAAAAACAAAATTGTGGGAAATAAAAGCTTCGTTGACGACAGCAAGGTGTCAGATCACCACGCTATTATCCCAACTGAAGAAAAAGCCAAATTAGGTTACTTAAACAGTGAGGAGAAAAACGTATATAACCTGGTAGTAAAAAGATTCTTAAGTATTCTTCTTCCTCCTTATGAATATTTAGAGACAGAGGTTCACCTGGACATTGACGGAGAAACCTTTGGCGCAAAGGGTAAAGTATCCTTAAATAAGGGCTGGAAAGAGCTTTATGACAGGAACACAGATGAAGAAGATGAGGAAGATAAGCAGGAGCTTCCTAAGTTTAACAATGGAGATAAAATAAATGTAAGCCTAAGCACAAGAGAGGGCAAAACAAAACCACCGGCCAGGTTCAACGAGGGAACCTTATTATCTGCCATGGAAAACCCACAAAAATATGTGGAATTAAGCAAAGAGGCAGGGAAAACCCTGGGTGAAACCGGCGGCATAGGAACAGTTGCCACAAGAGCTGATATAATTGAGAAGCTGTACAGCACCTTTTATATAGAGAAGAAGGGAAAGGAAATATTCCCTACATCCAAAGGAAAGCAGGTTATTGAATTAGTCCCGGAGGATTTAAAATCTCCTCTTCTTACAGCAAAGTGGGAGAAAGAGCTGGAGCTTATAAGCAAGGGGAAAGAACAGGCATCCTTCTTTTCAGAAAATATGAGAAAATATGCAGTTTCACTGCTTAATGACGTAAAAGGCAGCACAGATAAATTCATTCATGATAATTTGTCCGGGAAGAAGTGCCCAAACTGCGGAAAATATCTACTTCAGGTAAGCGGCAAGAACGGTAAGATGCTGGTTTGCCAGGACAGGGAATGCGGCTATAGGGAAAACTTAAGCCGAAATACAAATGCCAGATGCCCTGAATGCCATAAAAAACTGGAGATAAGAGGAGCAGGGGAGGCGCAGATATATTTTTGCCCTAACTGCAGCTTCAGGGAAAAAGCTTCCGCTTTTAATAACAGGTTTAAGGATAAGGGCAGCTTAGATAAAAAAGAAGCAAACAGGATAATGTCAAAGATGAAAAAAGAAAGCGAAGCACCGCTGAATTCAGCTTTAGCCGATGCGCTGGCAAAATTAATGCAAAAATAAAAATTGGGACCATAGATTACTCTATGATCCCAATTTTTATGT
>JAJBWD010000009.1:0-10291 GCA_032907345.1 Bacillota bacterium | reverse complement strand
CAAAAAAAACAATAATTTATCAAACCTGCTAAATTATTGTCAATCTTATTAACAAAAGATGTAAACGTTTTATGACAAATTTTAAAAATTATTAAGTTTTCTTAAAATATGAACTTATTTTTATTGATGTATGCAGATTACTGTTATATAATATATAAAATCAAAATGAATGTTTCTGCTTACAATGACAAAAATGTTCGTTAATAAGAAAACATTAAATTAGTTGGGAGGACTAAAGATGGAATTTAAAAGAGTTCTGGTTGCAAACAGAGGTGAAATTGCTATAAGAATATTCAGGGCCTGCAGTGAACTTGGCATAAGGACAGTAGCAATTTATTCTGAAGAAGATAAGTATTCATTATTTAGATCAAAAGCGGATGAGGCATATAAGATTGGGGAAAACAGAGGTCCGGTGGAAGCATATCTGAATATTGATGAAATAATAGATCTGGCACTGAAAAAAGGAGTTAACGCAATACATCCAGGATATGGATTTCTTTCAGAAAATCCTGAATTTGCCAGAAAATGCGCAGAAGCAGGTATTGAATTTATTGGACCCACCAGTTATATGATGGATCAGCTTGGCGATAAGATAAAATCAAAAATCGTTGCTAAACAAGCAGGTGTTCCCGTAATTCCAGGTGTGGAGAAACCTATTGAGTCTGAGGAAGAGGCTAAAGATTTTGCTGAGTCCTGCGGATATCCGGTAATGCTGAAAGCAGCTGCAGGGGGCGGCGGAAGAGGCATGAGAATAGTAAGGAAATCTGAAGACCTTATTTCTTCATACCACAGTGCAAAGAGTGAGGCAAGAAAGGCCTTTGGAATAGATGATATTTTTATAGAAAAGTATCTTGAGAAGCCAAAGCATATAGAAGTTCAGATTCTGGGAGATAATTATGGAAACATAGTTCACCTTTTTGAAAGAGACTGTTCCATCCAGAGAAGGCATCAGAAGGTGATTGAATTTACTCCTGCAATATCACTGTCTGAAGAAAAGAGAAAAGCAATTTGTGATGATGCTGTTAAAATTGCAAAGCAGGTAGGCTATTTGAGCGCGGGAACAGCAGAATTTCTTGTAGATACAAATGGGAACCACTATTTTATAGAAATGAACCCAAGAATTCAGGTTGAACATACCATAACTGAGATGGTTACAGGAATAGACATTGTTCAGGCTCAGCTGCTGATAGCCCAGGGATATAAGCTGGATTCACCGGCAATTGGAATAAAATCACAGGACGATATAAAGCCAAGAGGTTATTCAATTCAGTGCAGAATCACCACAGAAGATCCTTCAAATAATTTTGCTCCTGATACAGGAAAGATTGAAACTTACAGGACTTCCTCAGGATTTGGTGTAAGGCTTGACGGCGGAAACGGTTTTACCGGTGCCTATATCAGTCCCTATTATGACAGTCTGCTTGTTAAGATAATATCCCATGGAAGAACCTTTGAAGATGCTGTCAGGAAGGCAGTACGTTCAGTAAAAGGAACAACAATTACAGGAATTAAGACAAATTCATCCTTTATCATTAATGTATTAAATAATGATACATTTAAAATAGGAAAATGTGATACAAACTTTATTGCAGAGAATCCGGAGCTTCTGGATATAGTCCCACATAAAGACAAAGAGCAGAGAGTTTTAAACTATCTTGGGGATATTATAGTCAACGAGGGCAGAAATAAAGTGAAGGAATTTGATGTTCCGGTGGTTCCAAAGATTATAATACCGGATAATCTTACTGGGACAAAGCAGATTTTAGATCAGAGCGGCCCTGAGGGTCTTGTTAAATGGATTCAGGGTCAGAAGAAGCTTCTTTTAACAGATACAACAATGAGAGATGCCCAGCAGTCCCTTATGGCTACCAGAGTAAGAACAAGGGATATGCTGAAGATAGCTGAGGATACATCTGTTCTCGGGAAGGATCTATTTTCACTTGAAATGTGGGGAGGGGCTACCTTTGATGTGGCATACAGATACCTTCATGAATCACCCTGGGAAAGGCTTCATGAGCTAAGAAAGAAGATTCCAAACCTGCTGTTCCAGATGCTGCTCAGAGGAGCTAATGCAGTTGGGTATAAGAATTATCCTGACAATGTTATAAGGGAATTTGTAAGGGAATCTGCTGAATCCGGAATTGATGTATTTAGAATATTTGACTCTTTAAACTGGCTGAAGGGAGTCCAGGTGGCTGTAGATGAAGTACTGAAAACAGGAAAAGTGGCAGAAGTTGCTTTATGCTATACAGGAGACATTCTTGACAAAAGCAGAAGTAAATATGACATTAAGTATTATGTGAATAAGGCTAAGGAAATTGAAAAAATGGGTGCCCACATACTTGCTATTAAAGATATGTCTGCACTTCTAAAGCCCTATGCTGCTTACGAACTTATTTCTGCATTGAAGAATGAAATATCAATACCTGTACATCTCCACACCCATGATACCAGCGGAAATGGTGTTGCAGCTGTGCTTATGGCAGCAGAAGCAGGGGTTGATATTGCAGATACTGCCTTCAACAGTATGTCAGGGCTTACAAGCAGTCCGGCACTTAATTCCATAGTTGCAGCTCTTGAAAATACTGGCAGGGATACAGGAATTAAACTTGACGGCATACAGAAGATAAGTGATTACTGGAGTGCTGTAAGACCTGTATATAAAAAGTATGAATCAGATCTTAAATCAGGTACTGCAGAAATCTACAAGTATGAGATACCAGGAGGCCAGTATTCAAATTTAAAACCTCAGGTGGAAAGTTTTGGCCTTGGACATAGATTTAATGAAATCAAACAGATGTATAAGGATGTTAATGAGCTTCTTGGGGATATAGTAAAGGTTACTCCTTCATCAAAAATGGTGGGAGACTTAGCAATTTTCATGGTTAAGAATGACCTGACCCCGGACAATATTTGCGATAAGGGAAGAGACTTAGCTTTTCCTGACTCGGTTGTTGATTATTTTAAAGGAATGATGGGCCAGCCTGAAGGAGGATTCCCGGAGCAGCTTCAAAAGATTGTTCTTAAGGGTACTTCTCCAATAACTTGCAGGCCAGGAGAACTTCTCCCGCCTGAGGACTTTGAAAAGGACGTAAAATACCTGAAAGAAAAGTATGGAACTGAATTCTCAAAAAAGCAAACTCTTTCATATGCTTTATATCCAAAGGTATATGAGGACTACCTTAAGTTCAGGTCAGAATATGGAGACCTTAGCAGAATGGGAAGCGATATATTCTTCCATGGACTATATGATGGTGAGACCTGTGAGATTGAAATAGCAGATGGAAAGATATTGATTACCAAGCTTCTTAACGTTGATAAGCTGGACAGTGAGGGAAACAGGAATGTTTCATTTGAAGTCAATGGATTCAGAAGAGAAATAAAGATTAAGGACAAAATTGCACATACTGCGGCGGTCAATTCTCAAAGCTATACGCAGATGGCAGACCCTGAAAATAAGATGGAGCTTGGTGCAAGTATACCAGGGACAGTTCTTAAGGTTCTTGTTAAAGAAGGAGATGTAATTAAGGAAGGTCAAAGTCTTATAGTAATTGAAGCTATGAAGATGGAAACAAATATTACAGCATCTCTCCCGGGAAAGGTTGCTGCGGTAACAGTAAAAGAAGGACAGCAGGTTAAAACTGGAGAACTTTTAGTAAAGTTAGAAAGCTAAGATTAATTCAAATCTAAATAAATCTAAAATGTTAACCGGTGGAGTTAGTGAAAAACTTAACTTCATCGGTTTTTTATCTGAAAATTTCAGAACTTTTATATTTATTCCTGTCTAAAATGAGAGCCTTTGCGCGCCTTTCTTTAAGAACCAAAACTGAATCACTCTTTCTGCATCTTTAGAATACATTAATAATGAATGATGTAAAAGGAGCTGAAGATATTGCAGATACATGTTGTCAGGCCAGGGGATACCCTCTGGAGGATATCTCAAATCTACAGAATACCAGTAAATGAACTAATTGAGTCAAATCAGATACAGAATCCGGGAAATTTAGTAGTAGGGCAGACAATAGTTATTCCAATCTGGGGCAGTTACCATTTTGTAAGACCGGGAGAGAGCTTATACCAGATAAGCAGGCTTTACAATGTTCCAATGTCGGAGATAATTAGAATAAACAGGATTGCAAATCCAAGCAGCATTCCTGCAGGATTAAGACTTTACATCCCTCAGGCAAAGCGTCCCACGGTTGATGTAGGAGCTTATATAGATCCTAGGATAACAGGAGCAAGTTCACCTCAGGAAGTGGATAAGGTAGGAGAAAACCTGACTTTCCTTCAAATTTTCAGCTATGCCGTGAACCGGGACGGCACTCTCACGCCTGTAATTGACCAGCCCTCAATTAATGCAGCATACAATGATAATGTTGTTCCCCTGATGGTACTTACGAACTTTGAAAATGGAACCTTCAGTACTGAGCTGGCTACAGAGGTATTAACCAATGAAGCTCTTCAGGATAAGATTCTTGATGAGGCACTCCGGATTATGGGGATAAAAGGATATCAGGGTCTTGATTTTGACTTTGAATACCTGGGGGCGGAGAACCGGGAAAGGTATAATTCATTTTTAAGAAAAGCACGGGTAAGGCTGAAAGAAAAGAATTATTTCATATCATCTGCCTTGGCTCCAAAGCTATCAGCTGATCAAAAAGGTGTCCTTTATGAAGGCCACGATTATAAAGCTCATGGACAGATTGTAGATTTCATTTTCTTTATGACCTATGAATGGGGGTGGTCGGGAGGTCCGCCTATGGCTGTATCTCCAATTAATCAGGTTCGAAAAGTAATGGATTATGCTGTCTCTGAAGTGCCGAGAAGCAAAATCATGATGGGCATTCCCCTATATGGATATGACTGGACCCTTCCTTATGTAAAAGGCGGCAGATTTGCCAGGTCCATAAGTCCTCAGGATGCAATTGCTCTGGCTTTAAAATATGGAGTGGCGATCGAATATGATACTGTTGCCCAGGCGCCTCACTTCAATTATGTTGATGAGCAGGGAAGAAAACACGAAGTTTGGTTTGATGACGCCAGGAGCATACAGGCAAAATTTAACCTGGTGAAGGAACTTGGAATCAGAGGATTCTTTTACTGGGTTCTAGGCAGGGATTTCCCGCAAAACTGGCTTCTGCTGCAGGACAACTTTGTAGTTAGAAAGAGAGTTTGAAGATAAAATCAGAATTATTACCGGAAGAGGCTGTAAAATTTATTAATGAACTATATTAAGATTATTTATAATAAATGTTAAAGATATTAGCAGGGATAAAACCCTGCTTTTTATTAGGAAGATTTTATGAGATGTCTTATTCTAAAACATTCTTTCATGTGCACTCTATGCCAAAGGGGAAACAGCCGGCAGCCTGGTGAGTTTTATATACATTGATGAGATTTCCAGGTAATTAGTAAAGGTAAAAATGCTGCTGCAGCCCACATTTATCTCCAATTTGTGAAGAGTATTATATTTGTTATGAAAGATAACAATAACATCATATTAAAAGATTGTATATAAAATTAAAAGTCTGTACATAATATTAAAAGTTTAATTTATAAACAGGAGTGATTATTTATGGTTAAAAAGTCTATCGGTTTAGTTTTGCTTTTAATGATGGTTCTTACTGGATGTGCTGATAAGTTTGATATAAGCAATAAAACTTCTATAAATGTAACAGCTATTGAAGATAGTGCAGGTTTAGACAAATCAATTCCATATAAGTATGCTTTTACCGGTTTTGTATTTGTAGATGATGTTGTTAACGGGCTGCCTGCTGGTACAAAGGTTTTTAATACACAGGAGGAATGGAACAGCTTTGTAAGTGATTCTTTTCCCTATTCTGATATACCATTACCTGTATATTCCGGAGGCATAAATTTTACAAAAGATTCACTGATATATTATTCCATAGTTGACGCTAAAGTGGATTTTTATGCCAAGGCATGGCAAATTGATAAAATTACGGTTAAAAATCAGAAATTAAATGTAATTGTAAAAAATTTGGATGGTAATTTAACAATCACGGCCAATAACTCCGAAAAAAAAGGCGGTCATAGATATGTAATTCTTGCTGCTGTAGAAAAGAAATATTTGCAGGATATAAAATGATTAGTCTGAATTTTAAAAACTAAAAAATTATAGATAGCCTGTACATAGATTAATTAAGCCTATATCTTATTTAAATCTAACTTAAGATATAGGCTTTTTATACCCCGGGGGTGAATTATCTTATGAAATTAGTAGCAATTCTAGGCTCTTTTTCTGGCAGCTTAACTCCTGCATCAATACCTGCCTGGATAGATTTTAAAAGCCAGGCCATATTCCTGCCTAAAGTTCTCATCGTCTGCATTCCTTCTAAATCTTGTTTAACTTCTTCCGGAGTATTACCATGGACCATATTCCAATACAGGGAAGATACGATAGGCATATTTGAAATAGTAAAATATTTATTTAACTGTTCAAAAGCTGAAGTGGCACCGCCGCGGCGGCAGCTTACAATTGCTGCACCGGGTTTGTATTGAAAACCGTTTCCGGCGTAAAAGAATCTATCTAAAAAAGATGTAACTGCACCGGAAGGACCGGCATAATGTACCGGTGAACCAAAAATAAATCCATCAGCTTCTTTAGCCTTTTCTAAAGCTAAATTTACCGTATCATCATTAAATACACATTTTCCATCAGTTTTAGAACAGCCGTTGCAGGCTATGCAGCCGCGGATTGGCTCCTTTCCGATATGGAAGATTTCAGTCTCAATGTTTTCCTTTTCTAATTCTTTGGCAATTTCCGCTAAAGCTGTATAAGTACAGCCTTTACTTTTAGGACTGCCGTTAATAAGCAATACTTTCATTTTCACACCTCATTTTTAATTGTACTTATTAATTAAATTGATATTATCAATATATAACAACAGAATCAAAAAAGATATAAGGTTTTTATGGTAAAATTTACACCACTGGGGTGAAAATTTATCAGAATGTCTTGACTTGGATTTCAAAAAGTGATATATAAAAAGTATGGATTAGCACTCACACGATACGAGTGCTAATAAAAATATTTACTACACAAAAAAATTGAATAAAAATAAACTAATTAAAACATGTAGCTTTATATGAAGGGAGAAATTTATATGGAAACTAAACAATTTAAAACAGAATCCAAAAGAATCCTGGATCTTATGATTCACTCAATTTATACTAACAGGGAGATTTTTTTAAGAGAACTTATCTCCAATGCCAGTGATGCTATTGATAAAATTTATTATAAGACCCTGGCGGATGACTCTTTAAAATTTGAAAAAGAAAACTACTACATAAAAATAACAGCAGACAAGAAAAATAGAATACTGAAGGTATCCGATACCGGTATAGGAATGACAAAAGAAGAGCTGGATGAAAATCTTGGAGTTATAGCACAAAGTGGATCTTTAAAATTCAAGGAAGAAAACGAAATAAAGGATGGATATGATATAATCGGACAGTTTGGAGTAGGCTTCTACTCTGCATTTATGGTTTCCGATACGGTAACTGTTATAAGCAAAGCTTTTGGAAGCAGCGAGGCTTACAAATGGGAATCTAAAGGCGCAGAGGGTTATACAATAGAACCCTGCGAAAAAGAAACATATGGTACTGACATAATAATGAAGATAAAGGAAAACACCGATGATGAGCATTATGATGAGTATCTGGAGGAGTACAAGCTAAAATCAATTATAAAGAAATACTCTGATTTTGTAAGATATCCTATTAAAATGGACGTTACGACCAGCAAGCTTAAGGAAGGCAGCGACAAAGATTATGAGGATGTTACAGAAGAAAAGGTAATAAACAGCATGGTACCTATCTGGAGAAAGAATAAGAATGAACTTAAAGACGAAGACTATGATAATTTCTATTCAGAAAAACACTATGGCTTTGATAAACCGCTGAAACATATCCATATTAGTGTGGACGGAGCAGTTAATTATAATGCAATTTTATATATTCCGGAAAATATACCCTATGATTATTATACTAAGGAATATGAAAAAGGCCTGGAGCTTTATTCCAGCGGCGTAATGATCATGAATAAATGTGCAGAGCTGCTTCCTGATTATTTTGGCTTTGTAAAAGGAATAGTAGATTCAGAGGATTTATCCCTTAACATATCCAGGGAAGTGCTTCAGCATGACAGGCAGCTAAAAATCATTGCTAAGAACATAAAAACTAAAATAAAAAATGAATTAGAAAGCATGCTGAAAAATGACAGGGAAAAATACGAAAAGTTCTATAAGTCCTTTGGAAGACAATTAAAATATGGTGTATACAGCGACTTTGGAATGGAAAAAGAAGTGCTTTCAGACCTTTTGATGTTCTATTCATCAAAAGAAAAGAAAATGGTAACTTTAGATGAGTATGTCTCAAAAATGCCGGAAGAACAGAAATATATTTATTATGCCTGCGGTGAGTCAAATGAGAAAATCGATAAGCTGCCTCAGACAGATCTGGTAAAGGATAAGGGATATGAAATTCTGTACTTTACTGAAGATGTAGATGAATTTGCCATAAAAATGATTATGAAATACAAGGAGAAAGAATTCAAATCTGTATCCAGCGGCGATTTAGGCATAGAGGAGGATAAGAAAACCTCCAAAGAAGAAGAGGAAGCTAATAAGAGCCTGTTTGAAAGCATGAAAACTATTCTTGGCGATAAGGTTAAAGAAGTTAAAGCATCAAAAAGATTGAAGAATCATCCTGTTTGTTTTTCAAATGAGGGTGAGCTTTCAATAGAAATGGAAAAGACATTAAATGCAATGCCAAACAGTGAAAATATTAAAGCTGAAAAGGTACTTGAAATAAATACAAATCATGAGGTATTTAAGGCTTTAAAGGATGCTCAGGATAATGATAAGGAGAAGCTGGAGCTTTATACGAATTTATTATATAATCAGGCTCTTCTTATTGAAGGATTACCAGTAGGCGATCCTGTGGAATTTACAAATAATATCTGTAAGATAATGAAATAGTCCGGATAAAACAATTAAACAAACCGATGAAATGTATTAAACTTACCATTTCATCGGTTTTCTTTTATTGAAAATAAAGGATCAGTTTTTAAGAAATTTTCTTTAAAACAAACACTTAGACTGTCCCTATTTTATATTATTCATATATTTTTTTAAATCTTTTTTTATCATTAAAAAATAACTGGGTACCGCATATAATAATATACCCACTTTAAATATCTGCGGAATAGAGGAGCCAAACAGTACTTCCAATCCATCACCAAAGTAATATGAACCCAGCCCTACTAAGAAAAGATTCAGCATATAAAATACTAAATTTATATTAAGATTCGAAATTCCCTTAGATATTGTATAAACAATAAAAGCTGCACAAACTAAACCTAAAACTGAAGAAATTGCAACTAATACAGAAGATTTTGAAGAACTTGTTAATATAAATAATGCAGCTTCTAATAATTCTCTAAAAAATGTTATAGCAGCAATCATAAATACACCCTTTTGGCTTAAAGCTATAAAACGCCGGTCAGGTGTGGCGTTAAGAGATTTGTTTTTTCTTAATAGAACTACGCTGCATAATACTAATATTGCCAATATTATCCCCAGCACACCATCAAATAAGTCTCCTGCAGGACCATCTAACAAAGCAGCTGATGAAAATATTACACAGCCAATTATAGCTGCAAGAATCGTTCCTATAGTTCCTCCTTTAAATACGTTTTTACTCATTCCATACATTTTATTTTTATTAAAGTAAACTACCAATGGAATGATTATTAAAAATATTTCTATACCTTCTCGTAAACATATTATAAATGGAGCAAACATTGTTTATCACCTCGTAATCATTATTTGTAGATATATCTACTTGTTATATAATATGAAGAACTAAAAGAAGGTGATTCACATTGACAGAGAGTTAAGTGAATTTCCAAATTTGCGCATTTGCAATGAGGTTTTAAAGGATTGTGAGGGCTGGTTAAAGGAATATTTTCTTATGGGAACCTTATATTGCAGCTGATGATTTTGAGTTAGGCGGAAGCTATACTTTTACATTTATTAAAAATCGAATCTCAAAACTGCCCGTGTAAAACATCCACTGATTTGGACATAAAAATAAGTCTGCTGCACAGACTAAGTATTTATTAGCTGTGCAGCAGACTTATTTATTTAATTATTTACTTTCTATTGGTTTCTTAAGAGCTGACAGTATAACTGCTGTAATTACTGTACCGGCTGCTAAAGAAATTACATAGGGCAGTAATCCGGCAACAACATTAGGAATTGCTAAT
>JAJBWD010000008.1:0-3107 GCA_032907345.1 Bacillota bacterium | reverse complement strand
TTATCATTCCCGCATTTAATGAAGAAAAATGTATTGTAGATTTTTATAATGCAGTAGAACCTTATATTAATAAAGAAGGATTAGAATCTAGATACCTCTTTATTGATGATGGCTCTAAGGATGAAACATTAAATATAATTAAAGAATTATCTTATCATACAACTAAATTATATAATATTGCTAATTATGATTGTAGAGAAAATGGTTTTAAATCTTATGTGAAAATGAATAATATATATAAAGACAATTATCATAAAAATTTTATACATATTCATTCATATCAACAATGCTTAAAAATATTAGATCAAAATTGGAAGTCTTATTTTGCTAGTATTAAGGATTATAAGAAAAATCCAAGTAAATACAAAGGACAACCTAGACCTCCTAAGTTTAAAAATATTAATAATAAAAAGAATGAAGTTGTGTTAACTTATAAAGGATTTAGATTTAAAGATAATATATTAAAAATATCTCTAGGAAAAGAATTACAATCTAAATTTGAGGTAAAGATGTTAGAAATAAATATGGCGAATGTTTATTTCCCTATAGATTTTGATTGCATAAAACAAATTAAAATAGCTTGGAATAATTCTA
Organism: Bacillota bacterium; assembly: GCA_032907345.1. Classification (GTDB taxonomy): domain Bacteria; phylum Bacillota; class Clostridia; order Clostridiales; family Clostridiaceae; genus JAJBWD01. Next base: position 2,513 of record JAJBWD010000008.1, on the reverse strand, counting down.
GTAAACGATGGTATTTTAATGTATTATATGAGAAAGAAGAAATAAACATAGCTAAAAATTATAATAATATTATGAGTATAGATTTGGGACTAAATAATTTAGCTACTATTACTTTTGATTATTGTGTTAAATCATATATTATAGATGGTAAATATGCTAAATCTAAAAATAGTTATTATAATAAGGAAATAGCTAAATTAACTTCTATAGCAATGAAACAACAAGGTGATCCTAAATATTTTAAGAGAACTAATAGAATAATCACATTACAGTATAAGAGAAATAACTTTATTAAAGATTACATTCATAAAGCAAGTAAAAAAATAATAGATATAGCAATAATAAATCAATGTAAAGAAATAATAATAGGAGATTTCAGTGGAGTAAAACAAAATAACACAGCTAAATCATTTGTGCAGATACCACAGCAGAAGTTAGTAGATATGATAAAATATAAAGCTAAATTAATAGGAATAAAAGTAATAATGCAGAATGAGAGTTATACAAGTGGATGTAGTTGCTTAGATTTAGAAGAGATAAATAAGAAATATTATAATAAGAGTAGAAGAATATATAGGGGATTATTTAAGAGTAATGAAGGGATATTAATAAATGCAGATATAAATGGGAGTATAAATATAATGAGGAAGAGGATAAAATGTACTCCAAGGTCATTGCAAATGATGATGGATAATGGATATGTGGCGAATCCAATACGTTTAAGGGTAGCGTAAGTGAATACGTAGAAATTTAAATACCAAACAACGTAAGAAGCCACGAAGTCTTTAGCTTCGTGGAGTGTCACACTGGAAAGTTTAGTAATAAATATAATATAGAAATTAAGCCTATAATTAACAAATTATAATTCAAAGAATTGAATTATAATTCGACCGCACTCTCGTGACTTTAGTCATGAGTTAAGTCGATAGGTATAGCAATATAAAATAAGAATAAATAGGGTAGGAAATATCCAAATTAAGACGTCTGTGGACATAGTAGGTGGCGAGGTGGATGATGCAGAAAAATGATAGAGTAATCTTGAAGCACGTGACTTTAGTCATGTGAGGTTCACAAATAAATGTTGATGTTTATGAGAGGAAAAATTTATAATGATAAACAAAATAAGAATACAATATATGTTGGATTTGATAAACAATCAAGAAATGCTCTTAGTATACATGCTATTCCAGTACATTAAAAGAAGGAGAGATAAAATATAATGGAAAATTCTATAATAAATGAAGAAACAATCTATAATATAGTTAGTAAAGCTAAAAAATATGATGAGTTCACTTAGACCTTTTAAGGACAAACAGTTACATTGTTCTTTTTGTGGTAAATCAGAAAGTCAAGTGGATAGATTAATAGCTGGGCAAAAACTGTATATTTGTAATAAATGCATAGAATTGTGTAATGAAATAATACAAGATGCAAAAAAAGAGGTTAAAAAGAATGAATAAATTTATTATTAATATTGAGCCTAAATATGAAGATAAGTTAATGAAAATTGCTATAATTATATGGAAATCTAGTTTAGTTAAAGGACAGTATATTATAAGTACAAATAATATAGGATTCTTAAAATCATTGCCATATGTAAAAAATATCAATATAGATGTGGAAGGAGAATCATATAATTGTTAAATAGATATATTAATTTTAGAGGATTGACAAATATAAATGCTAAGAGAAAATGGGTAGAAGGTCTTCCGTTTAGAAGCGAAATTAATGCAAATGAAGTAATAACTTGTTTACAAGATGAAAAAGGTATGGAATATGAAGTAGATCCTGAGACTATAGGACAAAATACTTGCATAAAAGATATAAATGATAAAAAAATATATGTAGGAGATATTGTTGAATATATTTGTGAGTGTGGTCATAAGTGTCTTGGAGTAATCAAATTTGGAGAATACGAACAAAGTGATGGAGAGTGTTTAGGAGAGAAATGTATCGGATTTTATATTGATAGAGTTAAAATAACTCCAGGAGAATGGGAAGTGAATGAAGATTTAACAAATAGTTATAATTATACAAAAAATGTTTCTTTGTTATATTTTGATATTAGTAATATTGAGATTATAGGTGATATTTATAATAATCCAGAGCTATTAAAAGATTGATTTTAGAATAAATAATTAATAAAATCATGGTTTTAAGCAGTAAGGAATATTGTAAGAATTTTAAAGGAGAGATAAATTAAGTGATTGAACATTTAAATATAAAATTGCCTAAGCAAGAAGAAATTGAAAAAAATTATACTCAAGAAGGATATATGAAAATATTATCAGGACATTGTCAAGATTTAATTGACAGAGTGAATACTCTTATAGATATTATAAATAAACAGCAAAAACAAATAAAAGTATTCAAAAATGAATTTAGAGAAATAGACGAAGAAGAAACAAGTGGATTATTTTATAAAAATAAACAAGAAGGAGAAAGTTCTGGATTATTCCCAAATGAGAAATATATGCGTGATTAAAATAAGATATTTAAATGGATGTGATTAG
>JAJBWD010000007.1:0-19800 GCA_032907345.1 Bacillota bacterium | reverse complement strand
TAATTTTTGCAAATTGCTGAACATCAACATCAAAATCTAGCACATTAATACCTCCCAATTAGAAAAAATCTGTGAATATGTCTTTAATTCTTTTGAATATACTTTCTTTAGTCTTTTCTGCATCCTGAATTTTATATTCTTTTGATACATTTAAACTATCTTCTACAATGCCCACCGACAAAGCAAAAATCGGACTGGTTGAGCCCATATATTTAGGAATTCCTATTCTAACAGTTTTTCCTAATATATTTTTTGAAAATCCCTCAATGTTTTTAATAGCCGCTATTCCTCCGCCTATTAAAATTACGCTGTCAGTTTCTTCAAATACAGGTAAATCAATTTTTTTCTTCACTAACTGTAATATTTCTTCAATTCTGGCTTCAATTATTCTGTTTAAATAATTGATTTTTATATTTTGTTCATCAAAACTGCTGCTTAATTTAATTTCATCTTCATCAGAAGAATTTATTGAAGCATATTTAACTTTTATTTTTTCAGCTTCATCATAAGTTACTCTGCAGCATATTGAAATATCATTTGTTATATTATTCCCGCCTAAGCCTAAAGTATAAGAATTAATCAGTTTATTATCCTTTATAATATAGAAATCTGTCTTATCTCCGCCAACATCTATGACAAGAGCACCCATTTTCTTTTCATTATTTGAAAGAATTGCTGTCATAACTGCAGTAGAATTTAAAACCAGTCCTGACAATTTTAAATTATTGTTATCAATACATTTTAAAAAACTATTTATTACAGTTGAATTTGCCAGAACAAGATTTGCTTCTATTTCCAGCCTTGTCCCATTCATTCCCACAGGATCTTTAATATTATCATAGCCATCTACAATATACTGAATTGGCGTAATCCCTATAACTTCTTTATCGTATGGAACTGATATTACTTTAGCTGCGTTTTTAACTCTTTCAACATCTGATTCATTTATTTCCCGGCTGTTTTTAGAAATAGCTACTATTCCCTTGTTTATTAATGATTCACACTCTAAATCAGATATGGAAATATAAACTTCACTTATCTCCTCGTCTATTATCCTTTCCAGTTGTGATACACATATATTAATAGACTTTGAAGCATTTTCAATATCTACAACCACGCCCTTTTTTATACCCATACTGTCAGAGGATGTGGTACCTAGTATTTGTATCTTTCCTTCCGCATCCATGAACCCTGCAGAAGCTTTAATTTTTTTAGAACCAATGTCAAGTCCTACAAGAAAATTCATTATTATGTTTTCTCCTTTCTAAAGGCTTTTATATTATATTCAACATAAACATAAAATTTCCTTTTTAAAATTAAAGGAAATTGCATAAATAATTTATACGATTTCCTGTTTTAATCAAGTCTATTGCTGGAATTAATTTATGAACAATACAGTTTCATAGCTTAGTTTGCTTTTTCTATATCTGATATATCTATACTTCTGGTATGTTTTGTATGGTTCCATTCCTTATCATTTTTATGCATTATTCCCTGAATACATATCGGAAGCCAGGTTAAAGCGAAAAACGGATAAATAAGATAATAAATAAATATTTTCAAATTAAGCCTTTTATCCAGTATAAGTAAAAATGGAGTGTATATATATTGAAGAATTACAACCAGTGCCAGAGCTATGCTCATTAAATCAAACTGCATTTTAAACTGGGATATATACATACTCAGATGTGTCAACACTTTATAAGTATTCCCTATGCTGCTTGCATAACCGGCAAGGGCAGATAAACTAAATAATATTAAAACTACCGGCTGAATAGAATAAATTGCACAGTCTATAGCTTTAAAATTAAGTTCTTTAAAGCCCTTCTTTAACAGCTTAAAGAAATATCTGGAGTATACGTCAGCAAATCCCTGCATCCACCTTTTTCTCTGATTCCAGCTTTGCTTAAGTGTTAAAGGTTTTTCATCATAAACTCTGGCATCATGAGCCCAGCCCACATTATATCCATTCAAAACCAGCTTGCAGGTAAACTCTAAATCTTCTGTTAAACAGGTAGCCCCCCAGCCCATTTTCTTTAAAATCTCTGTATCTATGGCAAAGCCTGTGCCGCCAAGCTGATTTGACAGTTTAAGATTACTTCTTGATAATTGAAACATCCTGTTAGAAGACCAGAAGGATATGGAATAACACCCTGTAACCCAAGTATCCTGCGGATTTTTGCTGTCTAAAAAACCTTGTACAACTTTAAATCCATCACACAGCTTATTATTCATTTCAGTAAGGAAATTTCCTGATACTAAATTATCTGCATCAAATATTACTACAGCATCATAGGTTTTATTCATTTTGAATAGTTTATCAAACATCCATTCTAAAGCATAACCTTTTCCGCGAAGCTTTGGCACCTGCCTTTCATATACAATGGCACCTGCGTCCCTGGCAATTTCTGCGGTATTATCATCACAGTTATCAGCTATAACATATACATCGTATTTTTCTTTTGGATAATCCAGAATGTTTAAGCTGTTTACTGCATCTCTTATTACGTTTTTCTCATTATGTGCAGCAACAAGAACTGCAAATCTTTTTATTTTTTTATAATCTTTCTTTTCTTTAAATCTTATTATTCCAAAAAAGGATAATATTAAATAATAAAGTGACAGCAAGTATACAGTTTGAGAAAATATCTTATAAGTAATACTTGCAGCGGATTTTATAAATTCCATAACTTGAGCCTCCAGGCATATATAATAAATTAGTCAAAACCATAAATATTATAAGTCTTTCCTGAAAAATAATCAATATAATATAATAAGCTTGGCCGAACCAAGCTTATAATTGACTCATTCTCATTAATATTTCTTTATCTACTGAGTAAGTAAGGGCAAGCTCTAAGGATATTTCTCCCTTTTTATATAATTCAACTAAAGCCATATCCATAGTTTTCATCCCATATTTACTTCCCGTCTGAACTGAGGATTCAATCTGATGTGTTTTGCCTTCTCTTATCATGTTGGCAATGGCCGGCGTATTTATCATAATTTCTATTGCGGCTGTTCTTCCTTTAACATTATTTTTGGGGATTAACTGCTGAGATATTATTCCCTGAAGAACTGTAGACAGCTGAATTCTAATCTGCTGCTGCTGGTAAGGTGAAAAAACATCTACAATTCTGTCTACTGTTTTTGATGCACCGATAGTGTGAAGTGTTGAAAAAACCAAGTGGCCGGTTTCAGCTGCAGTTAATGCAATTTCAATTGATTCAGTATCTCTCATCTCGCCTATAAGAATAACATCCGGGTCTTCTCTAAGAATTGCCCTAAGTCCATTAGCATATGACTTTGTATCTTTTCCGCTTTCTCTTTGGTTAACTATAGATTTACCATGTTTATGTAAAAATTCTATAGGATCCTCCAGTGTAATAATGTGCCTTGATGATTTTTGATTTATTTCATTTATCATGGCAGCAAGAGTTGTTGACTTACCGCTTCCGGTTGGGCCTGTAACTAAAACAAGACCTCTTTGCTTTTCAGTCAGATCTTTAAGAATAAGTGGAAGTCCTAAGCTCTCAATTGTGGGAATAGCTAGTCCAACTGCTCTTATTGCTATAGCATCGCTGCCTCTTTGCTTGTACACATTAACTCTGAACCTTCCAATTCCGGATGCTGAATAAGAAGTATCCAGTTCTCCATCTTCAATATATTTTCCAAATCTGTCCTTCAATATTTCTTTTGCAAACTTTTCTATCTCATCCTGATAAAGAACTTCATCAGATACCTTCCTTAGTTCACCATCTACTCTCAGAATTGGAGGTACACCTACTGTCAGATGTAAGTCAGAGGCATTTTCTTCCATTGTAAGTTCTAAAAGTTCTTCTAATGAATACATTATTTTCCTCCTAACGCAAATTTAGTCTTAATTTAATTATCAATCATATATGCTAATATATCAAGTTCTTTTTATTATTATATTAAATTATTTTTTATAAACTCTTTATTCAGCTTCTTTAAAGCCTTTTTTTCTATTCTTGAAATGTAGGATCTGGATATTCCCAGTTTTTTTGCTATTTCTCTTTGAGTTTTTGGCTTTCCATTTTTTAGACCATATCTAAGCTCTATCACTATTCTTTCTCGTTCTGACAGAACTGAATTTATCCTCTCATAAAGTTTTTTTATCTGAATTTTGTTTTCTACAATTTCAATTACTGAATCATCATCACAGGACAAAACATCCATTAAAGATATTTCATTTCCTTCCTTGTCAACTCCTATAGGATCCTGAAGAAATACCTCTCCCTTATTTTTCTTATTATTTCTGATAAACATAAGTATTTCATTTTCTATGCACCTGGCAGCATAGGTGGCCAGTCTGGTGCCCTTGTTTGTATCAAATGAGTCTATGGCCTTAATAAGGCCTACAGTGCCTATGGAAATAAGATCATCAATGTCCTTGTTAGGGTAGGAATATTTTTTAACTATGTGGGCAACAAGCCTTAGATTTCTTTCTACCAGGATATTCTTAGCTTTTAAATCTCCTTCGGACAGCTGAAGCAGGTAAAGTTTTTCTTCCTCTTCATTTAACGGCATGGGAAAAGAATTCCCCTTCGTTATATAGCCTGTTAAGAATACGATATTATAAGCCAGGTTTAAGATACAATTAAAAAACAAATGGCTACCCCCTAATTAGTGCTTATAATATATTATGATGTGTAAAGTTAAATAGTGTATGTCTACTTTTTATTTAGTAAAATTATTTATAATAAAAAATAATCACCTTTAGGATGATTATTAAATGTAAAACCAATTTTATTCTAAATTAATAAATTGAAACTTCTATTATTCTGACTGTTGACTTTTCCTCTTATAGGATGTAACTTAAGAAATCATTGCTCATATTTATTGAGCAGCCAATGCAGCCCTTCCCCAAGAGTATCTTGCCAATCAGTATATACATGCCCACCAGTAAAAACACTGTTTTTAATATTATATCCTTTTAATTTTAATAATTTCACAAAATCATTCATAGAACTTGCTACAAAAGGCCACTTCAATTCAAATGGTATAATGATATTATGCAGTTTCAGTATGTAAATTAATCCCCATCCCAAATTCCATCAGGTCTTAGTTGAGCAAAAGCTAAAAGTCCATATAATGCTTTTTTAGCATTGCCTTCTGTTGCTTCCCAATAATCTCTTGAAACATCATTTTCTAATTGTTTAATTGCTTTCATTAATATTGGAATACTTTCTGCTCCTGTCATGCAATAAATAGTTCTAATTCCTTTATTACCAATAGTCTTATGATAATGTTCAGCATAATTATAAGTTATATTTTGCCATGCTTCTTTTGTTCCACCAATGTGGTAAGTTCCGCCTTTTATATCATGTACATTATCAAATACTATTACTTCGTTTGTAACAGGTTCTTTAAGAAATATATCATAGCTCATAAAATTGCCTCCTCTATCCAAGATTATTATTTTATCAATTAGTACATAACTTCATCTAAAAGCTTTAAGTCTGCTTTAATAATCAGATTGTTTTTTATATTACCAAAATATTCCTTGTCTCTTGTACTAAAGCTTAATTGCAAAGTGAAATATCATTTCTGCTCTCAGCAAGCTTCATCATTTCATTTGTAAAACCATTGATACTAAATAGTATATACCATTCTCTGCGATTATTATTTTTCCATATTACTTCTTTTGCTTTTTGCACTAGAGTAAAGAATATATCTACGTCCATCTTCTTTTCAGTATATTTACATTCTCCGAATATGATATCATTTCCTGTGCTGTCAAAAGCAACAACATCAATTTCTGTATTGCTGTTCCAATAGTGTCCTGCCTTGTCAAAGTTGAAATTCCATGTGTTTTTAGTATTCAAGTCCCACATTTTCTCAATACAAATATCTTCATATATATGTGCAACATGATTATCTATAAAATTATTTCTTATTTTATTCATTACAAAATCTGGTCTATCCATTTCTATAAAGCTCTTATTTGGATAAACAAAATTAAACCAGAATGCAAGGAAATTATCTTTTATCTTATATAATCCCTTTTTGCTTTTTTCCGGATTTGCTTCTGTAATTGGTACTTGCCTTTCTAAAATATCAAGGCTTATTAAGGTTTGAAGATACTTTGTAATACTAGTTTGTTTTATTTCCAATGCTGATGATATTTTTGAAAGCTTTTGATTACCTGCTGCAATTGCCTTGATTATTGAAAAATAGCTTCCTATTTCTGATACTTCATTTTGCAATAAAAATGTAGGTTCTTCATATAGAAAACTCTGTTTTGATAGAATATTTTTCTCGATGGAAGTATAAACATCTTTGCCATCCTTAAGCAGTTCAATATACTTAGGGACTCCTCCTGTAACGCTATAGTACTCAATAAGTTCTTTTCTGCTTTTATCTTTAAAAAATTCATTATAATGCTTAAACTTTATTTGCTGAAGCTTAATCTGCCCTGTTCGTCTTCCATATAAAGGACTGCTATATGATAAGGTTTGAGCTTCCATCATTGAAATAAGTGAACCACAAAGTATAACCATTACATTTTTATTTTTTAATATAGTATCCCAAATGCGCTGAAAAACAGATGGAAAAGCAGGATTACTTTTACCTAAATATTGGAATTCATCAATAATTATCAGCTTCTTTTCTGCCGGATTAGTATTTATCAGAGTCTTAAATACTACATCCCAGCTGTCAACTGAAGCACTTTTAAGAAGCTCATTAATTGTATAATCAGCAGCAAGAGCTTTAAATGCATTTAAGTTTTCTTTTTCAGATTCTTCACTTGCAAGGAAGTATAGCATATTCTTATCTCTTCCAAAATCCGTTATTAAAGCTGTTTTTCCTATTCTTCTGCGGCCATACAGTATAATGAGAGAAGATATTTTATTTTCATATTCTTTATTTAAAAAAGCTCTCTCTTCATTCCTATTTATAAAATTCTCCATAATATCACCTTAATTATATTATACTTTAAATTATAATAATTTCAAGTATTATAATTGTTAACAGAATGTAATATATTTATTCAGTTTTAACTTTATTATTTAATAAAATTATTTATTATTGTATTAAAAATCGGCACAGCAGTATTTCCCGCATCTTCATTTTCTTTGTCTATATCCTTAACTACAACTATCATTGAATATGTTTTTCCGTCCTTATTAAAAAAGCCTAAAAATATACCGTCAGATTTTTCCTGTTTATCTATCCAATATTCACTGGTTCCGGTTTTTCCGTAAACCTTAGTTTTGCTGTTGTTTGCCCTTATGGCTGTTCCATTAGTTACAACGCTTCTAAGGTCCTCTTTTAGTATTCTTACTGTATTCAGGCTTAATACCTTATTACTTTTTTTCTCCATGCTGCACATAATATTGGGCTCTATATAGTATCCATCATTTGCTATTACATTAACAGCTGCCAAAAGTTCTAAAGGCGATAGGTGTATATTCTGTCCTATACTTGTATTTGAAATATCATCACTATTATCAAAACTGCCCTTCTCCTCATAATAAAGTCCCAGTGTTTTTTTAAGCAGTCCCTGTTTCTCAGCCATAGCCATTATGTTTTTCATTCCGGTTTTAACTCCAATTTGAACAAAAATACTGTTGCAGGATACAGACAGTGCTTTTTTTAAATCTAAAGTTCCATGATATTTATGTTTATCCTCCATAAAGCCTTTACATGTAAATTTATCATCAACATCAATTTCATTATTTTCCAAAGCCGCTTCTGCAACTATCAGCTTAAAGCTGGAACCCGGAATCATAAGTTCTCCGCCGGCTCCAATTAAAATATTAGGTGCTTTTTCGTTTTTCTGAGCTAAAGCTACAATATTTCCTGTAGAAGCCTCCATTAAAGCGCAGCCTGCTTGTTTATAATTTGTTTCCTGCAATATTTTTCTTATGCTGTCCTGCACATCTTTATCTAATGTAAGCTTAAGCTGATTCTTTGATTTTTCATCTTCACTTTTTAAACTTATATATCCTTCTTCATCTCTTTGAAAAGAAACCGCAGAATAATTATTTTGAAACATTGAATTTATAATGCCTTCCAGAGATGACTTGTCTTTTGCTTTATTTTCTGCAGTATCATTGAAATCTGATATTATATTTTCTATTTTCCAGGCATAGCTTCTGTCCGGGCATTTTTCTTTATAGCAATAAAGGCCTTTAACTTTTTTAATATCAGATAGTTTATTATAGGTCTCCTCTGTAATGCTGAATTTGGTAAGTAAAGACTTAGAAAGTATTTCTTCATCATAAATATTTATTGGATCAATATTATCTTTAAGTATATAGTTTAAAGCCTTAAGTTCAATGTTATTGCTGTCAAAATTACTGTTAAAAAGCTGAGGATTTATAACCAGGTAATATTTATAGTAATAATCAAGAAGCTCCTTTCCATTACGGTCTGTTTCTTCAAAATTAAGCTCTTCGTTTTTTTCAGTATAGCTGTACTGTGAATCTGCCATTACTGACAGCTTATCTCCCTTCATTTCTGCCAGGTAATACAGCCTTGATAAGAGTAAGCTGAATAAAACAAAAAAACTTAAAAATACCCTGTGTATCTTCTTTTTTTCTAAATTATTATTATAAAACATAAAAACACCTCTATTTAATTTTTGACAAATAGAGGTGTTTTATACTTTAAAAAATATTTCATTTTACTTACTTTGAAGGAACTGTCTTATTCTTGCATTAATCATGTCAATGGCTACTTTATTATAGCCTCCTTCAGGTATAATAATGTCTGCATATCTCTTGCTTGGTTCAATAAACTGAAGATGCATAGGTCTTACCACATTAAGATATTGGGTAATTACTGAATCTACTGTTCTTCCTCTCTCATTAATGTCTCTTAAAAGTCTTCTTATTATTCTCACATCAGCATCTGTATCCACGTATATTTTTATATCAAGAAGATCTCTGATAGACTTTTCCTGAAGAATCATTATTCCTTCTACAAGTATTATTTCTTTTGGCTCCACATAAATGAATTCTTTTTTTCTATTGTGAATGGAGAAATCATAAATCGGTTTTTCTATTCCTCTTCCTTCTAAAAGCTCATTAAGATGGTGTACCATTAAGGCCGTATCAAAGGCATCCGGATGGTCATAGTTTGTCTTTATTCTTTCATTAAAGCTAAGACTGCTTTGGTCTTTATAGTAAGAATCCTGCTCCATTACAGCTATGCATTCATCTGGAAATGCATTAAATATTTCTTTTGCTACAGTACTTTTTCCCGAGCCTGTACCTCCGGTAATTCCGATTAATATTGGCCTTCTCATAATTACTCCTCCTTAGCTTTCACCAGCATATCATTTTTGCTTAATTCAATATCAGTATCAATAAAATAATGCATTTGGGCTACCTTTGTTGAATCTAACTTTTCTCCCTCTTCGCTGCGGATATTAATAAGCTTTAATCTGATATTATCTCCAACTGGTCTTAAAACTTCTACTAAATCTCCTTCGAAGACTTTATTTCTCTGCTCAATTTCACATATTTTATTTTTTTTATCATAATTTACTACTATTCCTGCTATATCGTAATTTCTGATATAGGATGAGGTTTTATGAATCTGGCTGTTCTTATCATTAAAATAAAAGCCTGTATAATATTCTCTATGGCTTACTCTGTCAACATCCTGAAGCCATTCATCTTTTACCCTGTAATTTTCCTTATCCTCAAAATAAGAATCTATGGCGCTTCTATAAGCCTTTATTATGGATGCAACATAATAGCTGCTTTTCATCCTTCCTTCTATTTTAAAGGAAGTAATACCGGCTTCTACAAGCTCTGGTATATGCTCTATTGTACACATATCTTTTGAATTTAAAATATATGTACCTTTATCATCTTCAAATACTTTAAAATACTGTCCTTCTCTTTTTTCTTCCATTAGGTAATATTTATAGCGGCAGGGCTGGGCACATTCCCCTCTGTTTGAATCTCTTCCGGTCATATAGTTGGAAAGCATACATCTTCCTGAATAAGCCATGCACATGGCACCATGGACAAATGCTTCTATCTCTAAGCTCTTTGGAGTTTTTTCTCTTATTTCTTTTATTTCACTAATACTTAGTTCTCTTGCTAAAATAACTCTTTTAACTCCGTAATTATGCCAAAATATAGCTGATTTATAATTAACATTGTTAGCCTGAGTACTCAGGTGAACTTCCATATCAGGAATAACTTCTTTTATTGTCATAATAATTCCAGGGTCAGAAGCAATAATCGCATCTATATTTAAATCATTAAGTTCTTTTAAATATTCTGATAAGCCTTCCATGTCTTTATTATGAGGAAAAACATTCAGCGTTACATATACACTTCTGCCTCTGCTGTGGGCATAAGCTACCCCTTCTCTTATTTCGTCATTTGTAAAATTATCAGCAAATGCTCTTAAATTTAATCTGCTTCCGCCTATATAAACAGCATCTGCTCCAAAGTCTATGGCGTATTTCAATTTTTCTAAGCTGCCGCCTGGAGCTAATAATTCAGGTTTTTCCAATCTAATTCCTCCTTACCGTAACTGATATACCATCACCCATTGGAATTACAGTGGTTGACAAGCTGTTGTCCTTAGATATCCTGTCAAGAAAAAGTTTCATTCTTTTAACTATTGTTATTTTTCTTCTTATCAGAAGCTTTCTGGATGCAACCATCCCTCTAAAAAGAACATTATCACCTATTATTACTCCATCAATACTTAGGAGTCTTAAACAATCTTCGAATATTTGATTATAATGCCCTTTTGAAGCATCTAAAAAAATCATATCGAATTTTTCATCTAATTCTTTTATTACCTTCAGACAATCTCCTTCTATAACCTCAATATTCTGGCTAAAACCGCTTTTCACTATATTTTCTCTGGAAAGCTTAACCATATCAGGGTCTAGCTCTATGGTTTTAATTTTTATATCATTTCCAGCTGAGCACATCAGTATTGAAGAATACCCTATTGCGGTACCTACTTCAAGAATCTTAAGAGGTTTCTTCATGCTGATAATAAATCTTAAGAAATTGCCAACTTCCTTATGAACAATTGTAACAGAATTTTCCTCAGCATATTCTTCTAAATCCTTTAAAATTCCTTCATTATCAGGAATAAGGCTCCTTATGTATTCTTCCATATAGTCATAGGCAATGTTGCTCATTTCCAGCCTCCATTATTTTATGCTGTCTTTCACCTTTAAGAATTCATTATAATTACTGGTGAAAAGATGTGGTCCATTCTTTATTATTATAAAATAAATATTTTTTGTTTCCTTTGGATTTATTGAAGCTTCTATGGCAGGTCTTCCCGGATTACATACAGGACCTATAGGAAGTCCATTAACTTTATAAGTATTATAAGGAGAATCTACCTCTAAATCTTTATAATATACTACATCCTTATGAACACCTAATGCATATAATACGGTAACATCTGACTGCAGCTTCATATTTATCTTCAGTCTCTGATTAAATACTTCTGCCACCTTAACTCTGTCATCATCTGTTATTCCTTCTTTTTCTACAACTGATGCCAAAGTTATTATATCTCCGATATTTTTATCTGATAGTTTAATATTTTTATTTTTTTGTATGTCAGACATAACCTTTTCAAACTCAGATACCATAATATCAATTATTTCTTTTCCAGTTGATCCATTTTTTATCTGATATGTAGATGGGAAGAGGTATCCCTCCAGCCTATATTTAATTCCACTTCCGGATTTCATATAGGGTTTAAGAGGATATGCTGCTATGCTTTTAAGAAAATCATCTTTGGATATAACGCCCCTGCTGTCTAAAAGGGCAGCTATATCCGTAACTTCATATCCTTCCGGAATGGTTATCTTAACTGTATTTAAATTACCTTTGCCGGTATTTAAAACTTCAATAAGCTGAGGAAGGGTTATGTCATCAGGCACTTTATATTTATCCGGCTTAATGTTTGCTTTTACATTCTTGAATTTTAAATAAGCCTTTATAACAAATTTATTTTTAATAATTCCGTCTTTATCTAACCTGTCCAGAACATTGTAAAAGTTGTCTCCATTTTTTACCAGTATTTCTGAAGTACTATTCCCTTTTAAAGGTTTATTGATAACTCCCCTGCAGTATATAAAACTGCAAAGGATTATTAAAATAATCAGACTTAACGAAATTACTAATTTTTTCATAATTATTCCTTTCTGTTTCTGCCTTTTTTTCTAAGTTCTGTACTTAATATTTTCTTTCTCATTCTTATATTTTTTGGTGTTACTTCAACCAGCTCGTCTGACGCTATAAATTCCAGGCATTGTTCCAGTGACATTTTTCTTGGAGTAATAAGCTTTAATGCTTCATCAGATCCTGAAGATCTGGTATTTGATAAATGCTTCTTCTTACATACATTTACCTCAATGTCCTCTGCCCTGGAAGACTCTCCAACTACCATTCCTTCATATACATTTACAGCAGGATCAATAAACAGCGTTCCTCTGTCCTGAGCATTGAATAATCCATACCCAATTGATTCTCCTGTTTCAAATGCTACTATGGAGCCCCTTGTTCTTTCTGCAATATCTCCTTTATATTCTTCATAACCAAAGAATGCAGAGTTCATTATACCATTTCCTTTTGTTATTGTTAGAAAATCTGTACTAAATCCAATAAGAGATCTTGCTGGGATTTGGAATTCCAGTCTTGAATATCCATTAACAGCAGATGTCATATTAACCATTTCTGCTTTTCTTGCACCTAATTTTTCCATAACAGCGCCAACAAATTCTTCCGGTACATCTATGGTTAAGTATTCTATAGGTTCCATGGTTTTCCCTTTTTTCTCTTTAAATATTACAGTCGGTCTGGAAACCTGGAACTCATATCCTTCTCTTCTCATAGTTTCGATTAATATTGAAAGATGAAGTTCACCTCTTCCGCTTACCTTGAAGCAGTCAGCTGAATCTGTTTCTTCTACTCTTAAAGAAACATTAGTCTCTATTTCCTTCATAAGTCTGTCTCTTATATGCCTTGATGTAACGAAAGTTCCATCCTGACCTGCAAATGGGGAATTGTTAACCATAAAGTTCATGCTGAGTGTTGGTTCATCAATATCAACAAAAGGAAGAGCTTCAGGCCTTGCTGTGTCTGCTATAGTTTCGCCTATGTTAATATCGGTAATTCCGGATACTGCAACAATGTCTCCCAGTTTTGCTTCATCCACATCTACTCTTTTCAGTCCATCATATACATAAAGATTAGATATTTTTTCATTTTGTACTTTGCCGTCTCTTTTGATTACTGCTACATTCTGATTCTTTTTAATAATTCCTCTTTGAATTTTACCAACTGCTATTCTTCCTACATATTCATTAGAATCTATTGTAGATATCAGCATTTGCAGCGGTTCATCCAGGTACCCCTGGGGAGCTTTAACATTGCTTATTATCAGGTCAAATAAAGGATCCATGTTAGTTCCTTCATCTTCCATTTCTTTCTTTGCTATTCCCTGCTTAGCAGAACAATATACAGCTTTAAAGTCAAGCTGCTCATCTGTTGCTCCCAGTTCAATGAATAAATCAAATATTTCATCTAAAACTTCAGTAGGTCTTGAATCTTCTCTGTCTATTTTGTTTATAACAACCAGCGGCATAAGATTTAAATCAAGAGCCTTTTTTAATACAAATTTTGTCTGAGGCATAGGACCTTCATAAGCATCTACTACCAGAAGAACAGAATCAACCATCTTTAGTACTCGTTCTACTTCTCCTCCAAAATCCGCATGACCTGGAGTATCTACTATATTTATCTTAATTCCTTTGTGCATTACAGCGGTATTTTTTGACAGAATGGTTATTCCTCTTTCCCTCTCTAATGCATTGGAATCCATAACCCTTTCCTGCACATTTTCATTATTACGGAATATGTTGCTTTGTTTCAGCATGGCATCAACTATAGTTGTCTTGCCGTGATCTACGTGAGCAATAATTGCAACGTTTCGTATATCTTCTCTGGTAAATAAGTTCATTATAATTCCTCCAATTTCTTTTTACAAACAAAAATTGGATACTATTTTTGTATCCAATCATAAGTCCTTTTATATTTTAATATTTTGTTGCTGAAAAGTCAACTTATGTTTAATTTTGTGAGATACTATTTTAAAATATTACACAATTCTTATTATATCTCCATAATTATTGGTAATATCATAGGCTTTCTCTTTGTTTTTTCGTATATAAACATTCTAAGGGAATCTCTTATAGTTGATTTAATTGAAGCCCAATCAGTTATACCCTTTTTTTGGCATGAGTCTAAAGCTTCTTTAACTACATCTCTTGCTTCATCAATCAGATCTTCTGATTCTCTAACATAAACAAAACCTCTTGATATTATGTCAGGACCTGCAATGACTCCTCCTGAATCCTTTGCAATTGTAACAACTACAGTAATTATACCATCCTGAGATAAATGTTTTCTGTCCCTAAGTACAATGTTTCCTACGTCCCCTACTCCAAGTCCGTCCACAAATACCTGACCGGATGTTACGGTACCTATTTTATTTATTGATTTTCTTGTAACTTCTATTACATCACCATTTTCAGCTATTACTACATTTTCTTCAGGCATACCCAGCTTTTCTGCCAGTTCTGCATGCTGTTTTAACATCCTGTATTCTCCGTGAACAGGGATAAAAAATCTGGGTTTTATAAGACTGTGCAGCAGTTTAAGCTCTTCCTGGCATGCATGGCCGGATACGTGAACATCTGCTAATGCTTCATATACTACCTCAGCTCCAGCTTTAAACAGCATATTTATGACTCTGGAAATAAGTTTTTCATTGCCTGGAATTGGGCTAGCTGATATTATTACCAGGTCTCCCTTTAATATATTTACTTTTCTATGGTCATTCATAGCCATTCGGGACAGTGCCGACATAGGCTCTCCCTGAGTACCTGTAGTTATGATAACTATCTTATCATTAGGATATTTCCTGATGGAATCTATATTAATAAGTGTATCTTTTTCATATTTAAGATATCCAAGTTCTGCTGCCACCTCAACTATATTTTCCATGCTTCTTCCGGTAACAGCTACTTTTTTGTCGTACTTTTCAGCAGCGGTGATTACCTGCTGAATCCTATGAACATTAGATGCAAAGGTAGCAACTATTATTCTTCCTTTTGCATCCTGGAATATTCTTTCAAAGGTTTTTCCTACAGTCTTTTCTGACATGGTATATCCGGGTCTCTCCACATTAGTACTGTCTGCCATCATGGCCAGTACTCCCTTTTTGCCAAGTTCTGCAAATCTTGCTAAATCAGCTACCTCTCCGTCTATTGGAGTATAATCGATTTTAAAATCTCCGGAATGAAAAACTACTCCGAGAGGTGTATGAATAGCAAGTGCTGCAGAATCTGCAATGCTGTGATTAGTTTTTATGTACTCCACAGACATCTTTGAAAGTCTGATTATGTCGCCGCAGTTTACCCTGTTCAGTACAGTTGTACTTAGTAAATTACTTTCTTTAAGTTTTGTTTCTACAATACCAATTGTAAGCTTTGTTCCGTATACCGGTATATTTATCTGTTTTAAAATATATGGAAGAGCTCCAATATGGTCCTCATGACCGTGAGTTAAAAATATCCCCTTTACCTTTTCTACATTTTTTAATAAATATGAAATATCCGGTATAACAATATCTATTCCTAACATTTCATCATCTGGAAATTTAAGTCCACAATCTATAACAATAATTTCATCATTAAATTCTATAACTGTGAAATTTTTCCCAATTTCTCCTAAACCACCAAGTGGTATTATCTTTATACGCTGCTTTGGCTTATTCAAAGTATCCCTCCTATTTTTTCTTTTTACATTCGCTGCATATGCCAAAAATCTTAACACTATGATTTTGAACCTGAAAATCATATCTTTTTTCTATATTTTGCTCTAATGATTCTAACAAGTCTCCTTGAACTTCTGTGACACGGCCGCACTTTAAACATATTAAATGATGGTGTCTGTGGTGCTCATTTTCATGAACTAATTCATATCTGTTGCATCCATCATCCAGATTCAGTTTACTGACAAGCCCAATATCATCAAACAGCTGCATTGTTCTGTATACCGTAGCAAGGCCAATATCCTGAAATTCTATTTTAACTATATCATAAAGCTCCTCTATAGTCAGATGCTCACCTTCATGTTCCAATAAGTTTTCAAGAATTAATTTTCTCTGAAGAGTGAGTTTATAACCATTATCTTTTAATTTTTCATTTATTCTTTTTTCTTCATTATCAGAAAGCTTTACCATACTAACACCCTTAATTTAAATTTTCATCATTCATCAACGTTTCATAAGCTTCACTAATCATGTCAAGCGTTTCATCATCTTCCACTGTAACAAATTCATATTCATCTTCGGATACCTTTTCTATTTTCAAAGCTATCGCTTCATCACTGTCGCTGTCTATCGGAGCAACTACTGCATACTCTTCGTCTTCAATATCCAGCTTGGCTAATAGTTTAAAGTCAGATGAGATTCCATCTTCGTCCGTTAATGTTATGATTTCATCCATATCAATTTCCATATTATACCTCCATTCTTAACGTGTCAAGCTATCTAAATATCCCTGCAGGATATAGGTAGCTGCAATTTTATCTATTATTTTTTTTCTCTTTTTTCTGGAAAGATCTGCTTCCAGCATGGCTTTTTCTGCAGCAACTGTAGTCAGTCTTTCATCCCAAAGAGTTATTTTCTTTTTAAACTTTTTCTCTAATACCTTGCAAAACTCCATTACCTTTTCACTTTGAGGGCCTAAAGTGCCATTCATATTTTTAGGAAGGCCAACTAAAAACTCATCTACACTATATTCTTCACAAATTTTTTTAAGTGCTTCAATATCCTTACCAATATTTATCCTTTTTATGGTTGTTATTCCCTGTGCAGTAAACATTAAAGGATCTGATACTGCAATTCCTATAGTTTTATCTCCTACATCCAAGCCTAATATTCTCATAAGTTCTCCTATGTAATTCATATATTTGGTATATTTATTATTTAATAAATATCATATGCAATTTCCTTAACTGAGGAAATTGCATACTTTATAAATTAACTTTTCAGCTTAAAAAAAGTTAGATAATTCCTTATTTTTAAGCTGAAAAATCAGCCAAAATGTTATTATGCAATTTCCTTAATTAAAATAAAATGCCCTAAAGGGCATTTTATTTATATATCCAGATAATATTTTATAACCTCTTCTAATATTTCATCACGTTCTAATTTGCTGACTTTCGCTCTAGCTCCATTATAATTAGTGATATAAGTAGGATCACCTGATATTAAATATCCAACTAATTGATTTACAGGGTTATATCCCTTTTTCTGAAGAGAATCATAAACCTCTGTTAAAATCTCCTTAGTAAGTGTTTTTTTGTCCTTTGGCAGATTAAATTTTATTGTGTTTTCATTACTCCCCATTATCTATTCACCCCTTTTTGATAATAGGATATATTAATTATATATCATAACTTGGAAAATGTATACTACTTAACTAAACTTTCTATAAAGTGAAGTACATTATCTATTGCAGGCTGAACTTTTTCGCCGTCTTTTCCTCCAGCTTGTGCCATATCAGGTCTTCCTCCGCCGTTTCCTCCGGCAAAACCTGCTGCCTCTTTTACTATTTTTCCGCAGTGTATTCCTTTCTCCAAAACATCCTTAGTTGCCATAGCCATAAATACTGCTTTACCTTCATTATTACTTCCCAAAATAACAAGCCCTGATTTTATCCTGTCTTTTATTTTATCTCCTAAGCTTCTAAGTAGATTTACATCGGTATCCTTAAATACGCCATATGCTACGCTAATATCTTTTATTTTTACTGCATTTTCAACTATACTGTTTTCTTTTGATGATGTTATTTTGATCTTTAAACTATCTATCTCTTTTTCACAGGATTTAATGTTCTGTTCAATCTGCTTAACTTTGGAAGTTAAATCTTTTTCACTGCACTTTAAATCTTTCTGAAGTTCCTTAACTATACTTTCCTGATCATCTATATACTTTATTGCATTAAACCCGGTTACAGCTTCTATTCTTCTGATACCTGAAGCTACTCCCTGTTCAGATAAGATTTTAAAAAGCCCTATCTCTCCTGAATTTCTCACATGGGTTCCGCCGCAAAGCTCCCTGCTGTAATCACCTACTGATACAACTCTTACCTTGTCTTTATACTTTTCATCAAAGAGTGCCATGGCACCGCTTTCTTTTGCTGCCTCTAAGGACATCTCTTTAGTCGTAACATCATAAGCTTTCATAATATTTAAATTAACTATGGATTCAGCTTTTTTTATTTCATCCTGAGTCATGGGGGCCATATTAGTAAAGTCAAATCTCAGCTTAAACTCATCCACATATGAGCCGGACTGATGAACGTGACTTCCCAGAACCTGAATTAATGCTTCCTGCAGCATATGAGTTGCAGTATGATTCCTGCATATATCATTTCTTCTATCCTCTAAAACCTCAAGTGTAACTAATGAATCAGAAGAAAGCTTTCCCTCAACAGCTTCAACAATATGATAGGTTTTCCCTGACATGTTCTTTTTAGTATCTATAATATTTCCTTTGAAAAAATCATTATAAATTAAGCCTGTATCTCCTGTCTGACCGCCCATTTCTCCGTAGAAAGGAGTACTATCAGTTACTATTATACCCTTTTCACCGAAATTTAATTCCTCACTGTATTCATCATCTTTTATTATGAAGAGCACCTTAGAGCACGCTTTAAGACTGCCATAACCGGTAAATGTAACAGCAGCATCTGATGGAATCATGTCTGCCAAGGATATATCAGCTCCCATATAATTGCTCTTGTTTCTTGCACTTCTTGCCCTTTCCTTTTGAAGCTTCATCTCTTTATCAAATCCGGGTTTATCTATCTTTATTCCTTTTTCCTCTAATATTTCTTCAGTAAGCTCTATTGGAAACCCGTAAGTATCGTAAAGCTTAAAGGATTTTTCTCCGGACAGGAAATTTTCGCCTTTTTCTTCTATTTCTTTAATATAATCTTTCAATATTATAATTCCCGTATCAATTGTCTGGTTAAATCTTTCTTCCTCTAATCTTATTACCTTTTTAATATAATCACGTCTATTTTCCAATTCCTTATAATAATCTTTTGAATTTTCAATTACGCATTCAGACAGCTTATCTAAGAATGTTCCCTTTATTCCAAGAAGTCTTCCATGCCTTGATGCACGCCTTAAAAGTCTCCTTAAAACATAACCCCTTCCTTCATTTGACGGCAATATGCCGTCGCTTATCATAAAGGTTATGCTTCTTATATGATCAGTTATTATTCTTATGGAAATATCTGTATCTTTATTTTTCCCATAGGAAGCACCAGAGATTTTACATACATTATCAAGTATGCTCTTAATAGTATCTATTTCAAATATATTAGGAACATTTTGAATTACAGTAGCCAGTCTTTCCAGACCCATTCCCGTATCTATATTAGGAAATTTTAATTTATTATAATTTCCTTCATCATCCTTATCGAATTGAGTAAATACTAAATTCCAAACCTCTATTATTTTATCTTCGTCAGATGCTTTTTGGAATTCTTCTGCTGAATTTATTATAACGTCTTCTTTTGCATAATGAATTTCCGAGCAGGGACCGCAGGGACCGCTGCCGTGCTCCCAGAAATTATCCTCTTTTCCCAATCTGAATATTCTGTTTTTTGGAAATCCCACCTGATTTGTCCATATATCATATGCTTCGTCATCATCTAAATATATTGTTACATAAAGTTTATCCTCCGGCAGTTTT
>JAJBWD010000006.1:0-10244 GCA_032907345.1 Bacillota bacterium | reverse complement strand
GCCAAGGTTCTATATATTTCTGACTTTAATTATCCTGCTTATTATTGGAGGAATAGCATATGGCGGTTACAGGTATCTGTTAAGTTTAACAAACAAAGCTCCAGGATATAATGGGGAAACCATAGTAACAAAAGAGGTAAAAAAAGATGGCCCTGTGAATATACTTCTTATGGGTGTGGATGTAGGAACCGCTGGATCAAAAAGTACCAATGACCCTAAAAGAACAGATACACTTATGCTTATAAATTATAATCCAAAAACAAAATCGGCTAATATATTATCTATTCCCAGGGATACACTGATTAAAATAAATGGTAAAAATCAGAAGATAAATGCAGCTCATGCCATAGGCGGTGTTCAGGGAGCTATAGATGCAGTGGAAAAGCTGCTGGATGTAGATATAAACTACTATGCCAAACTAAACTATGAGGGCTTCAGGAAGCTTATCGACTCAATTGGCGGAATTGATATGACTATAAAATATAATATGAATTATGATGATCCGGCTCAGAACCTTCATATTCATTTTAATAAGGGAGACACTGTTCATTTAGATGGAGCTAAGGCCGAAGAATATTTTAGATGGAGAGAGAATAATAACGGTAAGGGAGGCTTTGCCACAGGTGATTTAGGCAGAATTGACAATCAGCATGATTTTATAAGCAAGGTAATAGAAAAAGTAAAATCACCCTCAATAATATTTAAACTTGGAGGCATACTAAAGACTATACCAGAATTTGTTGAGACTAATATGGAACCTGCTGGCATAATAAAATACGGGCTTATCATATCAAAATTAGATTCTTCCAGTATAAAGATGAATACAATAAAGGGATCTCCTGAGTATATAAATAAAATATCTTATGTTATATACGATCCGGAGAAGAATCAGGAATTATTAGCACCATTTAAAGCAGAAGGCATGGGTACATCCGAAAACAAGACTTTATCAATAGATAAGAAAACTGTTAAAGTAATGGTGGAAAATGGAACAAGTATACAAGGCTTAGCGGCTGATGTAAAGAAAAATCTGGAAGAAAAAGGTTATCAAAATGTAACCACAGGAAATACTGCAGCAGCTGAAACATCAAAAGTAACAGCCTATAATATGGATGAAGATATTAATCTGATTTTAGTGGATGAATATGGTATATCAAATGTAGATGTACTGCAGTCAAGTAATAACCAATATGATATAGTAATTACGCTGGGCAGTGACTATAAAAAGGAGGCTGATTAAATGAAAAAAATAATATATACAGAAAAGGCTCCTGCTGCAATTGGACCATACTCCCAGGGAATTAATACAGGAAAGCTCATTTTTACTTCAGGCCAGATACCAATAGACCCTGAAAATGGTGAGATGGTTACAGATGATATAAAAAAAGCAGCAGAGAGATGTATTCTTAATTTAAAAGCAGTTCTGGAAGCAGCAGATTCCTCTTTAAAAAATGTGATTAAGACTACAGTATTTATCAAAAATATGGATGATTTTGCAGCTGTAAACCAGGTTTATGGTGAGTATTTTACAGAAAATTATCCTGCCAGGTCCTGCGTAGAGGTTTCCCGCCTCCCGAAAGATGCCCTGGTTGAGATTGAAGCTGTAGCTAAAGTAAATGAATAATATACTTACATATAGAGCTTTGAACTTGGATAAAAAAACCAAGCTCAGAGCTTATTTAAAGAGAGAAAAACAAATATCCACCAGGTTTTTGATCAGCGCAGGAAGAGAAGGAAGAATAAAAGTAAATGGAAAAGAAGAAAAGCTAAATTATATGCTCAGTGAAGGGGACATTATAGAAATAGAGCTTCAAAGAGAAGAAACTCAGGATATAGACCCTGTTTTCATGGAGCTTGATATAATATACGAGGATAAGGATATTCTTATAATAAATAAACCACCGTTTATTGTAGTTCATCCAACTAAAAATTATCAGACAAATACTCTTTCCAATGGAATAATATATTATTTCAGGCAAAAGGGAGAAGATACCATAGTCCGCCTTGTATCAAGACTTGATATGAATACATCAGGACTCATTGTAGTTGCAAAAAACCAGTTTACTCACATGGCAATGGCAAGAGATAAGGCTTCCTTCCAAAAGACTTATCTGGCAGTTGTTCATAACAAAATGAAAGAAAAAGAAGGGCTAATTGACCTTCCAATTCT
Organism: Bacillota bacterium; assembly: GCA_032907345.1. Lineage (GTDB taxonomy): Bacteria > Bacillota > Clostridia > Clostridiales > Clostridiaceae > JAJBWD01. The sequence goes on along the minus strand of JAJBWD010000006.1, from coordinate 8,074 downwards.
TAAAGAAGAAATCGGAGTAAAAAGAATAATAAGCCCTGAAGGGCAGGAGAGCAAAACTATGTATAAGGTAATTGAGGAATATGACAATTCTTCACTTATTGAGCTGAGGCTCCTTACCGGAAGAACCCATCAGATAAGAGTTCATTTATCACACTTTGGCTGCCCTATTTATGGAGATGATCTTTATGGAGAGGCGGACGAGGAATATATTAAAAGGCAGGCACTCCATGCGGTAAAAATAGAATTCAGCCATCCTAGGACACTTGAAAGAATGAAATTTGAAGCGACCATTCCTGAGGATATAAAAAACTTAATAAATAAATTAAGGCGCCCTTAGGACGCCTTTTTATCTATATTTTGATTTATATTTTTTTCTCCTCTTTTTATTATAGAATCTCATGAGAAGTGCCGCTGCTAAAAGCCCTGAAAAAATGTAGAGAATAAATAATAATATGTTTTTTAAATAAGAGAAGGTCTGTTTAACTGCTGCAGCCTTTTTTAATATGTGGTCCTTAGAGCTTTTTAAAAAAACCTGTCCAATATTAGATTCTTTATAGACTATGGAAGCTTTTAGTATATTATCCTGTTTTGTAAATGACTTACCGCTTAAGTCCTGTTCAATCAAATTTAGAGTAGGAACCTCAGTGTTCCCTTTTTCTCTTGTATAATAAAAGTCTGAACCTGCTGTAAGAGGGAAGTCCTGGTTATCTATTTTAATTGAGGATACTATATCTCCCTTTGAAAAAAACTTTATGTTTTCAAAATTATTAAATCCATATTCAAACAGTGCTATTGTTTCAGCATAATATGATTTTGTATTTTCGTGAAGAATAACAGCAATAAGGTTTCGGCTGCCTTTTTTAGCATAAGCTATATAAGAGAATTTTGATTCTGTTGTGTATCCGGTTTTACCTGCCTGAGCATAGGGGTAAAAGTAGCTGCTGTAATTTTGAATTAATTTATTTTCATTCCATAATGGCCTGGGCACAGGCTGCATATTGGTAGCTGCAATTTGATAGCTTGAAGTTTTTGATATTTCCATATACTCTTTATGTTTAATAAGCTCTCTCATAATAAGTGCCAGGTCGTAGGCTGAAGTTTTATGATTTGGATTAAAAAGGCCACAGGGGTTAACAAAATTTGTATTTTTAGCTCCCAGTTCTTTTGCTCTTTTATTCATCATTTTTGCAAAAGCCTCAGGTGATCCTGCTATATGAGTGGCTAATGCTCCGGCACAGTCATTTCCGGATGCTAATATAAGGCCGTAAAGTAAATCCTTAACCTTTATTTTTTCACCCTCTCTGATGTATATCTTAGACCCATCCTCCAAAGGTGACCTTTTGTCAACTGTAACTTCATCATCTAAATTACAGTTTTCCAGTGTAAGAAGAGCTGTCATTGTTTTAGTGACTGAGGCTGGGGGATAAGCTTTATCAATATTTTTACTGTAAAGAATTTTACCGGTATCTGCATCCATCAAAATTGCAGCATCTGCCAAAATAACAGGAGGCTTAGCATTTGCCCATGCAGACTGGGGAATAAAAATTATTATTGCAAATATTACACATATAGACAGTATCCTTTTCATAGTCTCCTCCAAATACCAAATATATTTAATTATATCAGAAATATTTCAGATATTGTAGTCAATAATTAAATTGGAGGGATAAAAATGAAGAAATATGGTAAAGTTTTAGCATCAATAGCATTAATATTTGTAATTCTTATTTTTTTATTTGTCGGATATAGAAATTCTGATAAACAGGAGGATAGTTCCCAGGTATTAATCGAAAGCAGTCAGCAGGGGAAAAAAGAAATAAAAGCGTATATTGTGGGAGAAGTTAAAAAGCCTGGTGTATATTCCCTTACAGAAGGAGACAGAGTGGAAAATATCATTAATAAAGCAGGAGGTTTTACTGAAACAGCTGATACTGCTTCAATTAACTTAGCCCAGCTTGTATCTGATCAGATGAAGATAATTGTAAATAAAAAGGGAACTGCAGTCAGCATATCAAGTTCCCAAAATAGTGACGGTAAGATAAGCATAAACCAGGCAGATAAGGAGCAGCTTAAAAAAGTTCCCGGAATTGGGGATGTTACAGCTCAGAAGATAATAGATTACAGAGAAAAAAACGGAGGCTTTAAAAACATAGATGAGCTTAAAAAAATAGACCGGATAGGAGATAAAACCTATAACAAGATAAAGGATTACTTTATTTTATGGTAGTTTAATTATATAATAGAGTAAATTACATAATTACCTTTTGGCTGAGTTTTCATCTTAAAATAACGAATTATTAACGTTTTTTAAGATGAAAAATTAAATTTTTAAATTATGTAATTTCCTATTATAATAAGCATAGGAGGTGGGAGCATGATAAAAAGATTAACAGAGTTATCAAGAACCTCTGGGTGAGCCGCTAAAATAGGGCCGGAGACCCTTTCAGAGATACTAGGCAAATTACCGGAGATGAAGGACAGGGCATTGTTAGTGGGAACAGAATCCTCGGATGATGCAGCTGTATACAAATTAACAGAGGATATAGCTCTCATTGAGACACTGGATTTTTTTACTCCTGTAGTAGATGATCCGTATACTTTCGGGCAGATAGCAGCAGCTAATTCACTTAGTGATATATATGCCATGGGGGGAGAACCCAAGGTTGCACTTAATATAGTCTGCTTTCCAGCTTGTCTTCCTGTAGATGTTTTATCGGACATTTTAAAAGGTGGAGCAGATAAGGTAATAGAAGCAGGAGCAGTAGTAGTAGGAGGACATACAGTAGATGATAATGAACCTAAATATGGTCTTTCTGTTACCGGAATTGTGCACCCAAACAAAATACTGAAAAATAATACTGCAAAAGAAGGAGACCTTCTGATACTTACCAAACCTCTTGGAGTGGGCATAATAAATACAGCAATAAAAGGGGAACTGGCATCTCCTGAGGCTTATAAAAAAGCAGTTGAAGTTATGACAACTTTAAATAAATATGCGTTTTTAAAGGTTAAGGATTTAGATATAAATTCCTGCACTGACGTAACCGGTTTTGGACTTATGGGACATCTTTATGAAATGGCAGCAGGAAGCTCACATTCAATAAATATATACAAAAATAGAGTCCCTGTAATTTCAGAGGCAATAGAATATGCAAAAATGGGACTGGCACCGGCAGGAGCATATAAAAATAAAAGCTATTTAGATGGAAAATACTCATTATCAGGAGTTGAAGAATATATGGAGGACATATTATTTGATCCTCAGACTTCAGGAGGCCTCATTCTTTCAATGAGAGAGATCGATGCCATGAAAGCTGTGGCTGCCCTAAAGGAACTTGATTTAAAATCATCCATAATAGGTGAGGTAACAGCTTTAAAGGACAAATATTTATATGTAAAATAAGGAGAAATTATGAACAGGAATTCTCTTAAAAAAATACCAAAGATGGATCAGCTTCTTAATAAAAGTGAGGTAATTGAGGCGCTTAATAAAACAAAAAGAGTTTATGTTATTGAAGCTTTAAGAGAAGCCTTAGACGAGGTAAGAGAAGCAATTCTAGGCGGAAAAACAGATGGATTTAAAGAAGAAGATATTTTAGATTCATTTAATAGAATTTTAGAATTAAAAAAGTCAGACAGGCTAAAAAGAGTTATAAACTGTACAGGAGTTGTGATTCACACTAATCTGGGCAGATCAATATTGTCAAAGAAGGCAGCTCTTAAGGTATCAGAGATAGCATCCTCCTACAATAATCTGGAATATGATATAGAAGCAGGCAGAAGAGGAGAAAGGTATTCTCATATTGAGGATATTATAAAAAGGTTAACAGGAGCAGAAGCAGCTCTTGTAGTAAACAATAATGCAGCTGCTGTCATGCTGGTTTTAAGCACCCTATGCAGCGGAAAAGAGGCTGTAGTTTCAAGAGGCCAGCTGGTGGAAATAGGAGGCTCCTTCAGGATACCAGAGGTAATGAAGCTGTCAGGTACCATATTAAGAGAGGTTGGTACTACAAACAGAACCCATATGGAGGATTATATAGAAGCCATAAATGAAAATACAGCAGCTCTTCTTAGGATTCATACCTCAAATTATAAGATACTGGGCTTTACACTGGAGCCCTCTATTGAGGAGATAGTTGAAATAGGAAAAGAAAATAATATTCCGGTAATTGAAGACATAGGAAGCGGTACACTCCTTGATATGTCAAAGTTTGGACTTCCTGAAGAACCTACCGTTATTGAAAGCATAAAAAAGGGAATTGATATAGTTACCTTTTCCGGAGATAAGCTTTTAGGAGGACCTCAGGCAGGAATAATCGCAGGTAAGAAAGATTTGATTGATAAAATGAAACAAAATCAGCTGCTTAGGGCATTAAGGGTTGATAAGATGACGCTTAGTGCCTTAGAGGCTACGCTGTCAGAGTATTTAGATGAACAAGATGCAATAGACAATATTCCGACTCTTAAAATGCTTACTGTAAGCTATGAGGATTTAAATAGGAAGGCAATAAATTTAAAGAGAAGACTTTCAAAAATTAATGGACTCTCCATAAAACTTACGGATGATTTTTCAACAGTAGGGGGAGGGTCTATGCCTCTTTCTAAAATAAAGTCCAGAGTTCTTTCCATATCTTATGATAAAATGTCTGCTGATAAATTAGAGAATGAACTTAGGAAAAATAATGTACCTATCATCGTGAGAATTAATGAAGATAAGGTAATTATGGATATAAGAACAGTTCAGGATGGGGACTTTACTGATATTTATAATGCTTTTCTTAATATCAGCAGGGGAGAATAGAATGAAACATATAATTATCGGAACAGCAGGACATATTGACCATGGCAAAACAGCCTTAATTAAAGCAATTACAAACAGGGACACAGATACTCTGAAAGAAGAAAAAGAGAGAGGAATTTCAATTAACCTGGGCTTTACTTATTTTGATCTTCCCTCAGGAAAAAGGGCAGGAATAATTGATGTTCCCGGTCATGAGAGGTTTATAAAAAACATGCTGGCAGGTGCCTCCTCTATAGATCTTGTTTTATTTGTAATAGCAGCAGATGAAGGAATTATGCCTCAGACCAGGGAGCATTATGATATTTTAAAGCTTCTTAATGTTAAAAATGGAATAATAGTAATTACGAAAACAGATATGGTAGATGAAGAGTGGCTCCATATGGTTAAAGATGATATATCTGAGTATTTTAAGGAATCCATATTTAAGAACTCTCCAATAATTTCAGTTTCCTCAAAAACAGGACAGGGTATACCGGAGCTTATACAGGAAATAGATAAGATGACAGAAAAAGTCGCGGAAAAGGATTCAAAAGCAGACTTTTACCTCCCTATTGACAGAGTGTTTACTGTAGCCGGTTTTGGAACAGTTATAACCGGAACTATAATATCAGGAGAGGTAAGCATAAATGAAGAGCTGGAGCTGTATACTTCCAATATAATAACAAAAGCCAGAGGAATACAGGTTCATGAGGAAAGTCAGGAAAAGGCCTATGCAGGGCAGAGATGCGCTGTTAACCTTTCTAATGTAAAGGTATCTGATATTGAAAGAGGAGATATTTTATCAACAAAAGGCTGTCTTGAAAATTCTTTCATTGTAGACTGCAAATTAAATTACCTTAAGGGAAATAAGAATCCTCTTAAAAATAACTGGAGAGTTAGACTATACCACGGCACATCTGAGATACTATGCAGGGTTAGATTATTTAATAAAGAAGAGCTGGAACCGGGGAAAGAGGATATAGTGCAGCTGGTTTTAGAAAAAAGCATAGCTGCAAGAAAGGGAGACAGATTTGTAATAAGAAGCTATTCTCCAATGGTAACCATCGGCGGAGGTTACATTATAGAGCCAAAGGGTATAAAGGCAAAGAGAAATTCAAAGGATTATGTAGAAGATCTTAAAATAAAGGACAGCGGTGATAAAATAGACATACTCGAGAGCTATATAAAGCAAAATTCCAAAGAAAACTTAGAAATTTCTCATATTGAAAAGGGAATTGGTATAAAGGGAAATCAGCTTCTTCCTCAAATTGATGAATTGTTAAAGAGAAACAGGATATATAAAGCAGCAGATATTTTTTATCATATAAATTATATAAAGGAAAAGGAATCAGATATTGAAAAGCTGCTTTTAACATATCATAAAGATAATCCCTTAAGTCCAGGTCTGTCCAAAGAAGAGATAAGAACCAGGCTTTTTAAAAATTTTTCTAAAAAAGAAGCAGATAATTTATTTAATATATTTTTACAGCAGCAGATTATTAAAATAAGTGGTTCCTTTGTTTCTCTATTTTCCTTTGAAATAAAATATTCTAAGGAGCAGCTGAAAATTAAAGATGATATTTTAGCAAGTTTTAAGATTAATGACTATACTTCCTTAAATATTAAAGAATTTCAGGAAAAATATAAGGAAAAAGAGCTTAATATGGTGCTTTCTGATCTAATAAGAGAAGAGGTGCTTTTAAAACTTCCTGAGGATGTTACTATTCTTAAAACAAGTTATAATAAAGCTAAAGCTGTGGCTATAGATTATTTGAAGAAAAAAGGCAAGCTTACTCCTACTGATTTCAGAGCAATACTAGATACAAACAGAAAGGTTGCTGTGGGAATATTGATGAAATTAGATGAAGAAAAGATAACTAGACGAGAAGAGGACGGTCGGGTTCTTATTTGACATTTTAATTAATAGAATGTAAAATAGTAAGACATATGGGAGTAGATTGGTGCTGGTGTGCCAGCCAGTCTTCAAAACTGTGTTGGGGCATGAAGAATGTCCTGGGTGGGTTCGATTCCCACATACTCCCGCCAAAACCAAGTATTAAGGCTGCAGTGATTTTATATTTCACTGAAGCCTTTTTTATTCAAATTAAATTAATTATAAAAGGAATTTACCTTTATGTGTAGAATAATACAAATAAAGGGAGATGATTATATGAATAATGAGGATAAACTACATTGTATCATTTGTAATAAGGATTTTAACAGGGCGCAGGGAATAAACGAAAATATAAATAGTTTACCACGCATTATCAGTAATAAAGCAATATGTGGTTATTGTTACAGTGAGGGATGGAGAATCTGCAAATTATGTGAGAAGCCGTTTAATATTTATGAAGTAGATTATAATAAATTCTATATTTATAATGATATATCCGATATACCAAGTCCATTTTACAATTATTTAAATTCCTATTTGATCTATTATTATAAAAATTTTTTATGTCATAAACAAGATTTTTGCAGCAACAAGGACTATAATATTACAATTTGGGCAAAAGAAATAAAATCCAGTATTAATATATTACATGAAGATAAGAGCTTTTCAAAGGATAATATAGATGAGCTGGAAAAATATGTTGATGATAAAATAGATTATATAAAAAATAATTTATAAAAAATTGAGTCTATTATGAGTAAAACATTCAGGTTTGACGATTAATCTTTATTTATGATAAAATTTCTTCAGGCAATAATTCATGTGGGTTCCATATGAATTATTTTTTAAAGCAAAGGAGAAAAAATGATTAGAGCAGTGATTTTTGATATGGATGGAACAATAATAGACAGCGAGCCCCTACATTTTATTTTAGAAGAGAAAATATTTAATAGTCTTGGTATTTATATGGATAGAGAAGAGCATGATAAGTTTACAGGAACTAACTCTTATTATATGTGGGAAATTCTAAAAAATAAATATAAGCTAAAAGAAGAAATAAAAGACTTGGTTCAAAAAGACAGAGATGAATACTACCTGACAATTCTTAATAACCCTGAGAATATAATTGAAATGGAAGGGGCTGTATCTTTAATTAAAGAGCTTTATAATAATGATTTAAAGCTGTGCCTGGCATCTTCGTCGCCGCTTAATGTTATAGATCTTGTTTTAAAAACTTTAAAAGTAGATAAGCTGTTTGCTCAGGTGGTTACCGGAGATGCTGTGGAAAATAGTAAGCCAAGCCCTGATATATTTTTAAAAAGTGCTGAGCTTCTTGAAGTTCTGCCTGAGGAATGTATAGTTTTTGAAGATTCTAATAATGGAGTCCTGGCAGCTAAAAG
>JAJBWD010000005.1:0-2659 GCA_032907345.1 Bacillota bacterium | reverse complement strand
TTATGCAGGTATTGATGAATTTATTCATGGTATAGAGGCTTGTACTCTAGGGGGAGCTATAAATACAGTTTATAGTTTTTTTTATAGAAAGATACCGCTAAGTATAGAAATTGTCGGAGTAATATTTACTATGATATTAGCTGTTGGGTTCAGGCTAAGTTTTCGAATATTCAGAAGATTCCGGATAAAGCTGTCCAAGAAAAATGATGAAAATGCTGAAAGAGTAATGGTAATAGGTTCCGGGGATGCAGGTAACATCATTATTAAAGAGATGAGAAACAGCAAAGTAATTAATATGTTTCCGGTATGTGTAATAGATGATGATAAAAACAAAATAGGGAAAGTAGTATCCGGTGTACCTATTGTGGGTGACAGGTTTACAATTGAAAAGTTTGTCAAAGAAAAAAATATAAATTTAATTTTAATTGCAATACCATCACTTGCTCAAGAAAGTAAAAGAGAACTTATTGATATATGCAAAAATACAGGATGCAAAGTTAAGACTATGCCCGGGCTTTATGAAATAATGAATGGCAGTGTTTCATTAACGAAAATAAGGGATGTTGTGCCGGAGGAACTTCTTGGCAGAACTCCTGTTATTCTTGATAAAAAAGGAATACGGTCATACATTGAAGAAAAAACAATTTTGATAACAGGCGGAGGCGGTTCCATAGGATCAGAACTGTGCAGGCAGATTGCAGTATATAATCCGAAGCAATTGCTCATTTTAGATATTTATGAAAATGGAGTTTATGACCTGCAGAATGAATTAAGGAAGAATTACAGTAATTTAAATTTTAAAATAATTATTGGTTCTGTTTGTGATAAAAAAATGTTAAATGATTTATTTGAGGAGTATAAACCCCAAATAATCTTTCATGCTGCAGCTCATAAGCATGTACCTCTAATGGAAGCTAACCCATCAGAAGCTATTAAAAACAATGTATTTGGAACGCTTAATATAGCGGAAGCCGCTGACAGGTTTAATGCAGAGAAGTTTGTATTAATATCTACAGATAAAGCAGTAAATCCTACTAATATTATGGGAGCTTCTAAAAGAATCTGCGAAATGATAGTACAGTCCCTTGATAAGAAATCCAAGACAAATTTTTCTGCAGTAAGATTTGGAAATGTACTGGGCAGCAATGGCTCTGTAGTGCCTCTTTTTAAAAAGCAAATTGAAGGCGGCGGACCGGTTACTGTAACTCATAAAGATGTAACGAGATTTTTTATGACAATAACAGAAGCCAGTCTGTTAGTTATTCAGGCAGGTGCTTTTGCAAAGGGCGGTGAAATATTTATTCTTGACATGGGTCAGCCTGTAAAAATATATGATCTGGCAAAGGATTTAATAAAATTATCAGGATTCGAGCCTGATAAGGATATAAAAATTCAGATTATAGGGCTAAGACCCGGTGAAAAGCTGTATGAAGAGGTTTTAACTGAAGAGGAGGGTTTAAATAAAACAACCCATGATAAAATTTTTGTGGGCAGATCGGTTTTTGATAATTTCGATGCATTAAAAGGAAGACTGGGCAGCTTAAATATAATCCTTGAGAAAGGGAAAAAAGAGGTAATCATTGAAAGCGTAATAGAAACGGTAAAAGAGCTGGTTCCCACATTCTATAATCCCGTTTATGAAAGGCTGGCAGAGGCTTCCATGGCAGGGCTGGATTATGAAAATAATACGAAAAACAAAAAAGTACCATACCCAAAGATATACCTGGCATCACCTCATATGAGCGGTATGGAAAAAGCATTTGTAAAAGAAGCTTTTGATACCAACTGGATAGCACCATTGGGACCTAATGTAGATGCTTTTGAAAAAGAGATTGCGGATTTTGTAAACATCAAAGCGGCTGCAGCACTTACTACAGGAACAGCAGCAATTCATATGGCACTTAGAAGCTTGGGTGTAGGAAAGGGGGATCTGGTATTTTGTTCAAGTTTAACCTTTGCAGCTTCCTGTAATCCAATAATATATGAGGATGCAATACCTGTATTTATAGATTCTGAAAGGGAAAGCTGGAATATGTCTCCTAAGGCACTGCAGAAGGCTTTTGAAAATCATGAAAAAGACGGGAAACTGCCTAAAGCGGTTATTATAGTTAATTTATATGGGCAAAGTGCTGACTATGATAAATTAAAGCCAATCTGTGACAGATATAGTGTTCCTATCATTGAAGATGCAGCAGAATCATTAGGCGCCACATATAAGGATAAATATACAGGTACAATTGGGAAATTCGGCATTTTTTCCTTTAACGGTAATAAGATAATAACAACTTCCGGGGGTGGAATGCTTATATCAGATAATGAATCAGCAATAAATAAAGTAAGGTTTTCTGTAACTCAGGCAAGGGACAAGGCAAGATTTTATCAGCACAGCGAACTGGGTTTTAACTATAGAATGAGCAATGTGCTGGCAGGTATAGGAAGAGGCCAGATTAAGGTATTAAATACAAGAATAGAGCAGAAAAAGGGTATATATAATTTCTATAAAAAAGAGTTTGAATATATAGATGATATTGAAATGATGCCTATAGCTTCCTTTGGGAAACCAAATTACTGGCTGTCTGTCATGACAATTAAGGAAGGCTCAAAGGTAAGACCAATAGATGTTATGGCAGCACTGGAAAAGGAAAATATCGAGAGCAGG
>JAJBWD010000004.1:0-5417 GCA_032907345.1 Bacillota bacterium | reverse complement strand
GCGCTTATAATTTCAGGAGGCAGCCCTCCTTCTTTTAATTTGCTGAAGAAATATTCAAAAGGGTACTATATAATAGCCGCAGACTCAGGGTGTGATATTTTATTTAAATATAATATAAAGCCGGATTTAATAATTGGGGACTTAGATTCCATAGAAAAAGAAATATTAAATGAATATTTAAAAAATAATGTAGAACTTACAAAGTTTCCAAAGCATAAGGACTATTCAGATACTGAGCTTTCTGCCCTGGAAGCAATAGACAGAGGTGCTGAAGAAATTACAATACTGGGGGCCACAGGGGGAAGGATTGATCATCTTCTGGCAAATATAAATATTCTTTATTTATTAAATGAAAAAGGTATTCCAGGCAAAATATCCGACGACAATAATGAAATATTTTTAATTAAATCTCCGGCTGAAATAAAAGGACTTGATGGAGAATATTTTTCTATATTTTCCATGGGAGAAGATGTAAAAGAAATAACACTTACAAATTGTAAATATCCCCTTAATAAATATCATTTATTCCCGAGAGATTCCCTTATTTTATCTAATGAATTTAATGGCGGCATTTTAAAAATTAAATTTCAGGGAGGACCTCTGATATTTATTAAAAGCTGGGATTAATTTTGTAACAGAATTGAAAATCAATCATATAATAGAATATAGCAATTTTTATGGGCGTTTTTATGAAGGGAAAAACAAAAAAACACTGTGGTATCGCACTTATATCCATAGGAATAGGTATAATCATATGCATAGTTATTCCAATTTGGGGATGGCTCCTTCTGGTTGGAGGCGCCTTAGTATACGCAGGGTGGTATCTGATTGAAAAATGCTGAAAAACGGGTAAATAAAAAATGCAATTGATTAATCAACTGCATTTTTTATTTTATACAGCACGCTGTACTTTTCCTGAACGTAAGCATCTTGTACAAACATGAATAGTCTTTGGTGTCCCATCAACTACTGCCTTAACTTTTTTCAGATTAGGTGCCCATTTTCTCATTGACTGACGATGGGAGTGACTGTACTGTACTCCGGAAATAACACCCTTATTACATATTTCGCAAACTCTTGACACAAAAACACCTCCTTAATTGCGAAGATAAAATCTTCTCAATTCAAACATAAATAGTTTATCATAATTTAGACCTTACTTGCAAGTTAATTATAAAAAAACTTGAATATATGGATTATTTAATATAGAATTAGTGTATAATAACTGCATTAACAGAATATACGCAATTGATAAGGAGGGTATATATGGCAGGATTAGTAAATATAGATTTAGGATATATAAATTATTCAGATGATTTTTTAGCCAATATTGTTGGGCTTTCCACTATGGAATGCTATGGCGTGGTAGGTATGGCAAGAAAAAATGCTACTGATGGACTCTGGGAACTAATGAAGGGTGAAAACTTCAGCAAAGGAGTAAAGATTAAATTTAAAGACAACGAAATATCCATTGAACTATACATTATAGTTGAGTACGGGACTAAGATTTCTGAGATTGCAAACAATATTATTCAGAAGATAAAGTATAACTTGGAAAATATGACAGGACTCAAAGTATCAACAATAACAGTAAATGTTCAAGGAGTAAGAGTCTAGGAGGGTAACATAAATGGAATTTACAAAAATAGATGGGCTTGTTTTTTATAACATGATAGTAAATGCTGCAAATAAATTAGAAGAGCAGAAGGAATATGTCAACTCGCTTAATGTTTTCCCGGTACCGGATGGAGATACCGGCACAAATATGTCAATGACATTTAAATCAGCAGTTGACGAGATATCAGCCTCCTTTGATGAATCTCTTGGAGATATTGGAAGAAAGGTTGCCAGAGGAGCTCTTATGGGAGCCAGAGGTAATTCCGGAGTTATACTGTCTCAGATTTTTAGAGGAATATCAAAATCTCTCAGCGGCAAAAACGAAATAGATGCAAAAGGAATGGCGCTTTCTCTTAAAGAGGGAGCAAACTCAGCATATAAGGCAGTTATGAGACCTACAGAAGGAACCATACTTACCATAATAAGAGCAGCAGGAGATAAAGCCTTAGCATCAGAAGAGCAGGATATAACAAAGCTTTTTAAGGAAATATGTGATTACTCAAAAGAAGTATTAGACAAGACTCCTGAGATGCTGCCTGTGCTTAAAAAAGCAAATGTAGTTGATGCCGGCGGTATGGGACTTCTTATAATATTAAAGGGTATGCAGGAAGCTTTAGAAAACAATATACAAAATGCAAAGTTCAAAGAAGTAAAATCTGAAAAAGAAAAACATGCTATTTTAGATTTGGGTGAACAGGAAATAAAATTTGGCTACTGCACGGAATTCTTTGTTAAAACTCCAAATCCTGATGTGGAAAGCTTTAAAAATACTTTGGAAAAATATGGCGACTCAATGGTAGTTGTAGGTCTGGAAGATGTAATCAAGGTTCATATCCACACAAATCAGCCAGGTGAGGTTTTAAGCAAAGCACTGGCAATAGGAGAACTTTCAAAGGTAAAAATTGACAATATGAGAGAGCAGCACAGACATATTTTAACTGAGGATACAGAAATAAAACCTCAGGAAGCACCTATAGCTGAAAAGAAAAAATATGGCATAGTATCTGTGGCCATGGGTGAAGGAATTAAAAATATTTTTGAGGATTTAGGTGTTGATTACGTAATTGAAGGCGGACAGACAATGAATCCAAGCACCCATGATATTTTAGATAAGATTAATCTTTTAGCTGCGGACAATATCATAGTTCTTCCCAATAACGGCAACATAATAATGGCAGCTACCCAGGCAGCTGAACTTTCTGATAAAAATATAATAGTTGTTCCAACAAAGACCATACCTCAGGGCATAACGGCTATGACTTTGTTTAACGAGGATTCATCCCCGGAAGAGAATTTAGAGACTATGGAAGAGGGAATAGAGGGCGTTAAGTCCGGCCAGGTCACATATGCGGTAAGAGACACTGAGATAGACGGCAAAGTAATAAAAGAAGGCAATATCTTAGGATTATCAGCTAAATCCATAGTTGAAGTCGGTGATGACATATATAAGGTATGTGAGGGAGTCTTAGATAATATGGTAGATGAAGACAGTGAGCTTATTACCGTATTTTATGGAGAAGACGTAGAAGAAGACAAAGTAGATAAATTTAAGAAAGATATGGAAAATAAATATAAGGATATAGATGTCCATTTCTATCAGGGAAAACAGCCCTTGTATTATTTCATTATTTCAGTAGAATAAAGAAAGCCTTAGGGCTTTTTTTGTTATACAATGGAGGTTTTATGTTTCTGGAACAAAGTATAGATACATTAAATAAAGTAGGACCAAAAACGAAAGAAAAACTGAATAATCTGGGAATAGTATCACTCCTTGATTTGCTGCTTTTTTTTCCAAGAGATTATGAAACTATAATAAAAACTGATTCCTTAAAAGAATTAAACAGCGGAGATACTGCAAGTATAAGCGGAGAAGTTACATCTGTTTCAAAACCAATCAGGATAAATGGAAAAGCTATAATAAACATTAATCTGAAAAATTCAAATGGAAGCTTTAATGTTAAATACTTTAATATGCCCTATATTGTAAACTCTTATAAAATAGGAGAGGTATGCTGTTTAACAGGGAAAGTAGCCAGCTTTAAGGGAAATAATATTTTAATTAATCCCAGCAGGAAATGCAGCGAAGACAATAATATAAAACCTATATATTCTCTAACTAAAGGGATATCCAATGATTTAATAATTAATCTCTTAAAGCAGCTTTTATCTAAAATAATAATAAAGGATAATCTGCCTGAGTATTTGATAAGTAAAAATTCTCTTTTAGCTTTAGATAATGCAATAAAAAAAATTCATGCTCCCGGAAGCCTGGATGAATTAGAAACGGCCAGGAAAAGGCTTAAATATCAGGAATTATTAACATACAGCTTAAAGATATTGATATCAAGAAAATATATTAAAGAAAACAGGGAGGGTATGGCATTTAACCCATCAAAGGAACTTAACCTTTTAAAAAACTCTCTTCCCTATAAGCTTACAAATGCTCAAAGCAGGGTAATGAGAGAAATTTTAATTGATGAAAAATCATCATCTCCCATGAACAGGCTTATTCAGGGAGATGTAGGTTCCGGAAAAACAGTAGTGGCTCTTATAGCACTGTTTAATGTGATAAAGAATGGATATCAGGGAGCTTTAATGGCCCCTACTGAGATTCTGGCAAATCAGCATTATAATGAAGCTCAGAAGTTATTATCTCCATTTAAAATAAGAATTCAGCTCCTTACAGGAAGTACAACACATAAAAATAAAATATTAATAAAGGAAAAACTGAAAAATGGTGAAATAGACTTAATCATTGGTACTCATGCCTTATTTACAGAAGATGTTTTATTTGAAAATTTGGGCCTGGTAATTACAGATGAGCAGCACAGATTCGGTGTAAAAGAGAGAAATAAATTCATTAATAAGGGCAAAAATATTGATGTACTTGTTATGACTGCAACTCCTATTCCAAGGACCATGTCTCTTTATATGTTTGGAGATTTGGATATATCTGTAATTGATGAAATGCCTCCAAACAGAATAAAAATAGACACCTATTATGTAGACAGTAAAGAAAGGGACAGGGTGTACAGCTTTGCTAAGAAGGAAATAGCTAAGGGAAGACAGGTATATGCTGTCTGTCCGCTGGTGGAAGAAAATGAAAATGGCAGTATGTCTGTGGAGGAGCTGTACAAAATTATTAAAACCAAGTATTCCATAAAAAACATCCAGATGCTTTACGGCGGTATGAATCCAAAAGAGAAAGATGAAGTTATGAAGAGGTTTAATGATGGAGAGATAGACCTTTTGGTATCAACTACTGTAATTGAGGTTGGAATAAATGTTAAAAATGCAGCTTTAATGATAGTAGAGGGTGCAGAAAGATTTGGTCTGTCTCAGCTGCACCAGCTTAGAGGAAGAGTGGGAAGAGGAAGTGAGAAGTCCTTCTGCATACTGATAGCTGATATTAAAAATGATAAGATTAAAGAAAGACTGGAAATACTTAAAAATTACAGTGATGGATTTAAAATAGCAGAAGAAGATCTTAGAATAAGAGGTACCGGGGAAATATTCGGCTTCAGGCAAAGTGGGGACTCCAGTTTCATAATAGCGGACCCTTATGAAGATATGGAACTTTTTAAAGAAGCAAACAAAGATGCCAGAGATATATTAGAAAGTAATACATTAGAGGCTGAGGCATTTAGAAATGAAACAGAAAACAAGATAAAATCCAGTTCAAAATTTATCTGCTTTAATTAAAGAGAATTATTAATTACATTCGGCTTGTTTTCAACTGAAAATAAGGAATCTTCAACGTTTTTTCAGTTGAAAAATTAATTTAAAAATTATATAATTCT
>JAJBWD010000003.1:0-3109 GCA_032907345.1 Bacillota bacterium | reverse complement strand
TTCATAAGTAAAATCAGTTACATCATAGGTATCATATTCATTATTCCTTACAAATACAGCTTCAATACTTTTTATTCCAGAGACATCATCTGCAGCATCTATATAAATTTTTTGGGTTTGTCCTTTTTCTAAATTTTTAATTTCAGTATATACATCTTTTAACACAGGACCTGTATGATCCGGGTTAGTTCCTGCTATTGTTAAGTCTCCAGATGAAAGTGCATTATTATTATTGAATATCTTTAATACATTCATTGAGTTATCACAAATGTCAATTTCACTAATCTTCCATGAAGAGTCATCATATTTGTTAACATAAAAATACCCTTCTAATAAATTTCCAACCGGTTTTGCTGTAATTTCCTTACTTTGGCCAAATGTACTTACATAATATATGTTAGCTTTTAAAAGTCCTGAACCTGTATCGTTTGCCAATATTGATATTTTTACCTTATCTCCTAAAACAGCATTTTCTTTATCAGTGGTAAGAGAGGTGAATACTGGGCTTTGATTATCTGATAAAGGCGATACATATATATCACCGCCGGATAAATCAACAGGCTGAACATTATCATAATATCCAAAATCATCACTATTTAAATTACTATTAACATAAGTGGAACAGTTACCAGCCTTATCTACTAATTGCACATATTCAGTCTGTAATAATCCTGTGTAGTTAAGTAAATTAAGCCAGCCGATATAATACCCATTACTATATTGTAAAGTTTTCTCATATTCTGTTCCATCTTCAAGTTTATAAACAATTTCAATATATTCTAATGCTGATTCATAATCTTTAGCATCAACAGTTATCTTAACAAGATCTCCAGCTGCTGCATTTTTCTTGTCTACAGTTACACTTTTAAACTGAGGATTTTGATTTTCTGCTGCTGTACCGTATATATTAAAATCTACTGCTCTTAAATCTTTTAATATTCCATATTCCACTGATGTATATTTTTCTGAATTATAATAAATTGTAATGTTACCTTTTATATCTTGAAGATAAACATAATCTATCTTCCAATCTTCCGAAGAATCAAATACATTTACAACAGACTGACATTTATATTTTCCGTTAATCAGGTCAAAATTTAAATCTTTGTAGTTATCATTTTCATCTTTGTACACTGCAGTAATGGCGTCAATACCAGATAAATCATCTGCAGCATCAATGGTAAAATTAATTACTTCTCCTGCTGTATAGCTGGTTTTATCAATACTTATACTGTTAAGAACAGGGCCATTAGTATCAATTACGGTGCCTGTTACCTGAAAATCACCAGCACTTAAATCCTGAGTTGTAATATAATAGGCACTAGTTAACTCACTATTGTATATAAATGAATATCTGCCTGAGTTATCCTGAATTTCTATCTTTTCAACTATATAGCTTCCTTCTTCATCTAATTGACCAATGTCTAAAGTTCCTGTATATTTGCCGTTTACCTGAGTTAAAGCCACACTCTCATTCGATTCTGATGGGAGCTGATAAATAACATTTACTGATCGTATTCCAGATGTAAAATCGGCAGCATCTGCTGTAATTGTAACTTTATCTCCCGGTACTGCTATACTTCTATCTACCGATATGCTATTAAATACTGGGTCATCTAAATCAGGTGTGGTACCTGTTACCTCTATATCTGCTGCACTTAAATCCTGAAGGTTTAAGCCGGAATAAATGTATAACTCTTTATTATATATTTCTGTTTCATTCCCGGCGCAATCGCTAATGTTTATCCTGTTTAGTTTATAAATTCCTAATTCATTATACTTTCCGATATCTATGGTTCCAATGTATCTGCCATTTATATTGGTTAACTCTATATTTTTAATATCTCCTGATGGAAGTCTGTAATTTACATTAATATAGACTATTCCGGATACATCATCTGAAGCATCTATTGCAATTGTAACTACGTCTCCAACAGAAGCATTATGTTTATCTACTATTATACTGTTAAGCTTTGGAGCTTCTATATCAGGGGTTGTCCCTGTTACTTCTAAATCTCCTGCACTTAAGTCCTGAAGGTTTAAGCTGGAATCAGTGTATGACTCACTATTATATACATATACCGTATTGCCTAAGCTATCATTAAAATGAATATTATCAACTTTATAACTTCCAGATTCATAATATTCCCCTATTTCTAAGCAACCTTCATAATTACCATCCTGCGCATTTAAATAAACACTTTTATTTGCTCCAGAGGGCAGTTTGTAATTTAAATATACATTACTTATTTCTGAAAGAGTATCAGCCATATTTACAGTTATAACTACGCTTTCGTAAGCTTTAGCGGTACTTTTATCTACTATTATGCTGTTAACCATTGATGCCTCTATACCTGTTACTTCTGTTGTTGTCTGGTATTTGGCTTCCAATACCTTAAAATCACCGCCGTTTAAAGATACTGCTCCATCTTCTGTACTTATTTCACTGTTATATATATCTTTTACTCTGCCGCTGCTGTCAGTTACCTGGATTTTATTTACCTTCCAGTCACCAACTATGCCCTCCCCATTTTCAATAGATATAGATCCAGTATATTTTCCATCTGCAGATAGCAGCTTAAGATCTTTTGTGTTTCCCGAAGGTAATTTGTATTGAATATTAACATTACTTATTCCATTTACTTCATCTCTAACATCCAAGGTAACATTAACCTTAGCTCCTGCAGCAGCTGATGTTTTATCAGTTAAAATACTGCTGATTACAACAGAAGATGCTGTTTCTTCTGCTTTAACAACCATTCCCCAGTTACTGAAAACTAAATTAAATACTAATAGAAATGATAAGAAAAATGACAGCTTTTTAGGAATCTTCATAATCATACCCCCAACTTGATAATATTATTACTATAGTATATATACTATATCTATTTTACATTTTATTCAAGTATTGTATTAATTTTAATCATTTGTAAATAAAAAGATACCGCGTTATGTAACGCAGTACCTTTTAACAATATTTTACAAGGGTCAGGCCCCAATACTAAAATTCTTTTGCGCTTCAGTTTCATTCCCAAAGCAATCAACATAGGATACCTTCATGGAATATGTCTCACCAATTATGAGATTATTCAGAGGAACTTGAAACTCA
>JAJBWD010000002.1:0-5962 GCA_032907345.1 Bacillota bacterium | reverse complement strand
AATAATACTGGGAACAGAAAAAGGTAAATCATTAAGAGCAGGACTTACAGTAGGTGTTGGTTTCATAGGATTGAATCTGGTAATCGGAGCACTGGCATCAAATTTAGGACCTGCAGTACAGCAGATGATTACACGTTTTGGATTACATCTTTCTGTAATTGATGTAGGCTGGCCTGCAGCAGCAGCTATAGCTTTTGCATCAACAGTTGGTATGGTAATAATTCCTGTCTGCTTACTTGTAAACATCGTAATGATATTAACTAATACAACACAGACAATTGACGTAGACATTTGGGATTACTGGCACTTTGCATTTACAGGAGCTCTTGTTGCTATAGTAACAGGAAGTCAGACTTTAGGTTTAATAGCAGCTGTTTTGAACATGGTTATAATCATGGTAATCGGCGATTACACAGCTCCCGGAGTTGAAGAAACATTAGGACTTCCTGGCGTATCACTTCCTCACGGATTCAGCGGAGCATATGCACCAATAGCTATAGTAATCAACAAGGTTATCGATTTAATTCCAGGGGTTAACAAGATAGATTTCAACATGGATAAAGCTCAGGAAAAGTTTGGTGTATTCGGAGAGCCAATAATAGTAGGTTCAGTTTTAGGTATTGTAATTGGTATCGTAGCAGGCTATGATGTTGCAAAAGTACTTCAGCTTGGAATCACAATGGGAGCTGTATTGGTTCTTATTCCAAGAATGGCTTCTCTGCTTATGGAAGGCTTACTTCCAATATCTGATTCTGCTTCTGAATTTATTAACAAACATTTCTCCAACAGAGGAAAGATGTATATAGGACTTGATTCAGCAGTTGGTGTTGGACACCCATTAACACTTTCAGTATCACTTATATTAGTACCTCTTACAGTATTAATGGCTGTTATTCTTCCTGGAAATAAGGTTCTGCCATTCGCAGACTTAGCAGTTATTCCATGGATGTTCGTTTTAATCACACCTGTAGTTAAAGGAAATGGATTCAGAGCATTAATAAACGGTATAGTAGTATTAGCATTTGGTTTACTTATAGCTACTAATTTAGCTCCATTAATGACAAAGGCAGCTATAAATGCTAAATATGCAATGCCTTCAAACGCTACAATGATTTCAAGTATCTGCGACGGTGCAAATCCTTTAACCTGGGCAATTGTAAGATTAAACGACCTTGGAACAATCGGAATGATTGTAATCGCAGTTGTTGCAGTAGGATTAGCATTAATTAACAGAAAGAGAATATTAAAAGAAGCTAAAGAATTAAAGCAGGCTTCATAATAAGTATCAGAACTTCAGGTGGAGAATAGTCTTCACCTGAAGTATAAAAAAAGATTCACACTTACATAACAGTGTCTTGAATTATAAAACACTTTAATTTTTAAATATAGGAGGAAATATGAGTAAAGAATATTTATTCAATAAAAGATTGTTTTCAATAAGAGTGATTTATGCTGGAATCCTGGCAGCAATTGTATTTATATTAGGAATTTTCAGCATAATCAGAGGTTCATCTATGAAATATCTGTGGATACTCATATGCTTTCTGTGTGTATACACAATAATTACCAATTTTATATCCATCAGTTATCCCGAAAAGATAGTAATAGATGATAATGAAATAAGCTTTTCTGCATTTAATAAAGCTCATGTTTATTCACTAAAAGAATTAAATTGTTTTAAAATTAAAGAACAGCAGCTGGCACATAAAATGTATATAAGGGTGAATAAGTCCACATTGCTTAAGGGAAGGTATTGGATAGATTTAAAAGCATATAATGATTATAAAGATTTAGAAAAAAAGCTTTTGGAAATAGAAGAGGTTGTCCATCCTAACTCCCTGAAGGCAAATATAAAGAGGAACAATGCATTGTATAAGGAAAGGAAAAAGAAAAATGTATAATAAAGAAAAAGAAGAAGTCATTAAGGCAGGTATGAAGCTTGATAGATATGGACTAATTGCACTTTCAGGAGGAAATGTAAGCTGCAGAGTTGATGAAGATAAAGTTTTGGTAACTCCTTCAGGAATGATATATGAGGACTTAGTGGCAGATGATATTATTTTAGTAGACTTATCTGGAAATATTATTGAAGGAAACAGGAAAGCATCAGTGGATACAAAGGCACTTCTATATATCTACAATAATATGCCGGAGGTTAAGGCTGTTATTCATACACACCAACCTTATGCAACTGCATTAGGCTTAGTTCAGGATGAATTTAAATGCAATTTAACTACTCTTGCCAATGCAACTAAAGGTTCAGTTAATGTATGTCCTTTTTCATCAGCTGCAAGTGAGCAGATGGGTATAGAAGCAGTTGAAAATCTAAAAGGAAAGCTGGCTGTAATTTTAAAACACCATGGTGTAATTGCAGTAGGCAACTCATTAAAACAGGCTTTATATTCCTGTATTTACCTGGAAGAAGCTGCTCAGACATACTGTATAGCCAGGTCTATGAGCAGTAATGTTGCCATGATGACTGATGAGCAGATTGAACAGGCAGTTAGAGTATTTGATTATTATGGCCAGGGAACTGAAAATGTTCCTGATTCATTAGTAAATAAAAAGTAGTATAGAGAGTTAAGCAGAGTATACAGAGTAGATTAAATCTATCCTGTATACTCTTTTTTATTGAATTTAATTGGTACACAATTGAAACTGTTAAAAGCACTTACAGTATATTAATAAAAATTTTTATTGATTAGTTTTCCTCCATATGATATACTATCAACGGTATTAAATACACACACTGTCCAATTTGCAGCTTGGTGCCGAAAGGTTAGCTGCGAGTATGAAGACAGTGGAGGTAAAAACTAGGAGGTAAAAATATGTCAGTAATTTCAATGAAACAATTATTAGAAGCAGGTGTTCATTTTGGACATCAGACAAGAAGATGGAACCCTAAGATGGCTCCTTATATCTTCACAGAAAGAAACGGTATCTACATCATCGACCTTCAGAAAACAGTTAAGAAGGTAGAGGAAGCTTACAACTTCATTAAAGAAGTATCAGAAGAAGGAAAAGACGTTTTATTTGTAGGTACTAAGAAGCAGGCTCAGGATGCTATCAAAGAAGAAGCAGAAAGATGCAGCATGCATTATGTAAACAACAGATGGTTAGGCGGAATGCTTACAAACTTCAAGACAATAAAAGACAGAATTAAGAAGCTGGAAGAGCTTGAAACAATGGAGCAGGACGGAACCTTTGACGTTCTTCCAAAGAAAGAAGTTATAAAGCTTAAGGGAGAAAAAGAAAAGCTGGAAAAGAACTTAGGCGGAATTAAGAATATGGCAGATCCTAATGTAGGAGCTTTATTTATAGTTGACCCAAGAAAAGAAAGAATTGCTATTCAGGAAGCTAAGATTCTTGGTATCCCGGTTATTGCTATAGTAGATACAAACTGTGACCCTGATGAAATAGATTTCGTTATTCCTGGTAATGATGATGCAATAAGAGCAGTTAAATTGATAACATCAAAGATTGCAGATGCAGTTATCGAAGGAAGACAGGGAGAGCAATTAGCTGAGTAATAAAGGATAGGAGGAAGATAAAATGATTAGCGCTTCAGTAGTTAAAGAACTTAGAGAACGTACCGGTGCCGGTATGATGGACTGCAAAAAAGCTTTGACAGAAACAAACGGTGATATGGATAAAGCTATAGAATTTTTAAGAGAAAAGGGCCTGGCAGCAGCTGCTAAAAAGTCCGGAAGAATAGCTTCAGAAGGACTTATAGTAACTTATGTATCTGAGGATAAAAAAGTTGCTTCCATAGTTGAAGTTAACTGTGAAACAGACTTTGTTTCTTTAAACGAAGATTTCATAGCATTGGCAGAAAATGCAGCTGAAATGGCATCCAGAACATCAGCTTCTGATATAGAGGCTTTCGTTGCAGAAAAGTATGCAGCTGATGAAAGCATAACTCTAAAGGATGCAGTTACAGGATTAATTGCAAAACTTGGAGAAAACATGAACGTTAGAAGATTCAAAAGATTTGAAGAAAATAACGGAATGATTGCCAGCTATACTCATGGCGGCGGAAGAATCGGAGTTTTAGTTCAGGTTAAATGTGACAAGGTTAATGAAGTTGTTGAGGAAGTTGCTAAAAACGTTGCTATGCAGGTTGCAGCAGCTAACCCACTGTTCTTAAATGAAAAATTTGTTGATCAGGAAACATTAGATAAAGAAAGAGAAATATACAGAGCTCAGGCAATAAACGAAGGAAAGCCTGAAAAGATAGTTGATAAAATGGTAGAGGGCAGAATTCATAAATATCTTAAGGAAGTATGCTTAGTTGACCAGGTTTGGGTAAGAGATCCTGAGCTTACAATAAGCAAATACCTGGCTCAGAAATCCAAGGAAATCGGAAGCACTATAGAAGTTGTAGGTTTCGTAAGATATGAAAAAGGTGAAGGATTAGAAAAGAAAGAAGAAAACTTTGCTGAAGAAGTTATGAAACAAATGCAGCAGAAGTAAAAAAAATAAAAGAGGACACTGCGTGTTCTCTTTTTTTAAGATTATAATGAGTAAATTACTTTTATTTATAAGGGCAGTGATAACCCCTTATTTTAAAACTGAAAAATCTAAATGTTATTATTCAATTTTCGTAAATAATTGTAAATTTAACATATTTGGAGGTATAATTAGTATATGGTGGGAAAAAAATATAAAAGAATCCTCTTGAAAATTTCCGGGGAAGCTTTGTCCGGTAAAAAAGGTTCAGGATTTGATTTTGATTTTACTAACAGGATATCAAATGAAATCAAAGAAATAGTTGAAATGGGAGTTCAGGTAGGCTTGGTTGTAGGCGGAGGCAATATATGGAGAGGTAGGACAGGAGAAGGAATGGACAGAACCACAGCAGACTATATGGGAATGCTGGCAACCTGCATAAATGCACTGGCTCTTCAGGATTCACTGGAGAACATCGGCGTTTTAACCAGAGTTCAGACTGCCATAGAGATGAGAGAAGTAGCTGAGCCATTTATCAGAAGAAGAGCCATGAGGCATCTGGAGAAGGGGAGAGTTGTTATATTTGCAGCAGGAACAGGAAATCCATATTTTTCAACTGATACAACTGCAGCACTTCGTGCAGCAGAAATAGAGGCTGATGTTATACTTCTGGCAAAAAATGTGGATGCTGTATATGACAAGGATCCTAATAAATATAAAGATGCAAAGAAATACGATAAATTATCTTATATGGAAGTATTAGACCAGGGTCTTCAGGTAATGGATTCCACCGCCACATCACTATGTATGGACAATAATATTCCTATCCATGTATTCGGCTTAGAGCAGGAGGGGAATATTAAAAGGGCAGTTTTAGGAGAAAAAATAGGAACACTGGTTTCTAAAGAGTAGAGGAGGTATATTATGACTAATGAAGTAGTAAAAGGCTGCGAAGAAAAAATGGTAAAGACTATAAACGTATACAAGCAGGAGCTTAAAACGATGAAGGCAGGAAGAGCAAATCCTTCAATTCTTGATAAAATTGAAGTTGAATATTATGGAACACTGACGCCTCTCAGTCAGATGGCAAATGTTTCTGCTCCAGAGCCAAGAATACTTTTGATACAGCCATATGATAAAACCTCAATAAAGGGCATTGAAAAAGCCATACTGGCTTCCGATTTAGGATTAAATCCTTCAAATGACGGAATTGCCATAAGGCTTATCATACCTGAGCTTACAGAGGAAACGAGAAGAGATTTGGTTAAGAAGATAAAGAAGCTGGAGGAAACTGCAAAAGTTGCCGTCAGATCCATAAGACGTGATGCTAATGAAAAATTCAAAGCATTTAAAAAAGATAATGAAATTACAGAAGACGAATTTAAAAAAGCAGAAGAAAAAGTTCAGAAGGTTACTGATTCCTATATAAAAGAGATAGAAGGAATAACATCTGTTAAAGAAAAGGAAATAATGTCAGTTTAAAACCTACCTTTGGTAGGTTTTTATATAATTT
>JAJBWD010000001.1:0-4079 GCA_032907345.1 Bacillota bacterium | reverse complement strand
TAAGATGAAATGGAGAAAATCAATATGAGCGTTTATGAGATTAGTGATACAAAATGTTTAGAAAAATTATTTGAAGGCTGGCAGGAGACATTAATTTGGTCATGTTTGCAAGGCTGTATGGGAAGAGCATATGCAGATAATATTACGAGTCCTAAATCAGCTCAAATAGTGACTGGCGACTTTTGCTTTTTTGCAGGTGAGGCGGATTGCGAGCTTGTGTTGAATAAGCCCGATGGTCGTAAATCAAATTTTATAATTATGATTTCACAAAATAATGAGTGGAATAAGCTGATTGAGCAAATATATAAAGAAAATGCAGTAAAAGTATATCGTTATGCGATTAAGAAAGAACGGGATATATTCGATATTGAGAAATTAAAAAAAATAGTAGAGGCTATAAAGAAACCATTTAATATTCAGATGATAGATAAAGATATTTTTAATCAGATTATTGGAGATCCATGGTCACGGGATTTATGTTCACAATTTAATGATTACGAGGATTACAAAAGACGAGGAATTGGAGCAGTAGTACTGGAAGATGGAATTGTTGTTTCAGGAGCATCTTCCTATACTGTGTACAACGAAGGAATAGAGATAGAAATTGATACCAGGAAGGACTATCGAAGAAAAGGTTTGGCATTAGCTTGTGGAGCCAAATTGATTCTGGAATGTTTGAACAAAGGTTTATATCCAAGCTGGGATGCACAAAACAAGGGTTCTGTGGCTTTAGCTGAAAAACTTGGATACCATTTTGATAAAGAGTATGAAGCATATGAAATCCTGGACTATTAAGTTATATGGGATTTTAATAAATATAAAGTAGTTTTATGGTTATTACCGATAAGTAATTATAATAGAAATAGGGGGAGAATGAAATTATGGATGAGAAGGATAAGGGAAATAAAAATAAAGAGATTGATGATGAAAACAATAAAAGTTCTGATGAGAATGAAGAAGATAATTATTTGGCAGTAGGAATGTGTCTGGGGATTTGTCTTGGAATGGCCGCAGGTCAGTTGCTTTTTAAAAATATTGGTACTGGTATGTGTATTGGTATGTGTTTGGGATTGGCAATTGGTTCAAGCATAAAAAAGAAGAAATAATTGCATTTAGTGATAGAATTACGAACATGATGTGTAGTTGAGCTAATTCATAACCTTCTTATATTGTTTGCTTTTACAAGATTGACAAAGTAAAGTGATTATTCTGAGAAGTTACAGTATGTTGGATTACCGTCTAAGATGCCTTACATTAAATGTTAGGACAATCATTATAAATATCATCTTGTAATATGCTGAATAAAAATTATAATAAAAGATATTAAAAGAGAGGAAAATTTTTATGGATAAACAACTGATCGGAATGTGCGGAGCATACTGCGGGGTATGTGAATGGAAGGAAAAAACAAACTGCCCGGGCTGCCAGGCCTGCAAGAGCAAACCATTTTGGGGAGAATGCACAATTGCGAAATGTTCAATTGATAAGGGATATAACCACTGCGGGCATTGCACAAGCTTACCCTGTGATAAATTAATAGCTGCTTTTAATAATGAGGAACATGGTGATAATGGTGAACGGCTAATTAATTTAAAGAACTGGGCCAGCGGTAAAGAAACCTATTTAATATTGAGAACACTGAAATCAAATGATAAATCAGACCAACAATTAAAATAATGATTTATATTTTGGTTAAGTCAGGAAATTATTTTTTTGAACGAAAAGGTTAGTTTATAAATTATGCAATTTCCTCAAGTGATAAAAAGGAGCATTATTATGAGAACTGAAAAAGAAATGTTCGATTTGATATTAGGATTGGCAAAAAAGGACCACCGAATCAGAGCTGTTTATATGAACGGTTCCCGGGCAAATCCCAATGCTAATAAGGATATATTTCAGGACTATGACATAGTTTATGTGGTTACTGAAACGGAATCATTTATTAAGGATAAAGACTGGATAAAGGTATTTGGTGAGCCTCTAATTTTTCAATTTCCTGATAAACTGGACAAAATGCAGGGAATAGATGTAGATTTCAAGAATGGATATACATATCTGATGCAGTTTACAGATGGAAACAGAATTGACCTGCATCTTCAGCCAATGAATATGTTAATAAAAGAATACGGAACGGATAAGCTGACTGTTCCTCTGCTGGATAAAGATAACTGCTTGCCCCAGATTCCAGCACCATCAGATGAAGATTATTGGGTTAAGAAACCTGCGTATGGACAATATTTCAGCCGCTGCAATAACTTTTGGTGGGTAGCTCCTTATTGTGCGAAAGGGCTTTGGAGGCAGGAAATTCTTTATACAATTGAAGTAATGAATAGTTATGTACGGCAGGAATTAATAACTATGCTGTGCTGGTATGTTGGTGCTCAGACAGATTTTAAGTTAAGTATGGGAAAAGCAAATAAGAATTTGAAAGAATATTTAGATCCAGAGGTATGGGCTAGACTAATGAAGACCTTTAATATGGGTGATTATGATTCTGCCTGGAATGCACTTTATGCAGCCTGTGAACTATTTGCAGAGACTGCACCTGCTGTAGGTAAAATATTTGGATATGAATACAATTATGATGAAGCTGAGAGAAGCTTCGGGTTTATAAAACATATAAAAAACTTACCTGATACTGCAGCTGAAATTTACTAGTTACACCTTAATGGCAGAGAAGAACCCAAAATAGTCGCAGCTAGAATAAACAGGCGGTGAAATAATGAAGATTGCTGTTTTGTCGGATATACATGGGAATTTAACAGCTCTTAATGCTGTGCTTAATCATCTTGATAAGCAGGAAATTGATAAATTTATAATTGCCGGTGATCATATTGTGGATTGCCCGGAACCTAATGAAGTATTAGAAAAAATTGAAAAGCTGAATGCATATGTTATAAAAGGAAACAGAGAAGATTACATACTTAATTACCATAAAGGACTGCATGATGAATGGAGCAGACATAAACAAATGGCAGCTACTGTGTGGACATATAATGTTTTGGATAAAGAGAATTTAAAATACATTGAAAAACTTCCTGAACAGTTAAATATTTATTTGCCTGGAACGGATGGAATACGGGTAGTACATGGTTCCCCAACTAATATAAATGAAGAAATTTTCCCGGACAAATATCCTGAAAGAATAGAAAAAGCACTTAATGGCATTAAAGAAACTGTTTTAATTTGTGGACATACCCATCAGCCATGGAGCAGAACAGTATACAATAAACTTATAGTGAACCCGGGTTCAGTAGGTGTTTCATTTAATAAAGACAATTGCGCTGAGTATGCAGTTTTAACCTGGGAAGATAATAAGTGGACAGTTTCACACCATCAGGCAGAATATGATTTAAAAAAGCTGGAGCAGTTATTTTTTGAAAGGCATTTCATGGAGAAGTGCAGGACCTGGTCAAGGTTAACGCTGCAAAGTATAAAAAAAGGAGAAAATATAACACTGGATTTTGTTAAATATGTTTATAAGCTGTCTGAAAATATGGGATATGGTAATTCAAAATTAGTGCCGGACTGTATCTGGGACTTGGCTGAGGAATTATGGTTTGAAAAATATGATATGAAGAATTAAGCTGCTGATATTAATAGAATTAATAAAAAATTAAGGGACATAATACAAAGTATTACTACTCTACAGGAGGATAACAGAATGAAAAGATTTGATGAAGCAATTGATAGAATCAGGGTACTTGAATGTCCTACAGGGGATTTAGAAAACAGGGTAACGGAAATATTAGAAAGTTATGGAGTTGCAGACAGAAACAAAGTATGTATCATCAGAGATGAACACTTTGATAAGGGTGAAGCTCAGGCATACAGGGTTGAAATACTGGGCTATGATCAGCCTGTTATAATATTTGCACAATCAGGATATGATGATTATGTGGAAAAGGTCATGGATGTTACTAATGAGTCATAGATAGTGAAGAAGGAGAATCCTTAAATTAAGGTTCTTCTTCTTTTTCAGTTTTCAATGTGGTTTTAAATTTTAAATTATACAATTTCCTGAAATATATAGACTATGGCTGAAAAATATAATATTTACTTTATAACATGTATATAAG